>DATJST010000056.1:0-4368 GCA_035503975.1 Acidimicrobiales bacterium | reverse complement strand
CATCGCCACCTTGAACCACCGCGACTTTCGGGTCGTCCGGCCTCGCCACGCCCAAGCCTTCGAGCTACTTCCCTGACCTCTCCGCCCGTGCCACCGGGCCGCCAAATGGGGAAGGGACCCGCCGTCCCGCGAGCGGGCCGTCGGCCGTGACACATTTGCATCTGTTCGATGCTCGAGCTGGCGCCCAGCTCGGGGGCCGTCCTGGTCAATCGGCAAGGCGCGCGAGCGCTGGCGCGTCAAGGTTGCCGTCAAGGTCGCTATCAAGGTGTGCAGGACCCGCGACAGCGGGCGAGAGTCTTCATGTGCCTCTTCAGGGGTCACTAACCCGGCGCAATCCGCATAGGCGCCCGAAGGCGAAGCCGATCGCGCGGACCGGGGCGCTGGCGGACGACAGGTTGGACCTTGCGTGGCGATAAGAGGTTTGTCGCGACCGGCCGCGGCCGGGAGTACCGAGGCCCCACGCAACACGGGGGTTGTCGGGCTTTTTGGTGCCGCCCCGATGACTCGGGCGTGCCACATCCGTGCCCTAACGAGTTGTCACCAGCCAATACGCCGTGTTACCCGCCATCAGTAAAACTCAAGCTCAGAACACATCTATGAGGCTCGGCCCAGGTCATGGGGGCGGCGGTTCCACAACCCCGCCTACAGGCCGGCTCACTCTCCGTGGCTACCCTTTTTTAGGGCTATACTGCCTCTGAGCTGCTCTCGCGGCAGTCGTCCCAGATCGCTCGCGTCGCCCCATCAGCACCCAAAGCCCGGCTCCAGCCGACTATCAGTTGGCGAACACTTGTTTCAGGATTAGTTGTAGGTGTACGTGGAGCCCGACGTCGCAGACGAGGTCTGGCTGGCCACGGTCACCGTAACTGGGGCCGGGCCAAGGGCGCCTGCCGGCGTTAGGACCAAGAGCTCTGTCGGAGAACCATAGATAACAAATGCGGGGTTGCCGTCTACGTCGACGGTTATGCCAGGGCAGCCGTTGCCCTCGTACCAAAGGCACGTCCCCGTCCCGGGGGAGAGGTTCGACCCGAAGATCTCAAGGTAGCGCTGGCCCGCGCTTGACCCCGAGGCCGGGTCGAGCGAGGTGACACTGGGTGCCGGCGGCACAACCGTATAGCTGATGCTGGCAGTGCCTATCTGGCCGTCAGTGCTGGTTGCAGTCAACGTGTAGGTGAAGTTCCCGAGCATCGAGGTGTTGAGGGCCCCAGTCCCCGAAGTCGCACCGTTGGAGTCCTCGCAAGAAGCAATACCTGGGCCGTAGGTGCTGTCTGCGCACGAGAAAGTGGTCGGCACCGACTGGCCGACCGTGTACGTACCGTCGTTCGGGGGCGACGAGATCGTCGCGGTCGGGGGGGTGGCCACCGAATACACAATGGCCCAAGTGGTCGTCTGGCCGTCCTCGCTCACGGCAGTCACGCTGTAGGTGAATTCCCCGGGGGTCGAGGTGTTGAGCTGCCCCGTCCCCGTGGTGGAGCCGTTCGAGTCGGTGCAAGAAGCTATGCCTGTCCCGGAGCTACTGTCGGTGCAGCTAAAACTCGTCGCGACCGACTGGCCGACCCTGTAGGTCTGGCCGTTGGGTGGTGAGGCGATTGTCTCCGTGGGGCCTGTGGGTTGGCCGAAGGCCGCGCCCCACAACTGGTTGAGCGGAGCTTGGCCACTGGGGTTCTCGAGCTGTTCCGTATCCAGCTGCAACGACGGGTTGAGCCTGTACGTGAGCACGTAGGGGTCCGAGAAGCTCGTGTCGGTCGCTCCGCTTACAAGCGGGAAAAGCCCAGAGAAGGGCGAAGAGGTAACCTGGATCCATAGTGTCTGCGCGCTGACTCCGCACGGTTGGAGCCCAACGGGCGTCCCGTTGCTGGGTGCAGCCGGAACGCCGACGCACTCGCCCGTGGGCGCGCCAAAGGGCGTGTACTCGATTTCGACGGCGATGTAGTTGTCGTAGGCGCTCATCCCGGGGTTCATGATGTCCGCTTCAATAAAGTCGCTCACATGACCTTCGTTGAAAGCCGTGAAGTCTTCCCCCGGGTTCGTATTGGTGGCGCCAAGCACCACGATGGGAGTGCCCGTAGCTTGACCCTGGCCGAGCGAGTCAAGGACGAGGCTTGGCACGGCATTAGTCGAGAAAACGGCGCTGTAGACGTCGATGCACATCTGGCCGCAAGACGGCGTGGCCGCGCCCGCCGAGGACGCTTGGACCAGTGCTGCAGCGCCGGTAAGGCCCGCAACCACCAGCGCACACGCCGCCACCGTCGGTGCGAGCCTGCGCCGTGAGAAGCGAGGCCGCCCGGGCGCACCAGAAGAAACATTCACGGCTAAGACTCCTTTGATGGTTTCGCTGCTTGACAGGACCCGTCAATCGGTGTGCCGATACTCAGGTCATGGGCACTCCTAACCTCTGACGGTGGGCCGTGGTCTACAGCAGAAGCCATTGGGATGCAAGGCCGGGTTCTCGGGACGAATCTTTCCGGCCACTGGAAGTGGGCCACGAGCCATGGAAAGTGGCGACACCCGGCTGGACGTAGTGTTCGTCACATGAGGCGCTTCTTGGTCCTCTGCCGCCAGCCCACAGACCGAGACGCTTTCGAGCGCCACTACTTCGAAGTTCACATTCTCGGCATCGAGCCACGCCAGGTGTGACGCCAGGGCAGCGCAGAACGTCCTATACGGAGGCTGCTTTCTTGGCGACCATACGGGAGGAAAGGGACCCTTACTTGCTGGCGGCTCTCGTCTTGGGCGCTGAAGCCGAGTACCGCCGATCTGGCTGGGCGTCTTGGTCTTGGTTTCCTTTGCCGAGCGGTTGGCCACCACCAACCCCCGGACCGCCTGCAGGTCGTGGTCTTTGGTCTCGGCCGACCCGAGCTGGCTCTGGCCCTGGGGTCCCCGCGAGATAGGCCCGAGCAGACCGTTGCATGAACTCGAGGACATCTCGATTGAGGCGGTCCAGCCCTCTGCGGTCGTACCACTTGGTGACCACGGTCCCAACAGCGATCCAGAGCGCGAGCCCGATGGCGCTGAGCACAAAGCCTCGGTCGAGACCGGCGTCCCCCTGAGCATTGAAGTACAAGATGGCCCTGACGCCCCCGAGCACCTGCCGAAGTGGCTCGAAGCTGGCCGTGAAACGGAAGAAAGAGGGCAGCGCCTGCACGGGGATCGTGCCCCCTGAGGATGCGAGCGCGAGGTACACGAACACCAGCATCGCCAGGAGCTGGCCGAGCGAGCCGAAGGTGGCGAAGAGGGCCAAAGTGCCGGCGGCGATCGCCAACCCGGCGAAGGACGTGAAGGTCCACAGCACACCCGCGTGGGGAGCGTTCATGTGAAGGACCGCGACCGAAACCAGGAGGAGGACGCCTGTGAGCGTGGGCACGGTAAGCAGCGCCACCGACCATTTCACGAGGAGCGTCTGCCATCGGCTGATGTTCACTGGCAGCCGCTGGCGCCACCTCGGCCCGACCTCTGTTGTGCCGTACCCCAGTGCGGCGTCGACGCTCGAGTTGACCAGCACGGCACCGAGGAACCCGCACATGAGCGCCAGGAGCGAGATGTAGAAGGCGCTGAGCCCGAGCGCCGAGTCGGGCGGGAGCGAACGGAAGTCGCCCACGACAACCGTGACGGGTTCTGACGTGTTGGTCCCGCTGCGTGGTGAACGATGGAGCCTCGCCGCTTCTTCCGAAAGGCTCTTGCCCAAGGCGGTCGAAACTTGCTCCAGGGCCGGTTCCGCCACGCCAGAAGCTAGTTGCACCCCTGTCGAGCCTGCTCTGGGGTTGGCCTCGACCTGGACGGTTGGAGCCGCTTCTCTAGTGGACGTCAACCCGTACGCCCACAGGATCCGGGCACTGAAGTCCGGCGGGACGATGATCGCCTCAAAGGCCTTATCGCTGTCCATGAGGGCGTCCGCTTCGGCGTCGGGGGCCTCTTTCAACGACAGCCGGCTCGTGACCTCGTGCGCCTGGAGCAGCTGGGACGCTACGTCGGCTCCGAGGTCGACGCGCTCGCCGGCGACCACCGCGCCACGGTCCTCGTTGACCAAAGCCACGGGCAGGCCCCGGAGGTGCCCCGTCGGGTTGACGATGGCCCCGATGTAAAAGAGCGTCATGAAGAACATGAGGACGGTGGCCGGTACAAGCGGGGCCATCCACACGGGTCGGGCCCGGAGCAGCCCTGCGGCGCGGGCCTTTGGCGCTGCAGCGGGCGGCGGGGCGTTCATCGCGCGTGCCCGAAGTACATGAGCTCCCAGATCGCCTTGTCTGCGTGGTCCTCGACGAGAGACCCGGCCCGGAAGTACTGCACCCGGCACTCGCCGCTGAAACGCAAGTAGGCCCCGTCAAAGCTGGCCAAGGTGGCCGCCAGCCGCTTGAGGCCGTGGACGCCCTC
>DATJST010000055.1:0-14614 GCA_035503975.1 Acidimicrobiales bacterium | reverse complement strand
TCACTCATGGGGCGAGGGCACGGGACCTCTACCTGCCAACAGGGGCATCCTGGCTGGACGCTTGGACCGGAGGGCGAGCCGAAGGCAAAGGCTGGGTCACGGTCGAGGCGCCGCTCGAACGGATCCCCGTGTTCTTGCGTGAAGGTGGCGCCCTCAAGACCCTTGCGCCCTAAGGCCAGCCGAGCGACCGGGGCCTGAGTGCTCTCGTCGACGCCTGAGGCCCTGTCGAGGCCTGTCGGGGCTTGATGGTACAGGCGGAAATGGCCGCGATGCGTTGCCGGTGCGCGCTTGTCCGGACATTTGTTAGGAGCCACGCGCTACCGGCGCTCCAAGCGGCGACCGCCGGCCCGGCGTACCTTGGGCGCTATGAACCCCCTCACGCCGCCTGTGCCGCTCGTAGGGGACGAGACGCTGGTGCCGTGCGCCGATGGTGAGCCACGGCGGTACCTGTCGTGCGACGCCGCGGCGTCAACGGCCCCGTTCCCGGCCGTGCTCGCAGCGGTCCAGGAGTTTATGCCTTGGTACTCGAGCGTCCACCGCGGTGCTGGCTACAAGTCGCAACGGGCGACCGAAGCATACGAGGGCGCCCGTGACAGTGCCCTACGCTTCGCCGGTCGCGAGGGGAAGGACGATGTCGCCGTGTTTTGCCGGAACACCACCGAAGCCGTCAACCACCTGGCATACCGCCTGGGCCTCCTTCCCGGCGACGTCGTGGTGACCACGGTCGTCGAGCACCACGCGAACATGCTGCCCTGGCTTCGGCTGGCTACCTGCAGGTTCGTCGAGTGCGGGCGGGACGGTACGTTCACGGCGGGCGACATCGAAACCGCGCTCGACGCGCGCCCCCGGCCCCGCCTGCTCGCCATCACCGGCGCTTCCAACATAACCGGGTGGGTGCCACCGCTGGACGAGGTCCTGCTCGCGGCGCGCGAGCGCGACATCGCGGTGCTGGTCGACGCGGCGCAGCTGGCGCCGCACCGGCCAGTGCCGAAAGAGGCGGACTTCCTCGTGTGGAGCGGGCACAAGATGTACGCGCCCTTCGGTGCCGGCGTTCTCATCGGGCCGCGCCGGACGTTCCTCGACGGAGAACCCTTCCTCGTCGGCGGCGGAGCGGTGGACCTGGTCACCCTGGACGAAGTTGTCTGGACCGCCCCGCCCGACCGCGAGGAGGCGGGCTCACCCAATGTCGTAGGAGCTATTGCCCTGCGGGCCGCCATCGAGCAGTTTGAACTGCTCGGTTGGCCAGCGCTGCGCGCCCATGACCGCGAACTGGCCACGGCATTGCGTAAGGGGATCGCGGCCATCGAAGGCGTAACCCTGTTGGGGCCGCCGCTTGGCACCGAGACGCTGCCGGTCGCCACCTTCACGGTCAAGGGCCTACCCCATGCCCTGGTCGCCGCCCGCCTGTCGGCCGAAGACGCCATCGGCGTGCGCCACGGCTGTTTTTGCGCACACCCTTACCTGTTACGCCTACTCGGCTTGGGCGCCGACGAGGTCGAACGCTATCGCGTCGCGGCAAGGGCGGGCGAGAGGGCGCAGCTGCCGGGTGCGGTCCGGGCCAGCCTCGGCGTGAACGGTTCCTTGGCCGATGTCGAGCGCCTGTGCCACGCCGTGGCGCGTCTCGCCTCGGGCGAACCTCCGCCGGTCCCTTACGAGCAGGACCCGAGGACCGGAGACTTCAGCCCGCCACACTCCTTCGCGCCATGGATGGCAGTGCCGAGGCGACACCCCTCGTCGTGCTCCCCGGGCTGAGCCCCAACCGGAACGGAACTTTCTGCCCTACCCCGCAAGGTATAGGCGGATGGGTTACCCGGCTGGGTAAGATGGGGCTACTTGCCGGCCTAGGAGGGCCAATGGAAATAGACGCAACGGCGCTGAACGATGTCGCCAAGAGGTTGCGGCGTGTACAGGGCCAGATTGGTGGCGTCATCCAGATGATCGAGGACGGCCGCCAGTGCGCGGACGTGCTCACCCAGATCGCCGCAGCGTCGCGGGCACTGGACCGCGCCGGGTTCAAGCTGGTGGCGAGCGGGCTGCGCCAGTGCCTCTCGGCTCAGGCTGACGGACGTGGGGACGTCCCGAGCGAGCACGAGCTCGAGCGGTTATTCATGTCGCTCGCCTGAAGGCCCGAGCGCGGTCTTGGCGCTGGTCCCGGCAGACCAAGTGCGGTAACCGCCGTCGAGGTTGGCCGCCTCGTAGCCCCACTGCGCGAGCAGCCGCGTTGCCGTATGCGCCCGCTGGCCCACCTGGCAGTAGACGATTATTTCGCGCCCCGTGCAGGCCAGCTGGGCGATTTCGTCACGCCGGGCACGGAGGTCGTCGAGGGGGAAGTTCAACGAGCCGGGGATGTGGCCCTCGGCGTGCTCCGCCGGTGTGCGAGCGTCGATCAAAAGGGCGCCGCCGGCCATGCGGGCAGACAGTTCGTGCCACTGGACCGAACGCTCGCTGCCGTTCAGGCGGTTCTCGACGACATAGCCAAGCAGGTTGACGGGGTCCTTGGCCGAGGCGAACTGGGGCGCGTAAGCAAGCTCGAGATCGACAAGGGACGGAGCAGGCAACCCGGCCCGCATGGCTGTAGCCAGCACATCGATCCGCTTGTCGACACCTTCCCCGCCTACGCCCTGCGCCCCGAGGATGGCGCCGGTGCCGGGGTCGACCAACAGCTTGAGCGCCATGGCCTCTGCGCCCGGGAAGTAGCCGGCATGCGAACCAGGGTGGGTATGCACCGCCAGGTAAGGCCGGCCGGTGGCTTGGAGCCTCTTTTCGTTCCAGCCGGTCACGGCAGCGACCTGGCCGAACACCTTGATGATGGCCGTGCCGCGCACCGGGCCGAATGGACGCGGCTTGCCCGCGATGTCGTCAGCCACCATACGGCCCTGGCGGTTGGCAAGGTTGGCCAGCGGGACCAGGACAGGTTCCTGGCTCAGTTGGTCCTCCTTCTCGACAGCATCGCCAACGGCGTAGATCCGGTCGTCCGAGGTCCGTAACCGCGCGTCCACCTTGATGCCGCCTCTCGGGCCGACCGCAAGCCCGGCGGCGCGGGCCAGGGACGCTTCAGGGCGCACGCCGATGGCCAACACAACGACGCCGGCGGGCAACTGCACGCCAGAGGTCAGCTCGACGGCGTCGGCGAGCACCTTTGCCAGTGCCGCGCCGAGGTGGACGCCGATGCCGTGGTCCCCCAGCTCGTTGGCCACCAGCTGCGCGAGCTCCGGGTCAAGGGGCGCGAGGACCTGGTCGGCGAGCTCTACCACGTCGACCGCCAACCCCGCATGGGAGAGGTTCTCGGCTGCTTCCAAGCCGATGAAGCCGGCACCGACCACCACCGCGCTGCGCACGTCGCCCTCCCGGATGGCCGAGGCTATGCGGTCCATGTCCTCGACGCTGCGTAGTGTCAGGGCGCGCTCGATACCGGGGACGTCGGGCACGAATGGCGCCGCTCCTGGGCTCAGCACGAGGCGGTCCCATCCGATCTCGTACCGCCGCCCGGTCGCCGCTTCCTCGACGACCACAACCTGGCGGGCGCGGTCGATCGAGATGACCTCGGTCCCTGTGCGCACGTCGAGTGCGAATCGCGCCGCCAGGCCCTCGGGCGTGTTGAGGATGAGGGCGCCGCGCTCCTCGATGACGCCCCCGAGGTAGTAGGGCAGGCCGCAGTTGGCGTACGAGACATGGCGACCGCGCTCGCAGACGATGATCTCGTGGTCCTCGTCCAGGCGACGCAAGCGCGTCGCCGCCGACATCCCGCCAGCTACACCCCCAACAATGACCGTTCGCACCGGCTCCTCTTCAGTTCCGTTGTCGCTGGCTCTGTTTCGGCGAGGGCCTGCGGAGCGCCGCACGCCGCCGACGTCCAGTCGAGCCCGACTGCCAACCGAAGCCATCGTATACCCCATGGGGTATTTAGGACAGCTCCACTTGTCACCCGTGCCAGGGCCAAAAGTCACCTAATCTGCCGCTGCCGCCCGAGGAGCGGGGCACCGTGCACGCACGGCCAGCCGCGCACCGTTCAGTCGCGCGCTTGACACCAGCGCCGGCTCCCAATACCCTAGGGGGTATGTGTAGAGCGACAACATGTAGGAAGTGCGGGCGTCCGTCGTGGGCAGGCTGCGGTGCCCATATCGAGCAGGTGCTGGGCCAGGTGCCCGAGGAACAACGCTGCAAATGCCGTGAGAGCAGGCAAGGACGCTCGGGTGGAGCGGCAGCTGGCGGCTTTTGGTCCCGGCTGCTGGGCCGTGAGCCCGCGCGCGGGCTCTGAACAATAAAGGCGTTGTGACCCGGCACCGTCCGCGGTGATGGCACTGTAAGCGCACCAGCCACCATCTGTAGTGGCCACGGCGGCTGCCGCTCTGGCTGCCTGCGGTCTCGTGGGCACAGCAACCTGGACGGGGCCTATGCTTCCCGGGTGGTCCGCTCAAATGCGTCTTCGGTCCCGGCAGAGCCCGCTTGCTTGCGGTGGCCCACGACGGGACCGAACGAGCCCTCCACGGGCCTGGTTGATGACCAGAGCGGAGCCGCAGTCGCCATCGAGGAGAGCGGAGCCGCTCCCGGCAGCACGCCCGTTAGGGCTTGGGCCTGGGCCGCTCGCCTAGGGCTCCGCAACCTGAGCAAGGGGAGCAACCGCGGCTCAGTCCCTCTCTTCGGCCGTGTGCGCAACAAGGGGCCTCGTCCCACCGGGCATTGGCGGACATGGGCCGCATCATTTGTAGTTATATGGCTTGTTGCAGCCGCCTGGAGCGTGGCGAGCCCCATTGGCTCGGGGCCTGATGAGCCCGCACACCTCATCCGAGCCGCTTCCCTGGTGCGCGGTGAGCTCCTGGGCAAGCCACTCAAGCACGTGACAACCTCGAACAAGGCTTATCTGGCAGTCGAGGCGCCGCAAGTGTTCGCGCGTGTCGCCAACGATGTTCAGTGTTTCCAAGTCAAGCCGTCGGTGCCCGCGAGCTGCCAGGGCTCCTTGGCAGGCTCACCGGCCGACGTGAACGTTTACACCTACGTGGGACGGTACCCTCCGCTTTATTACGCGCTCGTGGGCCTCCCCACTCTGGCCATGGTCTCACCGGGAGGCATTTACCTCGCTCGGTTCGTGAGCGCTGCCCTGTCGGCGGCAATGCTGGCACTCGCGGTCGTCTGCCTGCGCCGCTGTCGGCGTGCCCCGCTCCTCGCCGCGGGGATGGCTCTTGCGTTAACTCCGATGACTTTTTATCTCGCCGGTGTGATCAACCCAAGCGGTCTTGAAATCTCGAGCGCGATTAGCGCCTGGGTAGCTGCGATGGCCCTCGTTTCGGGCCCAAAAGACGCAGCGCCCGAACCCGTTGTGCTTGGTACGCTCGGCATTTCCTTTATCGTACTGCTGCTTGTCCGTGGGCTTTCCCCCATTTGGGCCGGGTGCATCGGGCTCGCTCTGCTCGCCCTGCTCGGCAGACGCGCACGAGCTCTCGGCCGGGTACGCGCCGTACGGGCTTGGCTCGCCGGCTGCGGCGTGGCGAGCATAGCCGCTGTGGTGTGGGACATTTATGCAGACCCGTTCCTTGTCGAACCGGGATCTCCGCTTCCCCACGGCGCGGCCACGTCGCAGATCTTCATGCTCGCCTTGGAGCGCCTGGACCTCCTCGTGACGTCGTCGATCGGCCAGTTCGGGTGGCTCGATACGGCGTCTCCTTTTGCTGTCATCGTAATGTGGCTTGGCCTTCTCGGTGCCGTCGTGCTGATCGGAGCGTGCCTTGCCCGCCGGCGCGAGGCGGTCGTAGTCGCCGCCGTGGTCGGCGCCTGGGTAGTAGTGCCATTGGTCTTGATACTCGCCGCGGCTCGGTCCGAGGGCATTATCGGGCAAGGACGCGATTTCATGGGCCTTGCCGTGGGGATCCCGTTGGTGCCGGCTGCGGCCGCTGGCGAGCGCTTCGTTTGTCGCGCCGCCTCTTTGCGCCTGGTCAAGGTGGTCCTTGTGGTGCTGGCTTTGTGCCAGGTAGCAGACTTCTACGGCGCCCTTCGGCGCAACACGGTCGGGATCACCGGTCCGGTCAATGCCTTTGCGACAACAGCCAACTCCTGGCAACCCCCGGTACCCGCGCTCGTAGTGTCCATTGTGTTCGTTGTCGCGATCACTGCTTGCGCTTTCCTCTTACGGCTGGCGGCCGGCAAAACGTCGGTCGCGGAAGTACCACATAGCGCTGCTCGTCCGGTGGCGCTTCAAATCCCTGCCGACGATCGGGCGATGAACGTCACGCCGCAGGCCGGCACAGTCTTGATCGGTGAGGTTGCCGGCCCGGGCTAAGTCGCACAGTGATTGTTGTCGGGCCTGGCATGTGGATATCCGCCTAACGCCACCGGCACAACCTTCCGGCTTCTGCTAGCGCGCCCGTTCCTCGCCGGTTGTGAGCCGGTTCACATTTGGGCCGACCGGCTCAAGCTAACTACCGGTGTGTCCGAGACATGAGGAACACAGGCTGCGCCCTCACCGATTGATATGCTCCGGCGAGAGGGTAGAAAGGACAACCAAAAATGAAGTTTACCAAGTTCAAGACCAAGGTCATCTTTACGCTCGGTATTTACTTCCTGGTCTGGCGCCACGCCGTTGTGAAGGCATTGCGCGACGACTTCGGCGCGCAGCTCGAGCCGGGCAAGGAACTGCTGCTGGCTTTTGTCCCCTTCATCAATATTCTCCGCTGGTGGGCGATCCTCAATGAGATCAAGGCTGTCGGCGAGCGGACCGGAGCAGCAGAAGTGCTGTCACCGGGGCACGGCATGTTCAGCACGATCTTTTGGTTCGCCGGCGGCCCGTACGTCAATAAGCACATGAACGCGCTGTACGGCGCGCGCGCCGGGACCTACGCCACCGCGTCGGTGCAGGCTCCGGTCGCGGCGACCTACTAGGTCTGGGACGATCTCGGCCTCCCGGTCGCTCACAGCCGGCAACCGCATTACCGGCCCATGGCACCGGTAATGAGCATCACGGCTTGGCCCAGTCGTATGGCGGCGTGGTGAACGCCGGCACCGCCGCCACACGCACGCCCGTTTGGCACCCCATTGTTGCGCAGGCCAAGGGGCACGGGAGCAAGCCCATAGATGTGGCAGACCCGCTGGTCAAGCGCCTTTTAGCGCGAAACGGGTATTGGCAGCCGCCCCGCTGGGCATAACAGGTCTCAACAGAACGAGACGCAGGGTAACGGCCCTGGTTTTAGTCCCAAAGGGAGTCCAAATACATGGCTGCTGTCCTTTTGATACTGCTACTGGCCATAATTCTCTTCGGCCTCGGGTTCACACTCCATTACTTGTGGGTCGCGGCCGCGATTGTGCTCATCTTCTGGCTGGCGGGGTTCGCCTTCCGTTCCGGTGCGGGTGGGGGCCGCCGCTGGTACTACTGGTAGATGCTCTTTTACGGCGAGATCCTCTCTTACGGCCCGAGCCGGGAAGTTAGCGTCCCCGGGACGGCACCGTGCCATAGCCCCTCAAGAGGCAGCCCATGGTCGCCAAGACCACTGGCGGGGTGGGCTGCCTCCTGAGCCCCCCACTGTCAATCGGCTAGCTTCCTGAACGACGGCGCGCCACCTCGAAGCACCCCACAGCCGCTGCCGCGGCCACATTGAGCGAACCGAGAGGACCGATCTGCGGCACCTTGACCAAGGCGTCGCAGCGTTGCCTGACAAGCGGCGACAGGCCTCTCCCTTCGGCGCCGAGGACCAAGGCCACCGGGCCATCCAGGACAGGAGCCTGCCAGATGGCCTCCCGGGCCGACGGGTCGAGGCCGATTGCCCATATCCCTGCCCGGCCGAGCTGGGCAATAGAGCCCGCAATGCCGGCCGCTTCGGCTATTGGGACCCATTCGACAGCGCCCGCCGCCGCTTTGACCGCCGCCGGCGTCAATGGCGCCGAGCGGTGCTTGCCGATCACCACTCCGGTCACCCCGGCACACGCGGCGCTGCGCAAGATGGCACCAAAGTTGCCCGGGTCGGTAACGCCATCGAGGACCACGAGGAACGGGGTGGTGGTCGGCTCCATGCCAAACAGTGAGCCGAGGGGCACCGCGGGGACCGGTTCGGCCCAAGCGATGACGCCTTGGTGGGCTCCGGTACGCGAGACCTCGTTGACGACCTCTGCCGGTTGACGAACTGCGCTCAATCCGCGGGTCGCGGCGGCTTGGGCCAAATGGGACACGTTGTGGCTCGAGCTCTCGCACACCCAAAGCTGACGTACCCGCCGGCGGCCGGCTACCAGTAGTTCATGGACGGCGTGATAGCCCTCCACCTGTTCTCCCCCGAGACCGCCTGGGGGGCGCGGCGCACGCGCTTTCTTGGTAGCGCTCACGCGGTGGCCAGCAGCACGACGGCCAAGCAGGCAATGCCTTCGTGCCGGCCCAGGGCGCCCAGGCCCTCACCTCGCTTAGCCTTGACCGATACGGGCGCGCGGAGGACCGCCGCCATGCGCCCGGCCATCAGCTCCTTGTAGGGCCCGAGCCGGGGTGCTTCGGCGATGATGGTGCAATCGGCGTTCAACACGTGCCATGGTTCCTCGATCCGCGCCCGCACCGTCGTCAAGAGGTGCACGCTGTCGGCACCGCGCCAGCGTTCGTCAGTGTCGGGGAACGCGGTGCCGATATCGCCCAACCCGGCCGCGCCCAAGAGTGCGTCGGCGATGGCGTGACAGACGACGTCGCCGTCGCTATGGCCCTGCAGCCCAGGGCCGTCCACTCGAACGCCGGCAAGCAGCAGCGGTCGTGCTGGGTCAGGGCTGAAGGGGTGGATGTCGAAGCCCTGGCCGACGCGCAGGTTCATGGCACGCTCCCCGCCCCTGGCCGCGGCTCTTCGCCCCTCGTGTTGTGCGGGCGCAGCAGCGAAAGGAGGGCTTCGGCCGCGGCGAGGTCGAGCGGGCCGGTGAGCTTCATGTTCGTCCCTTCCCCGGGGACGACGACAACGTGGCCACCGAGCGCTTCCACGAGCGCAGCATCATCGCTGGCCTCAGCATTCGAGGCGTGCGCGGCACGCAGCCGGGCGGCCTGAAAAGCCTGGGGCGTCTGGGCGAGGAGGAGGCGGGTGCGGTCCAGGGTGAGGAGCCGACCATCGTCCGAGCGTTGTTTGACAGTGTCGGTGACGGGCACGCAGGGTACGGCTGCTTCCGCCCCGTCCAGCACCGCGCTCACCACCGCATGCCAAAGGTGCTCGCTCGCCAGGGGGCGAGCGGCATCGTGCACCACGATCACGGCTGCGTCGCGCGGGACGGCGGCGATACCGGCCCTGACCGACGCCGGCCGGCTAACCCCACCGCATACAACGCGTTCGGCTCGCGTGCGATAAACCGGTAGGAGGCCTTCGGGGACCACGAGGACGACGCCATCGCAGCTCGTCGCCGCTACATCGAGCGACCAATCAGCTACTGAGCGGCCACCGAGCGGGGCGAACTGCTTGTAGCTACCAAAGCGGGTACCTTGGCCCCCGGCTACGATCACCGCCCAGGTCACGGCCTTGGCGGTCATTTGGGGCTCGATGGGCGGCACAGTAGCCCGGGTCGCGCCCACTCGCGCACCACGCGTAGGCACATGCCGACAATCCCAGCCGAGCGAGGGCCCGGGGCGGCGCTACGGCAGAGCTTCGTCGAGCTTCTTCTCGGCCTCGGCTTGCGAGACGCCGATGGCGAAGGTGAGCTCCGAAACCAAGATCTGGCGCGCCTTATTGAGCATGCGCTTCTCGCCCGCCGACAGTCCTTTGTCTTTGTCACGGTTGGACAGGTTACGGACGACCTCGGCCACCTGGTAGATGTCACCGGACTTGAGCTTTTCAACGTGGTTCTTGTAGCGCCGGGACCAGTTGGTCGGCATGCGCACGTCCTTCTTGCGCAGGACGGCGAAGACCTCTTCGACTTCCTCGTCGTTTATGACTTCCCGGATGCCGACATCCGCCATCGAATCCACCGGGACTTTGAGCGTCAGGTCCCCGTAAGCCACGCGCAAGACTAGGTACTCGCGCGGGTCGCCCAGATCGGCCAGCACTTCGCGCCTCTCGACGACCGCTGCTCCGTGGTGGGGATAGACGACCTTGTCCCCGACGTCAAACGACATGCAACTCCCAGCTCGAGATGGAGAGGGTGAAAGACTGCCCTCATCCAGGGTAGGCGTTTTTGCGGAGTTGGATCCAAACGAAGTGAGCGGGAAGTGCCCAGCGCGCGGACCGAGCAACACCGAGCGTTCGACCGTCCGGCGGCTCACACCACCCGCTGTCATGCGCTGCGCGCTTAGCGCGGCGGCCGTGCCGGGGGCGTCATTAGCCGAGGCGGTCGAGGATGCTCGTTTCTGCCAGCCGGGACAGGCCCTCTTTGACGAAATGAGCTCCGGCGACCTCTATGCCCTCAACCGTGTCGAGATCCTCCACGCTCGCCCTCAGTACCTGCTGCAGCCCTCCGTAGCGTTCGACGATATTGTGCACGACCTGCTCGGGAAGCCGAGGGATCTTGGACAGCAGGCGATAACCGTACGGCCGGATCGCGCTCTCGAGGTCGTGGCCGTTGGAGCCCAGGCGCAAGACGGTGGCTACGCGCGACAGGTCGAGCAGGCGTTCGGTCGACAGCAGGCTGAGCGCACCCAAGGCGTCGCCGACATCCCAGGTCGGGTCTGCCGGCAGGTAGTCGCGCAGGATCTGGCGCCGTTCCTCCTCCACCCCGGCCAACATCTCCTCGAGCTGCAGCCGGACCAGGCGGCTGTCGGTCCCGAGCTCGATGCTGTAGCTGTCGACTTCTTCGGCTATACGGCGGACCATCTCGGTCCGCTGCAGGACGGTGACCACGTCACGAATGGTGACCATGTCCTCGACTTCGAGGGCCGAAAGGGCGTTGGTCACCGTCTGCAGGCGGTCGCGGTAGCCCTCCAGGGTCTCCAGCGCCTGGTTGGCCCGGGCCAGCAGTCGCTCTACGGGCACCAGGGGCCGCTGCTGCTCGCCGCGGTAGACCGTGATGACCGAGCGGTCCTCGGACACGGTGATGACCGGGACGTCGAGGGACCTGGCAACGCGCTCCGCGGTGCGGTGGCGCGTGCCCGTCTCGGTCGTCGAAACCGCGGGGTTGGGCACGAGGTGCACGTTGGCCCGAGCAATCCGGCTGGCGTCCGCAGCCAGGATGATGGCGCCGTCCATCTTGGCCAGCTCGGACAACCGCTGGGGGCTGAACTCAGAATCGAGCAGGAACCCGCCCGAGCAGATGGACAGCACGTCGGGGCCGTCACCGACCACGATCAGGGCACCCATATTGGCCTGCAGGATACGGTCAAGACCTTCGCGCAGGGCCCGGCCGGGCGCGATCGAACTCAGCGCCTCGACCATCGCCGCGCTCAACCTGTCCGGCACCTGCCGATGCTAACCCAGAAGCGGCGCTCTCAGCATGTACGTCGCCCTCACCGACCTTCGGTCGGCTGGGTATGCGCCGCGCTGGCACCTCCTTTTACGCTGGCACCTCCTTTCAAGTTGGCACCTCCTCTTACGCTCCTGTGCCCGAAGGCGATTGCCAGCGCTGCAAGCAGGCTCGGTGCAGGTAGCTGGGCAAAGGCTCCGGCAGTGCCCGCGACCACCTCCACCGCCGAACTGGCGGGACGTCCACTCCGGGTCATTGCGCCGCGGTGGGGCGGCACCAGGGCTGAGCTGAAGCCCAACCGCTGCGCCTCCGTCAACCGCTTGACCATGGCACCGACCCTGCGGACCTCGCCGCCGAGGCCGACCTCGCCCACCGCCACCAGGCCGGGAGGCACCGGGGTGTCGCGCAGGGACGAGGCCAGCGCCAGGCAAACGGCAAGGTCGGTCGCGGGTTCGGGCGCCCGGGCGCCCCCGGCCACAGAGACATAGACATCTCGGTCACCCACCGCCACTCCGGCCCGCTTGTCCAGCACGGCAACGAGGAAGCCGACCCGCCCCGGGTCCAGCCCGGTGACATAGCGCCGCGGGACGGACGAGGGGCGCCCGACCAGTGCCTGCACCTCGACCAGGACCGCGCGGTAGCCCTCGACCGGCACCGCGACGGCCGATCCCGCCGAGCCGGCTAAGCGGTCGCCGAGGAACAGGCTGCTCGGGTCGGCCACCCCAACCAGGCCCTGCTCGCCCATCTCGAACAGGCCCGTCTCACCGGTCGGGCCGAACCGGTGCTTCACCGCCCGCAACGCCCGCAGAGATGTGTACCTGTCCCCCTCGAAACTGAGGACGGTGTCGACCAAATGCTCTAGGGCACGCGGCCCCGCCAGCATCCCGTCCTTGGTGACGTGCCCGACGAGGACCAGTGCGGCCTCGGCTGACTTCGCCATTGTTACCAGGGCGTGCGCACAAGCACTGACCTGCGCCAGGGACCCCGGGGGTGAGCCAAGGGAGGGGTCGCTGACCGCTTGCACGGAGTCGACGACGATCACCTGAGGGGCGAGCTCCAAGACGGCGGTCTCGATGCTGGCCAGGTCAGTGCTCTCAGCCACGAACACCTGCGGGAGGTCTGCCTCCAGGCGGTGCGCGCGACGTTTGATCTGACTGGCTGACTCCTCGGCGGCGACCAGGAGGCAACGCCGTCCGGCCGCCGCCATGGATGCCAGGACTTGGAGCAAGAGGGTCGACTTGCCAGTGCCGGGTTCGCCCCCGAGCAGCGTGGCCGAGCCTGGCAACAAGCCGCCGGCGAGTACCCGGTCCAGCTCGGGGATGCCAGTAGGGAGCAGGGGGGCGCCCTCCAGGTCGACTTCGGCCAGCGCCCGAGGCTCGGCCCTGGCGGTACCGGCCCCGGGGGGGCAACTCAGGACCGCCAGCCCATGGCGGCCGCCGACGCCGCCGGGCGGGGGGGATAAGGGCTCTTCGTGCAGTGAGAGCCAATCGCCGCACGAAGCGCACCGGCCGGCCCAGCGGGCCTGAGCCGAGCCACAGGACGAGCAACGGTGCACGGTACGCAGCCGGGTCATAGCCCGAAGGCTAGCTAGGGGGTGAGACGACCACCCTCGACCGCTGGCGGCGGGCGAGGAGGAGCCCGGCGGTGGCCAGCACCACCAGCGCGGCGGCGGCGCCACCGAACACCAGGACGTCTACCAGCGTGGTGTCCTCGTAGCGTGACGTTTCCTCGAGCGTGACCGAGCGGCCTAGGGCTGGCTCCCACACGTCACCCACATCACCTTGCTTTGCCTGCATAGCGGCGTCCGAGGAGGAAACCGAGCCGGGCAGGACGACCGTGAACCGGAAGGTCAGAGCCCGGTCCGGGTGCGCCCCGAGCATGTGAGCGAGCTGCGCCTGCGGAAGACCGAGCGCATAGCCAACGTTCCTGGCCAGCTGCGGGTCGCCGAAGCAGCCCAGCCCGCAGCGTAGGTCCAGCTCGCCGGCCGCTGTGAAGCCATCGGCGAGCGCTCCCTTGGACTCAGTGACACGGAGGCGAAAAGGGCGGGAGGCGGCTGGACCGTGGCCGGCGATGTCGGCGATCAGCGCGGGGATCTGGGCGAGCTCGGCAAAGGAATGGCTGGCTACGACGACAACTGCGCCGCCGGGACCTGCCCGGGGACGGTCGACGACCCAGCCCGCCCGGCGTATGTCGGCCACAGGCAGGCCGGCCTGCAGATCTTCGATCTGCGCGGCCGTGGCCTTAGGGACCGTGACTGTCAAGCTGACCGAGCCGGCTCCGTTGGGCATGACCTTGACGAGCACACCAACGGATGTGCCACAGCCGCCCATGAGGAGCGCTCCAAGAGCGATAGCCGCCAGCGCCGCGATGAGACAGGGCGCCCTCAAAGGCTGCCCCGGGGGCAGTCCTGGGCGCGCTCTGCCCACGACTGCGGTCGGGAGCCTCAGTCGCTGCTGCCGGCGCCGGCCAGCTCCACCGGCGGCGGGTCGAAGTGCTCCATGGCTCGGAAGGTGATCTCGCCGTTGTCGGCGTCCACGATGACCGTGTCCCCGGCCCGGAACTCCTTCCAAAGGATCTTCTCCGACAGCGGGTCCTCCACCAAGCGCTGGAGTGCCCGGCGCAGCGGCCTTGCCCCCATCGTGGCGTCGTAGCCCTTCTCGACCACGAGGTACTTGGCATCCCGAGTGAGCTCGACGCTCATGCCTTGGGACTCCAGCTGTTCGCGCACCCTGCGCATATAGAGGTCGACGATCTCGGTGATCTCGTCCTTGGTGAGCTCGTGGAAAACGATTACCTCGTCGATCCGGTTCAAGAACTCCGGCCGAAAGTGCTGCTTGAGCGCTTCGTTGACCTTGGTCTTCATCTTCTCGTGGGTGACGGCCTCGTCTGCTTTGGCGAAGCCCACCGAGGCCTTGCGCAGGTCAGCGGTGCCCAGGTTGGAGGTCATGATGATGACCGTGTTCTTGAAGTCCACAGTCCGGCCCTGGGCGTCGGTCAAGCGGCCGTCCTCGAGGATCTGCAGCAGGGCGTTGAACACGTCGGGATGAGCCTTTTCGATCTCGTCGAACAGCACGACCGAGAAAGGCTTGCGCCGGACGGCCTCCGTCAGCTGGCCACCCTCCTCGTAACCGACGTACCCGGGCGGGGAACCGACCAGGCGGCTGACGGTGTGCTTTTCCATGTACTCGGACATGTCGAGCTGGACGAGCGCCGACTCGTCCCCGAAGAGGAACTCGGCGAGTGCCTTGGCCGTTTCTGTCTTGCCCACACCCGACGGGCCGAG
>DATJST010000054.1:0-11322 GCA_035503975.1 Acidimicrobiales bacterium | reverse complement strand
CGCCGCGCGCCACTTCCTCACCTCCCTTGCAGACGGGGTGGCCAACGCTTCCCGCCAACGGGGGGCGTTCGACAAAGAAGAGCCGATGGACCTGAGCTTCTCGCTCCCTGAGATGCCCCCGGCCCCTGCCGAGGCACCGGTGGCCGAGGCGGCGGTCGCCGAGGCGCTCTCGGCCCGGGAGGCCGCTGGCTGGGAGCTCATCTACAGCCGCCAGCGGGCTTTTCGTTGAGCAACTGAGGCACTTTTCTCGCTCGGGACCTCAGGCGGCGCCCGCTCGACAACGGTGCCGCTGGCTATCGCGATAAGTCCCAGCCCCCAGGCGGGTGCCCCCGGGCCTAGGGTCTTTTTGCCCTACCTAATGGGGCCCGACGCAACCACGTGCCGTGGTGAGCCCTTGCTACGAACAGGGATTTTCGGGGGAACCTTACTAGGACAAACACGTAAAGTGGCGATTTCAAGCGCAAAAACAGAAAGCCAGGCTCAAGTGCCGCCAAGGCGGTTCCGAGGCCATGGTTATGCTCCGTGCCCTATTCGGGAGGCAGAACGGGCATCCAGGCACCACGAAGGGGTTCCTCTTCAGGTACCCGCTGGCCCGAGCTCTTGCGCTGGCTTGCACTGCTGCCCTCGCCTCCTCAACCGCATATGTAACCAATCTCGCCAATTTCACTTCCGATGCGAGCCCGCAACCGGCCTCCTCGGCGGTCCAGCTCCTCCTCGCCGTGCAGGACACGTCCGTCGCTGGTCATGCAGTCGGCTTGGCCGCAAGGCCCGGCAACAACAGTGGCTGGGTCGCCTATCAGTCAGGAAATGTCGTCTCCTACGGCGGCGCCCCCAATTTCGCCTCCAGCAGGCATGCAATTTCGCCCGTCGTCGGCATTGCTGGCCTTCCCGATGGCCAGGGTTACTGGCTTGTCACTTCGACTGGGAAAGTCCTCGCTTTCGGAAGGGCCGCGACGTACCAAGCGTCGGACCTCTCTTCACTCGAGCTGGCCGCAGGCAAGCTCAAGTTGCGCGAGGTCCCTGCCCTGGCAACGGGCCTCCACGCGAGCGACATAACGGCTATCGCGTCCACCGCGGACGGTGGGGGTTACTGGCTGCTGGCGTCCTCAGGCCGGGTTTACCCTTATGGGGACGCCGTTTACTACGGCAGTGCTGCTGGGCACCCCGGGCCGTTCGTAGCCATGGCACCCACTCGGGACGGCCACGGCTACTGGGTCCTCAGTCAAAACGGGGCCGTTCATAGCTTCGGGGACGCTGCCGTTTTCCGCTCAACCGCTCATACGAGCGGTCTGGAGAACTTCAAGGCGCTCGCGGCCAGCCCCGATTTCGGTGGTTACTGGATAGCCGGCTCGTCTCGCGTGGTGCTTGCGTACGGCGACGCGGCGAAGCTCCATACAAAGGGAGTCTCGGGAGTCATCGCCATAGTCCCCTCGCCAAACGGCAAGGGACTGCTCGAGATGAACAAGTTGGGGGGCCTGTACGCCCTCGGCAAGGCGTCTGTCTGGGCGCCCAGCTCACTTTTGGTAACCGTCCGGATACGTCGCCACGCCAGCCCCACCTCGACGACCACACTGCCGCCTGCGAGGACCACAACCTCTGTAACTGCAGACCCCCCGACCACGGCAAGCCCGACGCCGTTGGCTCCCACGACGACGACCAAGGCCACGACGACCACAGCTGCTCGCACGACGACGACCAAGGCCACCACGACCACAGTCGCCCCCACGACAACGACCAAGGCCACCACGACCACAGTCGCCCCCACGACGACGACCAAGGCCCCGGCTACGACGTCTACAACTGCAGACCCTCCCACCACTGCAGCTCCGACGACGGTCGCGACCACTCAGGCATCGTCTACGACGACGGCGTCGACGACCTCCACCACGGGCCTAGGGACGCGGGGCGGGCAGCCCACGACCACCGTGGCGCCCACGACAACGGTCGCCCCCACGACAACGGTCGCCCCCACGACAACGATCGCGCCCACGACGACCACGGCCGCCCCCACGACGACCACAGCCGCCCCCACGACGACGACGCAGTCCACGACCACGACCACGGCTCAAAGTAGTGGCAATACAACGCCTGCTTCGTACTTTGACAACGCTGTGACGAACCAACAGGTCACGTCATGGGCCGTGGATCCCAACTCCGCAGAAGCGGTTTCCACGCTCATCTCTGGCGAGCTCTACGGCGACGTCGGCATCAACACTAACCGGCCCATTTTCGAAGTGCCGGCGGGTACTCCTGAAGTTCCCGTGGATGTCACCAACATGTGCGGTTGGGACTTTTCCGATAATGACGCCAATGCCTCGAACAGTTACAGCGCGGCTTATGCGCCGGTCCCGTCAGGCGCTTACCCGAGCACTTCGACCGACCTGCAGATGTACCTGTACCAGCCTTCAACGGGCCAGGAGTGGGACTTCTGGGACGCCTCGTACTCCGATGGCACCTGGTCGGTCGGCGACGGCGGCCAGCTCACCATGTCGTCCACCCAGCCTGCGTTCAGCTCGCCGTGCGGCAGTTCTGCCAGCGGCATCAGCGGTGTGGCAACGACCATTACCGAGCAGGACGTGGAGTCGGGGTCCATCGACCACGCCCTCAGCATGGAGATCCCCTACAACCTCTGCAACGGGTACGTTTGGCCCGCCAGCCGAGGCGACTGCTCCCAGAGCGGTGAACCGCTCGCCGAAGGGCAGTATTTCCGCTTCCCGGCCAGCGTCAACTGCTCCCAGTACACTCAGGCCCCGATCGAGCCCATGATCTGCAACGCCATCAAGAACTACGGCGTGGTGCTCATGGACCGCAACACCGGTGGCCTTGACATCGAGGCCGAGGACACGAGGGACTGGGCTTACGAGGGTCATACCGGCACCGACCCGATCACCGCCAGCTTGGGCAGTGCCGGCCAATGGTCAGCGCTGAGCAGCCTGCCTTGGTCATCTCTCCAGCTCATTGACCCTCCCACCGAGTGATTACCCAATCTCTCCCAAGGGCACCCGGGGGCGGTTGAGCGCTCCAAGGCTGAGCATTGGCAGGGCCCAGTCACGTTGGGCTCCTAGCATTCAAGTGGTATGCGCGTAGTCGCGAGCATGTCCGGCCCATGGCCCGGCCCCGCAATGGTGGTCCGGGCCATGGACTCGTCTGCATGGCAGTTCCTCAAGCGCGTGCTGGCGCTCTCCAAGGACGCCGACGCGGTGATCTTGCTCGGGAGCAGCGGCTTCCACCAGAAGTACATCGAGCTCATAGCCGCAGGAGCTCTCAAGTTCCGTCCCCGCTCGCGCCGTCCGGTCGTCATCCTCCATGACGCCACATGGGACGTGGGGAGCAAGGCCCTCGAAGAGCGCCACCCGCGACTGGCCAATATCGTCCCCAAGCTGGGCCAACTGGCGGTGCGAGCAATAGACGGGCCCAACGTTGTCTACTGTGTCCTTTCCACCGAAGAAAAGCGCACTTTTGCTGAGCGCTGGCGTGTCGACGACGACAGGGTCCTCTTCGTGCCCTTCGGGGCTACCCTCGACGCAAGCCTCGCTGAGGGCGCTACCGATGGAGGCTACATTTTCTCCGGCGGTGACTCCTACCGGGATTTCGACCTACTGGCCGATGCTGTACGCGGCTTGGACGTCGTCGTCCAAGTCGCAACTTCTACGTGGCAGCCGAAGGTAGATCCCCCGAGCAACCTCAAATTACTTGGCTGGATCCCGAAAGAGGAGTTCGACCGGCACCTCTTGGGGGCGACCGTAGTCGTCACCGCCCTGCAGCAAGCCCCGCGCTGCGCTGGCCTGAACAGCTACATAAATGCGATGTTGTTCGGCAAGGTGGTCATCGTCACAGACACCCCCGGGGTCCGGGATTATGTCGATGACGGTGTGACCGGGCTTGTGGTGAGCCCAGAGCCCGGTGCCCTCCGGGCGGCCATCGAGTGGGCCCTGGCGCCTGAGAACCGGGACACAGTCGCCCAAATGCGCTCCAAAGCACAAGAAGTAGCTCGGGAGCGCTTCCTACTCAAGCACTATTTCGCCCGGCTTTGGGAGATCGCTGAAAAGGAGGTCGCCGGTCGAGGGCCGGTGTGAGGCAGTACCAAACGGCGGTCAAACGGCTCGGAGACCCGTGGTGCTACTCTGCCTCAGTGCAGTATTCTCGCCTTTCCGGGCGCTTGAGCGGGCTCCGAAAGCTGTTCTTGCTACGGTCGCGGTTAAGGGGAGAGCTTGACGTACAGGCTCTCGTGGACTGCGGCCTTACCGTCGGCAAAGGGGTCTATTTCGCGCCCTGGGTGCTCATAGATCCGGGTGCGGCGTTCCTGATCTCGATAGGCGACAACACGACCTTTGCCCCCAGGGCCCACGTCCTCGCGCACGACGCCGCCTGCCGCCACAGCCTCGGCTACACCCGGCTCGCGCCCGTGCGCATCGGCTCAGGCGTTTTTGTTGGTGCAGACAGCCTCATTTTGCCCGGCGTCACGATCGGTGACCGGGCGGTGATAGGGGCCGGGAGCATCGTTACTCGCGACGTGCCCGCTGGCGCGGTTGTCCGCGGCGCCCCGGCTGAAGTCGTCGGCACGACGGCCGAGATAACCGAGCGTTACCGGGAACGTCTTTTGAAAAGCCCAACTTTCCCGCCTGGCCATTACCGCTCTGCCGCCGGGCGCGTTGAGATGAAAGGCCTGATCGAAAAGGCGGGGGAGGGGTTCATGCCATGAGGTGCCCTTGAGCCCGCCGGGCCCGAGGCACCTGGTCACCCGGCGAGCCTTCAAAGCTGCCAGGCGGGCTTCCTTGTTGCCTCTCGTCGAGGTCTACAAAAGGACGGAGGAGCGCCACGTTATCGACGAGGACATGGCGCAATGGAGGGAGAAGCGCTGCCTGACGGAGGATGTCGGGGCCGACCTGCTCGTCCAGTTGTTGTTGCGGTTCCCCGAGTTCCGCAACGTTTTTTACTGCCGGCTCGACCGCCTTGGCCGCTCGAGCGCAGCTATTGTGGCCAGGCGTTTGTGGCACCCGGTGCCGACCCTGGATGTCGACTGCTGTCCCGAGATCGGCACTGGGCTGGTGATCAGCCACGGCCACAACACGATCCTCAATGCCGAGCGCATAGGCCGTAATTGTTGGGTGCACCACGAAGTGACCCTCGGTTACAACTATGGTTCGGGTCTTCCCACCATTGGTGACGACGTCTTCATCGGGGCGGGGGCCAAAGTTCTCGGGAAGATAACCATCGGCGAAGGGGCCCGCATCGGTGCCAACGCTGTCGTTGTGCACGATGTGCCCCCTGGCGCGACTGCTGTCGGGGTACCGGCACGCGTGATCATGAAAGACAGGGGCGCCCGCAGCTGAGGCTCAACAGGCGCTAGGAGCCGGGTGGGGCGACCGTCTGCAGCTGGTCCCAGGGAAGGTTGGCAACGACCGCGTACTCTTGCTGGCCTCCCCAGCTGGCGGTCATCGGGTCGAGGCCCTTGTGGCCTTGCGCCGCCCAGTCGGCGGGGTCCTCGGCCACTAGCTGTACTGCCCCGTTCTGGTCGAGGACTACGGCTCCGTAAACCTGGATGGCCTTGCAAACCATCTCCTCGAAGCGCGTGCTGTCGTAGTTACTGCAGTTCACACTGCTAGCGAAGCGGAACCACTGGCCTTCGGCGGGGTTGCCGGGGTGGTTGCCGCAGTCGGTGCGGTCAGCAGGGAAGACGTACTTTGGGTAGTCGGGCCAGTTGCAGTTGGGGAGGCCCATCGCGATGGCATGACGGATGGCTCCGGAGGCAACGTCGGCCTCGGTGATCTCGGTCGCCAAGTAACTGATGCCGCTCGCCGAAAGCCCGTACGGGAAGGGGAAGACCCCCTGTGAGCTCGTAAGCTTCAGCCGGCCTCCCCAACAGGCGGCCCACCCCGAGGCCACCTTGGAGACCTGCCAAAACTCCCACTCGTAGCCGGTGGAGGGCTGGTAGACAATGAGCGGGGCGTCAGAGCCTGACCCAGGCTCGGCGTAGGGCGGGATCGGCGCGCTGGTCCCCGTGCCGGGTAGGAAGTTGTTGCAGCCGTGGCTCACGAACAGGTGCACGCGTGGCTGCTTTGCCGGCACCTGGTAGGTAGAGAAGCTGGTGTTCACGCCGACCGCCCCGTACCAGGTCTTGTAGTCGTAGACGATGGCGGCGGCGTACTGAGAAGAGCCCTGGACGGTGTTCCAAGCCTGGACGCTCGAGGTGAAGATGCTGCGGGGCAGCAGCATCGCCGGTGGCAGCTCAGTCAGCCCGGTGGGGCTGAGCACTATTTTCCTTGGGGCCGGGACGAGCGTAGTGGTGCTCCTGGCTGGGCTCGAGCTGAGAGGTTTGCCTGACGCTGGCGTCTTCCCCCCAACGGAGGGGGAGGCGACGAAGCCGGCCGCCGACACGCCGCAGGCGACCAGCACGGCGACTACCGCCAAGGCGTTGCGACGCTGGTGAAGGTGATCAGAGATAGACAGGTCTGAGCCCTACCCCATCCTCAGCCAGCGCTGGCGGCGCACTAGGCGCGAGCTCCTCGGTTGGCAGGCGGCTCGTGCTTCGCAGGCGGCTCGTATAAGGCATGGCAACCACGCCCAGCCATGTCCACAACAACAAGTTAGCGGGTGCCTCCGTGAGTGGGGCCAGATTGGCGACCACGACGAAACAAATCACAATGGCAATGCCGCCCAATCGCCACGGTTCCAGCCAGGCCAGGTCCTCGCCCCCCACGCCCTTGCCGGCCACGTCCTGGCTGGCCACGTCCTCGCTTTGGCTTGCGACGGCTCGCGGGGACGGTTCGGGCCCTGCCCGCCACCTCGGCCGCCGCCAGAGCCCTCGCCAAACCGCGCCGGCGAATGCGACTAACCAGAGGAGGAACCCGGGTATGCCCAAGTTGGCAAGGTTGCCGAGGAAGATGTTGTGGACCTCGAGGTCGAGCCCTGTGATCGGGTACCCGGGCTGCTGCCACATGTAATTGCCGGAGACATTTATGAAGTTGCCCCATCCGACGCCTGTGAGCGGCTTTTCCTTCACGATCTTGATCGCCGCTAGGTCGGTGTTCTCCCTGTCCCACACGGGCGACTGGCTCTGCACACGGCCGAAGACCTCGGTGCGGACCTGGCTCGACACAGCCAGTGTGGCGCCGACGGCGAGGGTACCGGCGAGCAGCAAGGGCACCAATATGCGCCGCGTCGTGCGGTTCAGGGACATCGCCGCCACAGTCCCCAAGAAGGCGCCGATCCACACGCTACGGGTGAGCGTGAAGAAGATGGCGACGCCGTCAAGGCCGATCGTCAGGTAGCACAATTTTCTTGCCCAGCCGCGGCGCCAGGTGGCGAGGGCCACCGCCGCCGCGACGCCGCCGACGAAGATGCAAAACCCGTCGCTCGAGCTTTCCAACAACGGCCCGCGTACACGGCCGAACTGGATGCCAACATTGGGGTCGGCGATGTAGCGGGGGAAGATGAAACGATAAAGGTGGACCCCCTCTAGGGCGCCTGTGAGCCCCACGTAGAACCCGATGACAACCAGGGTGATGAGAAGGATGTTCCGCTGCCTGGGCGAGCCGAAAAAGATGGGGACCATGGTGAACACGGCGAAGGGGATGAGCCCGAAGGCGTCGAGCAAAGCGTAGTAGGCGAGGTGCTGGCTGATCGTCCCCGCGAGGATGGCCGATGCCAGCGCCCAAGTACCTGCGACCAAGAAAGCAATGTGCAACGGGCGTAACACCACGCGCCGGGCGCTCACACGGCGGACGCCCTTTAGCACGAGCACGAGAAGGGCGACAGACAGCATCATCCGGTCGAGGGGGACCGGGATGCCCATGAGCGACCAATAACCCGAGAAGAGCTCGAGGAATATCCCGGCAGCGAGGAGCCACGCGACGTCGATGCGGCTCAGCAAGTAGGCGCCCGCGAGGAAAACGGCTCCCAAGCAAGCAAGGGTCGCGAGGTGGGCAGCGCTCGGGTGCTCGAGCGCTTGGGTCAGGAACTGCAGCCGGTGCACGAGCTCGCGTCTGTTAGCGGGCGAGCTTGGCCCGGCGACGGGCCTTTAAGCTGTCGGCGAGGCTGGCTAGGGCCAACCCCACCACAAGGCCGCCGACAAGTCCTGCCAGGCCGGCTGCTTCGAGGAGCGACGTCCGGTTGCTGCCGCTGTACGCGGCCGCGCCCACCGGTTGGACCATCTCTTCCTGCGTCTGGTAGGGGGGCACGGCGTTGTTGTACTCATTGAGGTAAGTCTGTGCCTGCAGCTTGGCCGTGTCCGACTTGGTCAGCTCCGCTGCGATCTCACTAGAGAGCACGTCTTCTTCTGCCGTTTGCACCGGCGTTGGCCCGTTTTTGCCGATATTGGCTAGCAAATTGTTGAGCTGGGTCTGGAGGAGGCTTGCCTGGACGCTCGCGGCTTCTGCAGCCGAGTCCGCCTTTTGGTAAGTGGACATTATGGGCGCCAGCTGAGACTGGGTGTTGTTGGTTATTTCGGTGACGATCTCGGTAAGTCCTTGTGCGCCCGCGTTAGCGAGCGCAACCGCGGCCGCCTTTGACGAAGCCGTGGCTTGGACGTCAATGATAGACGACTCGGGGATGGGCGACGCGCTCAAGTTGCCCGGCAGCCGTGACGAATGTAAGTACCCTTCGGTAGCCGAAATGACGTTGCTGCTCGTGACGAGGCGGGCATAATCACTCGCCAAACTTTGGACGGCGACGTCGAAGCCCGGGATCGTCTCTGTCGACAAGCTTGCGGTCCGGCCCACGATCAGTTGCGCGTTAGCGGTGTAAGTGGGCGGGTACTCGTAGCCGATCACCGCCCCGAGCAGCAGCCCGAGGAGCGTCAAGACCGCGACGCGTACGGGGTGGGCCAGAGCAGAGCGGCCGATAGATTCGTACCCAGGCTCGTTATCAGGTCCATAGCCAAGAGCGCGACCCGCTGGTCCCTCGAGAGGGAGCACGGGTTCGACGTGGCTGGTTGTGGTGCTGCGGAGCTCTGGACGAGTGTGAGAACCGATCATCTAACCTCAACGGTGCGAAAACAGCCATGTGCGCCCACGGCAGGACCAGCCCTTAGGATACCCGACGACGACCTCAATAATTCAGTCGGGGACGCGACGCCGTTCCCGGATTGCTTCCGGTACCACGCATAGCGCAAATAAGTCCCCTTAGGCGGGCCCGGCGACCCTCGAGAGTGGTTGCAACCTGAAGGAATTGTGAAGAAAGCGTGAAGAGAACGTGGTGGGCCTTGGCGCCCCTCTTGGTCCTGGCTCTTTTTGTGGCGATGACCTGCCGGCTCTTCGTCTGGCCGGCGCTCGATCCCCCCGACGGCCTGCACGCCGATGCGATCCTGGTCCTGGGAGGGCCTGGCCCCCGCCTGCAGCTGGCAGAAGAGCTCGCCCGTGAGCATTCGGCGCCTCTCATGCTTGTCTCGGTTGCTTCTGTCGAATGGAACTGCCCTCGCGTTTACCTCGCCAGTACGGTTGTGCAATGCTTTCGGCCCAACCCCTTCAGCACCCAGGGTGAGGCCCAGTACGCCGGGCAACTGGCGCGCCGCCACGGCTGGCGCAGCATCATCGTGGTCACTTCGGTACCACAGGCGACGCGGGCCCGCATCCGTGTCGAGCGCTGCTTCGGGGGGACGGTGAAGGTCGTCGCGGCACACCCCTCCCTTGCCGAATGGGCCTACGGAGTCCTTTACGAATGGGGCGCGCTCGCCAAAGCTCTGCTTTGGCAGACCTCTTGCTGATCGTTGCTGATGACCGGGACTGGTGAGCAAGGGTCCGCTTAGCCGTGCGAGCAGGCCGATCGCAGAACGCGCCCGCTGACGACGTCACCTGTACCATCGGTACGGTGCTGCCCGAACAAGGACATGACCTGTCCCAGGCCGGTCAGCTAGTTCCGCCATCGGGCCCGGTGGGAGCCGCTGCCGTGCCGTTCACCGACTTGGCCGCTGAAGTTGTTGCCCGTGACGAAGTCGTCTCCCGCATGTCCAACCTGCCACGGCCGCCTGTCGGTGAGGACGGCGCCCTCACGGCCAACGGCAAGCCCGCTCCCAAAAGGGTGGGCACCGGCGCCGGAGGCGGCAAGAGCATGCTGCGCGTGATAGGGCGTGGGTTCAGTTGGGTGACGGCGTACCAGTTGATCATGTCGGCTGGCAACTTGTTGCTGACGCCGTTCGTCATCCATGGCATGGGCGTGGAGCGATACGGCTTGCTGATAATGGTGATCAGTTTGATCGGGTTCGTCGGGACCTTCAACGGCGGGCTCATCGGCACGGCCAACCGCTACTTCCCGATCTACGCGGGCCGAGACGACAGGGTAGCCACGACGCGGCTCCTGGTGAGCTTCCTACTTCTCGTCCTTGCCTTCGGCGTAGTCGCCGGGGTGATCGACTGGTTCGTCTCGCCGGTCATCGTGCGGCTCCTCTCGATGAGCCCTTCGCTGCGCCCCGAAACGGTCTTTCTTTTCCGGACCATCGCGATCTTGGTGACGTTTGGGTTCGCGCACATGCTTGTCCAAGCGGTGATAACGGCGCGTCAGCGCTTCGACCGCGCCGTGCAGGCCGGCCTCGCCTGTTATGCCATCTGGGTGGGGGGTTTGGTGTGGGTTGTCCACGACCACGGTGGGCTTCGGGGTGTCGCCCTCATATTCATCGTGCAGCAAGTGGCGACAGTCGCTTTCATCGGCCCCACCTCATTGCGCTACCTGACAAGGAAAAGTTTTTCTCTCCTGAGCTGGCAGGAGCTCAAGCCCTTGTTCGCTTTTTCGGGCAAGTTGCAGGTGGCGGGCATTGCCAACATCGTCAACAGCGAGCTCGACACGCTCGTGATCGGGAGCGGCCTGTCCGTGACTACGGTCGGGGTCTACAACGTTGGAGCCAACTTCGCCCAAGCGCTCTCTCTTGTGGCAGGCAACGCCCTCGGCCCTGCGAGCGTGCGCCTGGGGAACACGTACGGCCGCGAAGGGCCCGAAGAGGCGTTCAAAGAGTACGAGAACTTACAGCACATTTGGGTTGTAGCGGTGAGTGGTTGGTCGGCGGTGGGGATGGCAGCAGCTTATTTTGGGGCCACCGCTTGGCTCGGGCCAAGCTTCAAATTGGCCAGTTGGGTGGCTGTGGTTTCTATCCTCGCGAGCGTGCCTTGGTTGTTGATGGGCATGGTGAGCCTTTACATGACGCTCATGCGGCGGGCAGGGCTGGAAATGCGCTATGGCCTCGTGGCGATGGCGCTCAACGTCGTGCTCGCCATACCTGCTGCCTTTCTCGGTGCCGTCGCCGTTGTTGGGGCCACGGGCGTGGCACAGCTGCTGAGCGCGGCGTACCTGTTCCGGCTCGCGCGCCGCAAGCTCCGGCCCGACCTACCTAAC
>DATJST010000053.1:0-16384 GCA_035503975.1 Acidimicrobiales bacterium | reverse complement strand
CGAACTCTTCGTCGCTCTGTTGCGCGCTCAGGCCCTCGGTGAGCGCCCGCGAGAAGCTGGCGACCACGCCTTGGTTGCGGGCGAGGATCTTGTTGGCCTCGTCGCGGTGGTAGCCGCCGGACAGCGCGACCACTCTGAGCACCTTTGGGTGGTGGACGAAGTCCAGGTAGAGGTTGTCCTCGTCGGGCAGGGAAAGCTTCAACATCACGTGGTCGTCGTGGCCCAGAGCGGCGAGCTCCTCGGTGATGGCCGCCTTGAGCAGCGCTTCGGCTTCGGCCTTGGCGGGGCTATGGATGTCGACCTCAGGTTCGATGATGGGCACCAGGCCCGCATCGAGGATCTGGCGAGCGAGCTCGAACTGCTGGCTGACGATGGCCTTGACCCCGGCGTCGTTGGCCTGCTTGATGAAGGAGCGCATCTTGGTGCCGAACAGGTGGAGGCTCACTGCCCGCTCCAAGAGCGCGTCAAGCCCGGTGATCGGCTTCATCAGCTGAACCCCATCGGCCTCGGGCGCCAGCCCTTTGTCCACCTTGAGGAAGGGCACCACCTGCTTGCGCTCCCAGAGGAAGTCGGCAGTCGGTAGCCCCGCCACCTCACGGTCCATGGTCCCCTCGAACAGGATCGCCCCGAGGACGCGGTCTCCGCGAAACGCCGGGCTCTGCATGATCCGGGCCCGCATCTGGTGCATCAGGTCGAACATCTCGTCTTCGCCGGAGTAGGCGCTCTCGGCGATGCCGTAGAGAGCCAGCGCCTTGGGAGTGCTGCCACCGCTCTGGTCGAGCGCCGCGATGAAGCCTCGAGCAGAACGCACCTTCTCAAACTGTTCGCTGTTCATGGCCCCCACGCTATCCCCTGCACCCCGAGTGCGCTTCGGCCGTGTGGCCCTACGGCTAGGGGCCCTCGGTCCTGTAAATCGGGCTGGCATCGCTCCCACCCGGCTGAGAGGAGCTTGGGACGACGAGGAAGCTGGCCTTGGCCTTGTAGCCGCGGGCGTCGGCGTAACGGGGGCCGAGGACGTCGGGGATCAACAGGATCAGCGTGCCGCTCAGCTGTCCCTTACCGTTGGTGCGTACGCGGGTCGAGCCGGTCGACAACGACCACTCGATGGTGACGGTCCTGTTCGCCGGGAACCCGTGGCCATTAACCGCCACGATCGTGCCCGGCGGGCCGAGGACAGGGTCTAGCTCGAGGACCGGGTGCAAATGGCGCACGGGACGGTGGACCGGGCGGCGTGGTGGGTGCGGCTTGTGGTGCGGTTTGCGCGTCGTGGTTGTCGTCGTTGCCCTGGTTGTCGTCGTGGTTGGCCGGCTGGTCGTGGTCGGTGTCACTGCGGTTGTCGTGGTTGGCCGGGTGGTCGTGGTCGGTGCAGTGGTCGTGGTCCGGGTGGTGGTGGTCGGCCGGGTGGTCGTGGTCGTAGTGGGCTTGGGCTTGGGTTTGGGCTTTGGCTTTGGCTTGGGCCGGGTCGTCGTGGGGTGAACAGTCGTAGGCGGGTGCGTGGTGGTGGGCGGCCTCGTGGTGGTGGGCGGCCTCGTGGTGGTCGTAGGCCGGGTGGTGGTGGGCGGCCTCGTGGTGGTCGTAGGCCGGGTGGTGGTGGTCGGCCGGGTGGTGGTCGTGGGCTTGCGGGTGGTGGGCGGCAGCGTCGTTGTCGTGGTGGTGGTGGTCGTAGTGGTCGTGGTGGTCGTGGTGGTGGTGGTCGTGGTGGTCGTGGTGGTGGGGTGCTTGTGCGCCCTGATACGGATGTCGATCGTCCGGCAAGGCGAGGAGACCCAGAACGGGGTTTGGCCCGTGTCGTCAATGGTGAACGACGTGCCGGGCACGACGGCGCCGTTGGCCAGCCCGTCGGAATCGGTCTCGCACAGCGTGACCAGGCGAGGTCCCGGCACGGGGTACACATGCAACACGGTCTGGCCTGTCCCTGTGGTGCCGTCGCCGAAGCTCCATGCGAAGGAGGTGATGCTGCCGAACTGGACGGTCGAGGCGCTGGCATTGAACGACGTCGGGTCACCGGCGGGCTTCACGAGAGCGCTGAAATCTGCCCGCGGGGCCAGGTCGGGCGAGACCGTAATGCCCTCGGGCGATACCGGGCCGCCCACCCCGAGCGACTCGGCCGGTGCCCCTGGGGCGCTGGCGGTCGAGCTGTTCGCCGTCGAAGAGATCGCCACGGCGTCGAGGTCAGTCGACGTTACGCCCCCGGTCTGGCTGCCCACCGCGGCTAGCAACACCTTGCCGTCGGGGCTGATAGCCAACGCCACCGGGGACTCCCAAATGTAATCAGGCTGGTTGGCAACGCAAGCCGATTCGTTGCCACCCGAGCAGATCGGCAGCTCGAGCACGCTGTACTGGGACGGAGAAGCGACCGAGAAACTCGTCAGCGCCCAGCAGGCGTTCTCGGTCGGGCACGGGGAGCCGGGTGCGCCGGGACCGGCCGGACCGAAGTCGGCACTGCCCACGTAGACCTCGAACCCATTGGGGCTGATGGCCACCGACCGGCTGGAGGGTTCGGAAGGGTACGGCAAGGGCACTATGTCCGGGGGCAACGTGCCGCTGGTGGGCAGCGGGAGGGCGAACCCAAAAGCTATGGCATTGACGGCCGAGGTTATAGCCGGCTTGCGGGGACCGGCTCCAACGCTTGGCCGGAAGATCGGTGTCTGGGTCGTGGTCGTCAGGCGGCAGGCAACACAAGTGATGATGGTCCGCGGGAAAGTCCTGATGCCGACCACGCTCGTGGTCGTGGCGGGTGGCGGCGGGGTGGTAGCGCTCTCCACCGCGGTGTTGTTGACCGCGAACAGGTGCTGGCCATCGGGGGTCAGGGCCAGGTCGCTGACGTCGCCGTAGAAGCGGGCGTCGTTACTCGGCGCCTCCCACGTCGCTTTCAGGGCCGAGGTGAAACCCGAGGGCACCGCAGCCGGCGGCAGGCTCAGGGCGAAGACTGCGTTGACCGCTTGGCCCGTGCCGGTCATGGCGCCCCCGACGTACGCCGTGGCGCCGTCGGCCGTTACCGCCAAGCTGGAAAAGTAGCCCGGCACCGAAGGCGGGAGCGAATAGATCTGCTGGTAGGAGGCAGACTGCGTGTTGACCACGAAGAGCCCGTCGGTGGCCACGACGAACACCAGGCGGGCATTTAGCGGGTCGGCGGCCAGGCCGGTGAGCGCGGCACCCAAGGGGAACGAGACTGTGGCCAGGGTGGTGCCCGCAGCCGGTTGCATTATGAACACGGTCGGGGTCTTGTTGACGAGCCCGGCGCCGACCGTCTCGGAACCGTCGGCCAAGTTGATCACCGGGCCGATCTCACGCGTCCCGCCCGAGCCGCTAGGCGGGAAGGTGGTCGAGAGCCCGAAGGTGTCGTTCGGGTAGGGCAGTACGGCGGTGCCGTCCTGGCCGGTCAGGTAAACCTGTGGCTGAGAGCCGCTCGGCAGCGCGGCCGCCGGTCCCTGGTGCACGACGCTGACCAGCGCTCCGACAAAGGCGAGCACCGCGGCGGCTATTGGCAGGCTCGGCCCGCGCCGCCATGGGCGGTGGGGAGCACCCGCCCGACCCCTCCATCGGCGCGCGGGCCGCAGCCGGCGTGCGCCGGACAGAGACCATCGGCGGCGGCTCAATGTGACGATACGAGGCTCCCCGCGAAATAGAGGCTCGGCGTGCACACACCGGCGCAGTCACGCACCGCCAGCTGGAGCTGCGTGCCGGAGGCGAAATAGATGGGAGTGATCCAGTGGTAATCGAGGTCCCTGAAGTTGGCCATGGCCCACGACATAAGCACGACGCCATTGCGTTCCAGGTAAATGTTGCCACTTACCCCGGCGGAGTTTTCCAGCAATATGTCGGTCACCTGTAGCGTATGGTGCTCAGGCACGGCGAATACGGCCACGGTGTTATTGCCGCGGGAGGTGATGCTCTGGTTGATCGGCGTCACCACCGTCGGCGCTGTGGTGGGCTTGGGCTTCGTGGTGACCGACGTCGTCGAGGTTGTCGCCTTCGAGGCCGCAGTTGTCGACGTGGTCGTGGCGGGCGGAGATGTGGTGGTGGTGGTACCCCCGCCACCTTGGCCCCCGCCTGCTGTCGTCGGGGGCAGCGCGTGCTGGATGGTGCCGATCTGTTTTTCGATCGGCTTGATCGCCTTGGCGACGCTGTTCTGAGCGGCCGCCGTTATCTGTGGCTTGAGGAGCTTGTACCAGGCCAGCGCCAGCAACAAGATGAGCGCCACCAGCGCGGCGAGCGCTTTGGGAAGCCAACCAGGCAGGAGCGCTTCGCGCAGCACTGCTCCGTCCGTGGGGATCTCGGCGGGGTGCGGGCCGCTCGGCGGCGGCGCCTCTTCGCCCTCGGCCACGGGTACCTGGGGCTGGCGCAAGAAGACTTGGACAGGCGTCGTGGTCGCCGGGCCACGCCAGTAACGAGCCTTCGCCCTGATGGTGAGCTTGGTGAAATTGACGGTGCCGGGAGCAACGTCCACAAATGGGGGCTGGAAAATGTAATAGAAGGCTTCGTCCGTGTCGGTGCCGGCCAGTTCGGCCCGGAACGCGACATTGGAACGGTTGTCCACCAGCACTTGCACGCGGCCGCGCGACCGGACGCGGGTGGCTCTGGGCGTGAGCTCGGCCACGACATCGCTGAACGGCGTGACCGTGACCGTGCCTTCCTCAACGACACTGCCCGCGGGGTCCTCGCGTGAGACCACCCGGACGCCAAAGGGAACTGCTCCCGCCGCGGTACCTGGGGCCCGAGGAGGCGCGAACTCGACATGCACGGTCTCTTCGGCCTGTGGGAACAGGGAAATGGTCGGCGGTTCAACCGTCGTCCAGGGTGCGGCCGCGCCCAGCACCTCGAAGCTGAACTGGTCGACCACGGTCCCGGTGTTGCGCACCGACAGCTCGAGGCTGGTGCGACCTCCGGGCTGCACCTCGGCTGCAGGACCTGAGAGCCGAGCTAATGCACCCATTTACTTTTACTCTCCTCTATGTGTGTCAGGTAAGTGTGTCAGGGCCCGATAAGGACGGTTGTGCCACTGGCCGCCAGGGTGCCGGGGAGGCCGCCGCACACCATGCACTGCGACGACTCGCTCGCAGCACCCATACCCCCGATGAGCACGGTCGGGCTTCCCATTGCAACCTGGCCTATTTGCATGAGCGGCACCATATAGGGGTCAGCGGGGTGCAAGCCCACGTGCGGGGGGGTATTCATGCCCGAAGAGCCCTCTACCGCGGCCGGCTGGCCGCTGATGAGCACGGTCGGCACGGTGCCGAGCGTGATGGGGGCGCTGAAGGGCATCGGGACCGGGGACGGCTGGGGGGCGCCGGTGGCCGGGTTCGGGATCAGGTGGATGGGGCAGCTCGCGTTGATCTGGTCCCCCATGACGGCGGCGGGTGTACCCACGGGTCAACTCTTCCTTTGGTTCAAGACGACGCCGGTTTCGGCGCACGAGCTGGGGGTGGCCCCCGGGTCGGTGGTCAGCGCACGGATGATCACCACTGAGGGAGCCGTGATCTTCAAGTCGACCTTGATGGCCTGCAATTTCGGCGGGTTGTCCAAGTTGGTCACCGTGACCGCGCCGGGCGGGCGCACGCTGACGCGGACCATTTCAGGCGCCGGCAAGGCCGCCGAGCTCGCCACGGTCGTCGCGGCCTGCCCGCTCGCCTTGAGCGGGGTGAAAACTATGCGGCCGATCGTGCCCCGGAAGCTGGGCGCCAATGTGATGAAGATCCGCTCGAGCCCCGTCCCCGCCGGCTGCGTGTACCAATAGACGGTGTCATTGCCGGCCATGGAAAGCGGCCCGCAGGCGCCAGAGCCTTCGCCGCGCACCTTTTCCAGGGGCACATTGGCATACGTCGGTATCAGGTCATAGCGCACCCGGTTGAAGCCACGGTCGATGCCGTTGCGGGCGGACGGGTCCACAGCGCATACGACCACCACGACCAGCAGCACGATAAGGCTGGTGTTGCGCAGCCGGTGACCTTTGGGCGGCAACCCGGACGGCGGGCGGTACCCGGCGCCGGAGCCGCCATAGGGCCGCGGCGGCGAGTACGGGTGGTAGGCCGGCTGGGGAGGGTAACCGGCCTGGCCGCCGCCGGCCGCCGGCGGGCGGGGCGGCTGGTAAGGCTGTGGCCGAGGCGGCGCGGATGGCGAGGAGGGCGAAGACGCGGAGCCGCCGGCCGGGGGCTTGGGGGCGGCCAGGCCGGCGCTGTGAGCCGCCGGCGGCGGGGGGGGACCGGCGGATGGGGCCGCGGCGGCGCCTCCAGCAGCCGAGGGAGGGGCGGTGGCAGTCGCCGCGGCCGGCGACATGGCTGACGACGGACCGGTGCCCTGGTCCGTTCGGCCGGCCGCCGCCTTGTCCCGGTGGAACAGCCTCTTCCACCAGGGCAGCCGGGGCGGCGGAGGCGGCGCCTCCGCGAGCAGCGCGCCACAGCGCCGGCAAAAACGCCGCTCGGGGCCATTGGGTTGGCCGCACTGCCCGCAGTAGAGATCTCCGGGCGCGGCTCGGCGTGAAGGAGCCATGCGGGGCGGCGGCGTCTTGGGCCGCTCGATCGGCAAGGCCGGTTGCACCGCGGCCGGGCCCTGGTTAGCGGGTACCGGACCGTTGGTGGCTTGACCGGCCACGGGTTGGCCGCCCAGAGCCGGTGGGGGCGGGACTCGGCTCCCGCTCGGCGGAGGCGGCGGCGGGTAGGTGGGCGGCGGCGGCGTGCCGGCGGCGACAAATGGGGGTGTGCCAGTCGGCGGCCGAGGCAGCGTGGCGGCACCTCCTCCGACTGGGGGGCCCGAAGGCGCAGCGGCATTCGCCCCCCCACTGGTCGCCGTCCAGCCCGTCCCTGCCGCCGGGGGCGGCGTGCCGGCGGTCATTGCGTTTGGGCCCAGCTCGAGCCCGGGCACCGGGTCGACGGTTATGCGCTCCCCTTCCCACTCGAGGAAAGCGCCGCAATTGCCGCAAAATGCCTCACCCGTATCGGCATGTGTCCCACACTTCCTGCAGATGATCTGTTCCATCAGTTCCCTCAAACCTTGTCCGGGGGCAGGAGTGGGCAATAACCGCTATTAGGTCGAACGATACTCCACGGGGGGCGGCGGATCTGGGCCGTTGCCCCTTCGGGCAAAGGGAGTGCCCCGCTCGCCTTGGGCTGTCGGGCACGGCCCGGGCGGCGACTTACCGGGTGCTGCTCCAATGGCTCCCATTGACACGCGAGCGCCGGTGAATTACGTTCGGGACACCTCAGGAGCCAGGGATGAGCGAACCGATCGTCTCGGCACGGATCCGAGTACCACCGCCTAACGGTTTGCGCCGGCCCCGTCTCGACTTGCTGCTCGAGGCCAGCTGGCGCTTCCCGCTGACCGTGGTGGTTGCACCCGCGGGTTCAGGCAAGACGACGCTGCTCGCAATGTTCGCGAGTTCGAAGGCGGGCGGGGACGGTGCGGTGGCCTGGTACCAAGCGGGCATGGCCGACGCCGACCCGGCTCGGCTGTTGCGCTACCTCGAGAGTGCGGTCCGCCAGGCGCTGCCGGAGCTGACTGGCGGCTGGGACTCGGTGGACAAGGCCGCCGCAGTCCTGGAAACCGCTCCCCGGCCCCTTGTCATCGTCGTCGACGACGCCCACACCCTGCTCGCCACCGCGGCTGAGTCGGAACTCGAACGGCTCGTCAGTTACCTGCCGCCTCATGTGCACATGGTGCTGGCGGGCCGGCACCCGCCGGCGTTCGACCTGTCCCGGTGGCGCCTCGCCGGGCACGTGGCCGAGATCGGGCCGGACGACCTGCGGTTCCGGTCATGGGAAGTGGAGGAGCTGTTCACGCTGCATTACGGGGTGCGGCTGATGCCAGAGGAGGTGGCCGAGCTTGCCCGGCGCACCGGAGGGTGGGCCGCGGGCTTGTCCCTGTTCCGCTTGGCCACGACCAACAGCTCTTCGGCCGAACGCAGGGGTGTCCTCGCTTCCCTCTCGAGCCGGCTGCTCGACACTCGGGATTACCTGACCCGCAACGTGCTGGCCACGCTCGAGCCCGAGCAGCGCGACTTCCTGGTCAGGACCTGCGTGCTCGGGCGGCTCTCAGGCCCGTGGTGCGACCAGTTGCTGAAAACGACCGGGAGCTCCCGGCGCCTGGACGAGCTGGCCAGGCGGCACCTTTTTCTCCTGAGCCACGACGGGGGCACGACCTACCAGGAGCACGAGGTGCTGCGTTCGTTCCTCGAGGAGCTGCTCCTCGACGAAGTGGGCGAGGAAGCGGTGCGCGGCATCTACGCCGAGGCCGGCGCCATCCTCGAAGCCGCCGGCTCGGTCTCCGAGGCGCTGCGTTGCTATTACCGGGCACAGGAATGGGTTGCCGCCGACCGCCTGCTCGGCCTGTCGGGTGACCGGGCCGTAGCCGCCCTGGGGCCATGGAACGACGGCATGCCGTCCGCAGTCGCCGACCACGATGCTTGGTACCAGCTCGGGCTCGCTCGCCGCCAGGTCCGGTCGGGCCATTGGCAGGCGGCCGTAGAGACCTACCGACGGGCTGAGGAACTGGCCGGCGGGACCCTCGTGCGCCGGACGTCCCAAAGGGAACGCTTCCAATTGACCGGCTGGATCGACCCCGCGTCGAGCGTGCCCCACGACTGGACAGGGCAACTCCGGCGGGCGCTGGCCCGCAACCCGCTCGCCGGTGCCGACGGCGCATTGGTCCGGGGCACCGGGGCGCAACTGGCGGGCGGGTTGGCCGCCCTCGCCGCTGGCCATGTCGCCCAAGCGCACGCCATCCTGGCCGAGGACGAAGACGCCCCGGAACGCTCCGCCCTGCGCAGGTGGGCCGAACTGGCCTTGTGGTTCACCTCTCGTCTGACCGGGCGGCCCTACGGCCCGGCCGCCCTGGCCGCCACCCTCGACCATCTCGACGCCCAGGTGCCCGCCTGGCTCGGCCGGCTCCTGCATGCGGTCGCGGGACGCCCCCAGGCGCTGCTGGCCCAGCTGGAAGCCAGCCGCGCCGAGGCGATGGCCACCGAGAACCCATGGGCCGACTTGCTGTTCGCCGCCGTCGAAGGTTGCGCGCAGCTGGCGGCCGGCCAAGCGGCGCAGTCAGTGCCGTGCTTCGAGCGTGCTGCCGTCCTGGGGATGTCGTTGCAGGCGCCGGTCGTCTCGGCCTGGGCGGGCGCGGCGGCCAGCCTCGGCATGCTGCCCACGGACGCCAAGGGCGCGCTGCACCGAGCCGCCAGCGCCGACCAATTGGCGCGAGGGGTGGCATGTCCTGGCGCCGCAGCCCTCTCGGTGCTGGTCGAGGCAGCCGCGCTGGGCGGACCGGGTTGGCGGGCCGCGGCCAGCGTCCTCGAGCTCGAGGGCGTGATGCCCATGGCTCCCCTTGTGGAGCAGGCGCTGGCCGCGAGCGGTCGCAGCGGTGCGGCTGGAGGCTCGAGCCAGGGCGGCAGCCTGAGCGGCCCCGCCTCTGCGGGTTTGGGTGGGGTGGCAGGACCGGAGACGGGAGGGCGGGGCAGTGACGAGCCGGCGGAGGCGGGCGCGAGGACGGTTACCTCGGCGGTGGCGCGGGCGGCGGCGGAGGCGGCCGACGCGGTGGAGGTCAATACGGTCGACGTCCGCTGCCTCGGCAAGTTCGTGCTCACGGTGGGCGGACGGGTGGTCGATGCCGGCCTGGCCCGGCCTGGGGTGCGGTCCCTGTTGCATTTTCTGGCTCTGCACCCCGGTGAGTACGTACACCGGGACGTGCTCTGTGCCACCCTTTGGTCGGTCGACGACGCCGGCGCCGCCAAGCACGGCCTCCAAGTTGCTGTCTCCTCGCTGCGCCAGCTGCTCGAGGCCCAGGCGGGCAGTGGGGCTGGGGCACTGGTGGCGCGCAAGGGGCCTTCCTACGCGCTCGACCTCGGCCGCTCGGGGACACATGACCTCGCCCAACTTGAGGCACACGTCAATCGTGGCCGGCGGTTGCGCCAGGACCGGCGCAACGACGATGCGGTCGGAGCCCTGCGGGTGGCGGTTGCCCTGTACCGTGGCGAACTGCTCGCGGACGAGGGCACGGTCGAGTGGGTGCTCGCGCCGCGCGAGCGCTACCGCCTAATGATTTCCGAGGCCAGCCAGCAGCTGGCGGAGGCGCTTCTCGACCTCGGGCAGACGGCCGAAGCGGCGGCCGCAGCGACCTGGGGCCTGTCCGTCGACCGCTACTGCGACCCGCTCTGGAAGCTCATGATCGCGGCGCACGACCAAGGAGCCAACCAGGCCGCCAGTGCCCGCGCCCGTCACGACTACGAGCGTATGCTGGCCGAGCTTGGGGTCGCCCCGTTGCCCCAGGCAACCGGCGCCTAAAGCCCAGGACCGCACGGACCTATTGAGCCTATTGAGTTTTCAAGGTGCAAGCAGCAAGCATCCGGCCCGGTTATTCGCGCAACTTGCTTTGGATCTCACTAACAGTTGGTGGGGCCTGGCTGCGGCGTCGGGACCGTTGTCCCCTCGGGCCCAATAACCCAGCCCTACGGTCGCGCTCAGTCTTTTCGCTGTGGTGCGGGTAGCACAACGGCTGGAGGTTGTCGTAGCTCGTCGGCCCGCAGTTGGCTACCGGGCCCACGTGGTCCCACTGCAGCCCATGGCGGCGACCGCACCCCAGTTCGGCGCAGGTGGCCCCTTCAAAACCCGGCGGGGCACCGAGCTCGAGCGCGGTGCGCAAAGTGGCCGGAAGGTGACGGCCCTGGTGCCAGATCCTGCGCACCTTCACCCCGTCATGTATGACGGCCTTGATGAACGCGTCGGCCGCCATACGCCGGATGTCGCTAACCGTGAGCGGGGGACCGCCGACCATCGCGCTCACCTCTCCGGGGTGCGCATGGCCGCGCCGATAGGCGGAGATGTCAACCACAAGGTTGAGCACCGTACGCACCTTGGCGGCGCCCTGGCCTGAGAGCAAGGCCACCAGGGCGTCGGCGGCGTGCGCCTCGAAGGGCTCTTTGACCTGAGCGTTGCGCCGCAGGCTGTGGGCCAGTGCATCGACCGCGGCCAGGAGCGGCTGGCCCACCTCGGGCACCAGGTAAGCGGACAAGCGCACCATGCCCGTCGTATCAACCCAGTGGCGCAGGCTCCGCCCACCTCGCCTCGCTCGGGCCGCATCTTCGGGGTCCTCGGCACCAAGGACTACGTGGCGCGCCTGCCCCCGGACGACGCCGAGCCCGTGGCGGCGGGCCAGCTCGACCATGGCCCCCTCCGAGCCGGGCGCTGCGTGTGCCGCCCTTGCCACTTCGGCGCGGCCTGAGCGAGCGAAATGTCCACGGCGTCCAGGGCGGCCTGTGTCACATGCAGGCCGGACAGTGCGGCCACTGTGGCCAGCTCGGAGCGGGCCTCGCCCAGGCTGCTCCCGCTCGAGCGCGAAGCCCACTCGGCGCCGTCCGCAAAGCCCCGCGCCTTGTGCAAACCGGCAGCGACAGCCCTGGCAGCGGCCCGCGCCCGGCAGGCACCGCAAGCCTTCTCCACGCGCCCGAGTGCCTCGGCGACTCTGGCGCAACTCTCCGGGCTGGCCGAACGGGCATCAAAACGGGCCACTCGGCGGACCAGTACTTCTGCGGCCGCGAGCACTTCGGCAGCCGCGAGCACATCGGCAGCCGGGAGCGCATCGGCGGCCGCGAGCACGTGGGCAGCGGCTGGCGGTAGGAAGAGCGCTTCATCGGATGGCACACCCGTGCCAGCGCCCGGCGTACCGCGCGGCGACGGTACGGTCTCAGTCTTCAAGCGACCTCCCTTCGAGCTCACTGGCGGCGGGGCGTGCCGCTGCACATCCCAGCGACGCGCACCATGTGCGAAGAGGAGGCCTACCAAGCCGGCCACGAGGCTAACTGCTCCGACCACAATCGTACCAAACGTATGTTCGACTGTCAAGCACACAGCGGCACAGCGGAGAAGCGGAGGCTTTGCGCCGCAAAGGAGGCTTTGTGCCAAAAAGGCGTGCACGCTCACGGGCTTGACGGCTGCCGCCCGCCGCCAGTCGCCGTGGCGCCTGGGCGCTTACTTCTTGCCGGCCCGGCGCGCGACCGTCACGCCTGGGCGCAGGTGACCGGGCTAGGCCGCTGCCGCCCGCCGCCCGCCGCCCGGCTTACTTCTTGCCGGCCCGGCGCACGACCGTGACGCGGTGGCGCACGTGAGCGGGCTTGGCGGCTGCCACGAGGGCGTCCAAGCGGCGCTCGTCCAACTCGCTGTCAGCGCTGACAGTGACCGTCACGTGGAGTTCGCAGGCGTCGCTACCGGGGAGGGCGCCACCGGCCTCGGCCGACCAGGTGCCGGCACCCGAGTCGGTGACCTCGGGTTCCACCCCGGCGTAGAGACGGATGTGCTCAGCGATCCCCCGCCGCGTCCCTTGCCAGCGGTAGAGCTCGCCGGCGTGCCTGACCAGGGCGCGGCGCTGCGGTTCGGACCAGTTCTGGTCGAGAGTTACCCCGAACCAGCCCGCCAACCACTCGAGGAAGTCGAGCGGCGCGAGCCGGGGGTCGAAGTAGGCGTCCAGGCAGTCGAGGGTCACCGGCACCGGAGCGAGCACGCCGTCCAGGCCGGCGCAGAAGCGGCGGGCGAACGAATCCCTCTTGCGGCCGCTCGGCTCCTCGTCGTCATCGAGGAACGGCCCGGGCAGCAGCCTTTCGAGCGGGTGGGGGGTCGCTGTCCCGCGCATCAGGCCGCGGGTCGAAACGCTCATGGCCGCTCCACCCGCACATGGTGCTCGTAGCTGAAAACCAGTGAGTGGGAGGCTAACTCGAGGCGCTGGGTGGCGTCGCCGCGCTGGCCCGTCAGGGGGTCGGCGGCAAACAGCCTCACATCTTCGATGTACTCGACACCTTCGATGCGCTGGATGACCGCGTACACCTCGCCCACGTGGACCGGCCGACCAAAGGGCCAGCCGTCACCGTCCGGGCCCCCGACTACGGGGTCGTAGTAGCGGTACAAAGCCCGCCGGGCGGCCGCCTCTACTACCGATGGCCGCGCCCAACGGCGGGCGAGGATCCGAGCTACAACGGTTATGCCCTGGTAGTGGGGCGGTTCGACGGTGAACCTGGTGCCCACGACGCGGCGCTCGTCGAGGTACTCGGTGATGCGCTGGAGCAGCTGCTCGTCCAATATGAGCTGTTCGAAGCGCAGCCGGCCCGACTCGTCTCCCGACACCTCGGGCACCACCAGGACCCGCACCCCCTCGAAAGCACCGCCCGGTGCCGCGTTATCGGCCGTGCCGGCTGGGACGCAACGCACCCGTGCCACCTCTGGCGCCGCCTCGCGAGCCAATTGCTCGAAATCCTGAGCCGTTACGGCCCGGTTCCGAGTCCGTAGCTGGATAGGGCCGCGCACCTTGGCTTCGTCCAGGGTCTCGCCATCGACCCCCCCCGAGGCGGCATGCCGGTTGACGATCCGGGTCACGTAGCGGATGGCACGGCGGGGCATGACGATCGTGCCCTTGGCTACGTTGCCCCGGCTGCCTCCGCCTGTACGGTACGCGCGCAGCCTGAGCAGGGCTCCCTTGGGAGGCGAGGACCCGTAGTGGCGTACAGCGCCGTCCTCGAAACGGACGGCGGGACCGAAGGCGATCTCGCCCACAGTCCGGTCGAACACGAAATGTTTGTCGAAGAAAGTGCTATCCGCAAATCCCTCGACCTCGTGCCAGTCTTCCCAGCCCTCGCCTTGGCTCACCTCGACGACGGCCCGCTCCCCTCCCGCCAGCACCGGGGTCTCTTTGACCTTGAAGCGCTGCGAAGGTGCCCCAGTGGAGCTACCCAATACCTCCGCCTCGATGGTCTTGGCGTGGGAAACCGGCGTAGTCCCCCCAACCGTGAAAGCCGACAACCCGTCCACCTGGGGAGACGACGAGTACTGAGGCTGGCCGGGGACAGCCGGGATGATAATGGCGCGCAGCCAACCAGCCCGTTCCTGGTCGAGCACGCTCGCAACGTGCGTAGGTGGGACGTGGATAATGATGTCCCCCGGCCGGTTGAGCCCCCCGGTCTCGTCCTTTTCCAGCTCGCAGTGCGCCCAGTCGTTGCCGTCGTAGGCCTCCCACCGCAGCGGGGGGTCGAGCGGGTCAACGCCGACGCCTTCGATGTGGCACTTGAAGCGCAGCGCCACGGCGCAACGGGGCACGGGGTCTGACAGTCCCACGTACAGGGCGTCTCCCGGCTGCGGCGGCATCCCGAAGCACGGCATGCTCACCCCGGTCTGGAGCGACTCGGCGTGGTCGCGGAAGGCACCGTTGAGCGGCTGGCTGCGCAACGCAGCCAAGCTGCAGGGGATGACGTCGAGATCGTTGTCAACGGTGAAGATCACGGCCTCGTCGGTCTCCGTGCGGACGGTGGCGACCTCGGTCCCGCCCGGGATGCGCACCACGTCGGGCTGGGGCGCCGACAGCCAGAAGGTGACGGGGGCGCGGGCCGCCACCGGGGGGAAGAGCCGGATATCAAAAAGTTCCAAGAACTTCACAAAATTGCGGTCGGGCACCCGGTTGAGCCGGTACAGGAGCTGGTCGACCATGAAGGCGAAGGTCTCGATCAGCGTGACGCCCGGATCCGATACGTTGTGGTCGGTCCATTCCGGGCAGCGTTGCTGCACCATACGTTTGGCGTCGTCTACCAGGTCTTGGAAGCGGCGGTCGTCGAGGTTGGGGACAGGCAATGCCATTACTGCTCGCGCTCCTCGGGGATGATGTAGAAGGGAAAGACGAGGTTGCGCCGGTCGTTGGTTTCCTTTTCGGTGTAATTGATCTTCACGTACATGGCGCCCGGCCGCTCGGCGGCGTAGGTCACGTCCACGTCGCCAACCTCGACGCGCGGTTCCCAGCGCTCGAGCGCGGCCCGCACGTCGTAGGCCACACGGCCTGCCGTCGTCGCGTCCATAGGTGAGAAAATCTGGTCGTGGATGCCACACCCGAACTCCGGGCGCATGGGCCGCTCCCCGCGAGCAGTGCTCAGGATGAGCCGGATGCTCTCGGCCAGCTCCTGTTCGCGTGCCACCAGGGCGATGCCGCCCGTGGCATCCACACGTAGCGGGAAGGCCCAGCCTTTTCCTATGAAATCTTCGCTCATGCTGCCCCTCGATTGGACTAATTGAGCTTTATGGGGTTGCCCGCCACGCTTACGTCAGCGTTGGCGCTCAGCGATACGCTGCTCTGGGCGCTGATGGAGACACTGTCGCCCTGCATCGTGAGCGAGCCTTGGGCATCCAGCGTTATGCCGGCCTGAGAACTAATGGTCACATCCTGCTGCGAGTCGATCTTTACTTCGCCGCTGCTGGTGATTTTCACCGTGGTGGTACCGGCGTTGAGCGAGAGCCGCAAGTTGTGGTCACCGGTCATCAAGACGGCGCCGTCGTCGGATGGGTCGTCGAAGAAAATGAGCGCGTGGCCGCGCTTGGAAATGAGGCCGCGCCGCTTGACCGCCCCCGAGGTGCCGTCAATGAGCCCGTCGCCCAGCATGGGCGTGTCCACCCCATTGTGCAGGCTGCCGATGACGTAGGGACGGCGCCAATCACCCTGCTCGAATGCAACCAGCACCTCATCGTTTACTTCGGGGAGGAACGACGCGCCTCGGTTGCCGCCGGCACCGATCTGGACCATGCGCGCCCAATCGGAGCTAAAGGAGTCCGACAGCCAGGGAAAGCTGAGCTTGACCCGCCCGAGGTTGTTCGGGTCATTGACGTCGGTGACCAACGCCGGTACCACGCCCGCGATCGGCGGCGCCGACGCTCCAGGGCCGCCGCCCGGGCTGCCCGAAGAAGCCAGTCCCAATAAAGACCGCTGGTTGCGCCCGCTCACGGTAAAAGCCGTTGTATAGCCTTCGCTCGGCTCGTACTTGTGGCGTACCGCAGTCAGGGTGTACTTGCCGTCGAAGGGGTCGCCCACCAGGCTCAGGCTTACCGCGACGCCTGCCCGCAATTTGGAATTACCCCTCGCCACACCCTCCACCTCGGCAAAAGCGCTGCTGATATTTTCTGCCAGCGCCTTGGCCGCTGTGTCCACCTCAGTTTGGTTGGAATAGGGTACGCCCACGCCGTAAAGGGTGGCACTCCCGAACGTGCTGGCCAGGTCGGACGGGCTGGTTCCGACGGTCGCCGAGGCGGTGCCGGCTGAAGCGCTACCGGTAATGGTCTGTTTCTGCAGCGGGTCCCAGCCCCGAACCTCAACTTGGCTGACCTGGTCGGCCGATGTGATGACGCTGCGTAGCCGCAGGATGTGCGCACCCATGGTCAAGGCCAAAGGGTCGTCGGTGTTGGTGAGGCTTCCTTGGGTAGGCCCGGCTGACGACGATGCGGGCTGGCGGAAATGCAGCTTCCCATCTTCGACCAGGACTTCGTAGCCGACATCGGCAGCCAACTTCTTGAGGAACAACCAGTCGTTGCTGTTGTTCTGCGACACGTAGACAAAGACCGGGCTCGTGGGGTCTATCTGCCCGGGTTGCAGGTTGGACCGC
>DATJST010000052.1:0-5017 GCA_035503975.1 Acidimicrobiales bacterium | reverse complement strand
GGCCAGCCCCATGAAATCGCGTCCCTGGCCGATTATCCCCTCGGAACGGGCGTCGGCCAGGATGACGATCAAGGGCACGACTAGCCAAGCGACGAGCGTGCCCGCTGTTATCAGGGCATCTCGCCGGCTGGCAACGCACGCCCCAATGAGCACAATTGCCCCGAGAGCACCGAGCCAAGTCACGATGACCCCAAATGGAGACGGCGTATCGAGCCACCCGAACTGGCCGATCGACGAAGTCACGAGAAGGTCGACCCTCTCCAAAGCAAGCATCAAGAGTTGCGAAGTGTTGGTGCCTTTGGCAACAGGGGCGCCGGGTTCGGTGAGGAACGGGTTCGCGTAAAGGTCCCACGCGAGGGCGGCGAAACCTGCTGCGATGCAGCCGGCAAGCCACCGGTGCACGATGCGTGCCCGGGCAAGGGCTCGCACGCGTCGTCCCAGGAAGGCGACAAGGACGACGCCGATGCAGCCAACCCAAAGGGGGGAAAGCCCCCGGACGAGCAGCAGCACTATGAGAGAAATGCCCAGCGTGCCGACGACAATGGGAGGAGGTCCTTCGTCGTCGGCGTTGGAAACTAATGCCATGCCGGCCACCCAGGCGCTGATGGCGCTCGAGATCTCGAGGCCGCTCGGGTTGATGACCCCTGCGAGATAAAGGGTCATGGGTGTCATGGCCAGCGCCATGCCGGCACCAATTAATGGGATGCCGCGGCAACGGCGGGTGCAAACGATACCGAGTGCGAGCATCGCCGCCGACAGGGAGGCGCTGACAAGGCGGGCGGCATAAACCCCCCCTGACGAGACCATCGCCAGGGTGGGCAGGCCGACCAGCGCATAGTAGAGCGGCGGGTACCGTCCGACATACGTGTAGACGTTGACGTCTGCCCTGGAACCAGCCAGGGAGCCCTGGCAGCTGGCTGGCACAGACGGGTTGGACTGAAAACACTGCACGTCGTTGGCAAGCCGGGCAAACACCTCGGGAGCTTCGACGGCCAGGTAGGCCTTGTTGGAAGCTGTGACGTGCGGGAGCGGTTTACCGAGTACCTCACCACGCACAAGCGACGCGGCGCGGATCAAGTGTGCGGGCTCGTCGGGCGCCGAGCCGATGGGGCTCGCCAGGCTCCACGCGGCCGCCGCGAGCCAGATCACGAAGAACGACGCCGCCCACACCCGCAACAGCGGACGGGTTGGGCGAGCCCGCTCGCTAGCCGCCGGCCCCGAGAGGCTCAAAGAGCCCGCGAGATCCTCGCCGGGCGCTTCGGCGTCGCGGCTGGAGACGTCGGGACCCCTCATGGGGCCCCGTCGTAGGCCATCCCGAAGAAATGGGCGTCACCGAAGCTGAACACGGTCCCGTCCCTTCCGACCAGCCAGTAGCCACGCCCGTCGGGTGTGGAGGCAATCCCGGTCACCGGCACGTCCGGCGTTATGTCGTCGTCGGGCAGGGACCCGTAAAAGGTGGCATCACCCGATGGGAACACACTGCCTTCTGCCCCGGCCGCCCAGGCTCCGTTCCCCGAAGGGGTCGCCGCGGTGCCCACCAGCGAGGCGGTCAAGGCGACAGACAGGCTTCCCGCGAGCGGCTGACCACCGGGGAACGCGTAGGTCCCTCTACCAGTCGCGCTGCTTACGACGTAACCGCCTGCCGGGCGAGCAGCTATCCCGTCGTAGGTGGTGGGTGCCCCGGCAGGGACGCCGCTTGCGCGGGCGTCGCCGAACGGGTAAACGTGCCCACCCACCCCTAGCAGCCATAAGCCCTTGCCGTCGGGTGTCGCCGCCAGCCCGGTTATCGGTTGGCGCCCCGGCAACTTCGCCAGCCCTGACCCGTACAAGCCCGCATCCCCGAAGCTGTAGATGTGCCCTTCCTCGTCGGCCAGCCAGTAGCCGTTGCCATCGGCGGTCCTGGCGATGCCGACGACGGGAGCGGGCGGGCGGACGTCCATAGCAGTCAACGAGCCGTAAGTACGGGCATCCCCAAAAGCTTCCACATTTCCTGTGCTGTCGACCAACCAGTAGCCCTCGCCGTCCGGGGTGGGCGCGATCCCCACGTAGGTCGGGGCCTTCGCTGTGAAATGAGCCCGAGTAACGCGGAACGAAGCCCGCTGGTAGCCTGCCCCCTCGCAGAGATGGCCGACGAACTGGTACACGCCCGGTCCCACTGCGAGACCCTGGTCACCGCTCACCGAACTGCCCAAGTAACCGGGGACCGCAAAGGCGGTGGACCACAAGCCGTTGCTTGCCACTGGGACAGCCATCTCGCTGAAGGCCGCCGCTTTTGTCCCGCCGGCGGGCTCGAAATCGACCGCCGTCGAACCGTTGGGCGACGGGCAAGCCGCGCCGGCGTCACCGCTCAGGGTGACCAGCGTCCCGGGTGGGCCGGACGACGGCGAAAGCACAAGAGCGGGGACGGGGCCTGGCCTCCCAAGGACGCCCAGGAGCGCCCCAGCGATGAGGACAGCCATTATCGCCGCCGCCGCTATGAGCGCCCTGTCCCGCTCACGCATTTGGCACCGTGCCGGCTCGCCCGGACGCGATCTCCCCAACGGGCGGTAAGTCTTTCCAGACAAAGTCCGGGTACGGGCCTGTCCCCTGTTCGGGCGCTTGGCCGAGGAGCCACTCGACCCAGGCAACGGCTTGAGCCTGCTGGGGTCGCCCCCAAGACGGCACCGCAGGTGACTGCGGGGCGACGACGACTTCTCGGATGTCCAGGTCGCTTATCTCCTGTGCGGCTTCTGCTCGGGCGGCAGGGGTCTCGAGCGGCATTGCCAAGGCGGGGTCCGAGAGCGCCAGGAGTGCACCGGTACGAGTCACGTCTCCGGCGTTCGTCCCTGTGAGCCCCGTTGCGGTAGGCATCACGAAGCAGAACCGAGACTCTGCCTGCCAGCGCAGGTCTAGTTCATTTATGGCCGGAACGACCAGGGCAACCGGAGGGCGGCCTGGCGGGTGCTGGGAAGCCGCCAGGGGGCAGGAAAGCCCCGAGGTGAACTCGTTGAGGACCGGGCTTGTTGCGACCGGGAAGTGCACGGTTGGGAAGACGGCCGCCAGCCCCGCGCCGAGGAGAGCAAGGGAGCCGGCGCTCCACCTCAGTTTTAGCCGCTTCAGCTCGTCGGTCCCGAGGGCGACCAGCAAGCCCTCGCCGAGGGTCGTGACCGAGGCGAACCGGCTCGGGAGGAGGTTGTGGAGGACCGGCAGTTTTGCCAGGAAATCGTCTGGCAGATCGAGGTGCGTGACGTGGCCGAGCACATGCAAAGTCGGGCCCATCGAGAGTATGGCGCCACTCAGCCCCAACACCAAGGCCGCCCATGTGATGGGCCTTCGCCGTGCAAGCACTAATGCCAGGAACAAGAAGATCACGAGCGGGATGCCGATGTAGGCGTCCTGTTCGCCCCCGTTGCCCGTGAAGTGCGCGCTCACCCGGAGAGCGGCGGCAGGAGCAAGCTGGGTGAGGTTGGTCGGGACGAAGAAGTTGAACAGGTCGGTGACGTAGGCGTTTGGCGGATGGACATCTTCGACCCGGTAAGGCCCGAGGTACTGGAAAACCAAAAAGGGAGCCGAAAGGACGGCGAACGAACCGCCCGCGGCCGCCAGCGCCTTGCGTGCATAGGCGAAATGCAAAGCGAGCCGGTCCCAATTCACGAGGCAGAGCGCGCCGATAGTGACCACTCCGCAGGTCACCTCCATCGCCAGTACTTCCTCACCGATGAGCAGTTGTGCCCATGCAAGGACGCCGAGCAGCAGGCCTTCCCACAACGGGGCCCCCGACTGCACGACGAGAGTACGGTCGGCAAGGATGAGAAAAAGAGGTGCGCTCATGACGAGGGTCTGGGCCAAGTGGCCGACGGACTGGCCGACGACGTAGGGAGAAAACCCGTAGACCAGTGCGCCTATTAGAGAGGGCAGCCGGTTGGTCCAGCGCCTGAAAGCCATGTGGGCGAAGCCCGAGCTCAGGACGGGCGCCAAAGTCGCCAAGATGTTGTAAGAAAAAGCAGCACCGAAGATGAGCGTGACCGGCGACATCACCAAGCACGGGAGGAGGACCGAAGTGTTCCACATGAGGTTCACGCCGCCTGGGTAATTGACGTAGGTGCTGACAAGCGGGTTCAGCCCGTGGCCAAGGCTGAAAGGCACCCAGGACAAAAACCACGAGTACTCGTCAGCGTCTCCAGCTCCCCCGATCTGGGAGTTGAACAGGTTCGACAGGTCACGATGGAACAAGGCGAGAGCTAGCCCGAGCGATATCACCGAGACGGCGGCCAGTTCCCACCTTGGCACGGCGTGACGTTGCGGCTCGGCCACCGCGGGCACCAGAAAATGCCGGGCTCGGCCTTCGCCTGCCGAAGCGCTCCCTGGCCCGGAAGGGAGCCCGGCCACAGCCACCACAGGCACGCCGGCTTTGCGGCGCGAGTGAGCGGGAGCGTCCCGCCCGGAGCTCATTTAGCCGATTAGGGGCGCTGAGGGTCGCGCCAACTTGGCACCCTCCAGAGCGTCGGTCGGCCGCATCCCAGGTGGAACGATAGCCGGGCGTCGCCGGCCCGTCGATGCCTCACGGGCGCCCGAGAGCCGCCCTTCCGAACGGTTTGTCGCCGGCAGCGGTTGGCGAGGCGTTGTGGCCCGAAGACAGTCGTGCTAGGGTCCGCCGTGCATGCGGCCCGGAGCGGATCGCTCGAGTTCTGGGGCTGAGGCGCGGCGGGGCGCCGTTGCGGGGGTGGCGGCCTTGCTCGTCTTATTGTCGCCGGGCCTCCTGGTTGCACCCGCCTACGGGGCTCGGGTAGCAACCCTGAAGCGCGAACCCCTTCCGGCGGGGCTGGTGAAACTAGCGCCCATCGCGGGCGGCTTGTACCACAGCCTGGCGCTGACCCCGGGCGGTGCCGTGTGGGCGTGGGGCTGGGACATAACCGGCCAACTTTGCAACGGGAACGCAAAAGGCAGCGATGTGCCACAGAAGGTGAGGCTGCTCGGCGGGACGAGGGTCGTCGCGATCGCCGCCGGCTTCGCCCACACCATGGCGGTGACCTCGACC
>DATJST010000051.1:0-13733 GCA_035503975.1 Acidimicrobiales bacterium | reverse complement strand
ACCTCCTCCCAAAGGGTGCGGAGGGCTCGCCCGGTGGGGCAAAAAGAGCAGGTCAACAACACAAGCGCTCGTAGCTCAATGGATTAGAGCATCTGACTACGGATCAGAAGGTTGGGGGTTCGAATCCCTTCGAGCGCGCTGTGCGTTGTGTCGCGAGACGTCCCGGACAGGTGTCTCAAGACATAGCGGACATTACTAGCCGAGCCGAGCAGTTTTGGCCGCAACCCGTCACCTCAGTTGCTTTGTCGCTCCTGGCGCACGGTCTGGGCGGGTGCCCGGCCCCGGGGCGGCTGTAGGGCCTGGTAGCCGTTGGCCGGGTCTATGGTGCACCTGCCGATCAGCTCTCCATCTTCGCTGAGCACACGCACGTCGCGCTCGGCGATAAGCAATAAGACCCGCTGGCCGGCGTGGGCCCGGCCGAGGCCTATGTGGCGCAGGCGGCCCTGGTAACGCAACGACACCTTGCCCATCTTGTCCACGCGGTCCCGGCGCCGGTAATGGCCCGAGGGCAGTACAGGCGCCTTGCGAGCGGCTCTTTCCCGGGCGGCGTAGGCCTCGGCCGCTAGGCCGAAAGCCCGTGCCCGCTCGTGAAGCCGACCTGTCGAGGGGAGGGCCTAATGGGCTAGCCATCGGGCCAGGGAGCGAGCTCTACATTGCAACCGGGACAGGGGCGTACCGGCTCGGGGACGACGGCCGCTTGTACTGGGTGGTCGGAGAGGACAAGTCACTGCCCCCGGGCTGGGGCGGTGTTTACTCCAACCCTGCCATCCAGAACGACTTTACCAATGCGTACCACCTCGCCTTCGACTCCCATGACGACCTGTTCGTGGCTGGTGGGGGCGGCTTCGGGCTGTACGAGCGGACAGCAACGGGGCGCTTGCGCTTGGTCGAGGTGCTCCGGGCGCAAGGGGGCTCTCCTGGCTCGTTGGCTTCAGCGCCCGATGGGACGGTTGTCGCCGCGTCCGGTCGGTGGGGCCTCCAACGCCTCGGGCCAGCCGGTAGTCCCCTCGTGGTCAAAGCGGCTTGGCCCCGGTACCACGGCACTGGCCATGTGCCGTTCTGTCCTGCTTCGGCGACGGCGTGGCCGTTGCGCCAGAAGGCCAGATCTATGTCGACACCGATCAAGGCGACGCCGTCCCCAACCAGGTGCTCCTTGAGGTCCTGCCCTCCGGGCGTGTGCTCTGGCTTTGTGTGATCAGGGCTTGGCCGGCCTGTTATCTAGCACTTCGAGCCCCTCTTCTCAGTAGGACCCGAGTAGCCGTGATCTGGAGCGCGCCACTCTGTTTGCGCCACCCGCCTGGCAACTCCCAATAGCGTCTCGCGGCGGCGCCCACATGCGCCTCACCCTCCCGGTGCGCTCCCATCGATGGCGGCGTCTGCGGTGGCTACGTCGGGCCAGAACCGCGGGTATATGTACAGCCACTCACCCAGCGACCTCGTTCGGTATGCCCGGGGGAACACCTTCGCGGTCCCCTCTGCAGGGCCGATCTTTGTCCCGCGGGGGACCTCGCGCAGGACCTCCTTGATGCGCGCGCTTCGGTACAGCCCGCTGCTACACACCGCGATCCGCTTATCGGTAACGATTATGACCCGGTTTTGGGCACCCCGACCGAGCGAGCTGGAAAGGACCCAGACCAGAGAGTCGTCAGGCGCCTTGGCCGAGATCACCGCTTGGACCACTTCGCCGGGGCTTAGGAGCGATCCAGCGTTCGCCCTCATTTTGTCGCGGATGGCCACCGTGGGCCCCTTCGTTTCCGATGATGGTCGAGATCATAGCCACGTCGGAGGACCGACGCGCAGCGGCCAACACGAACGTGGTCAGTGTACCGACGCAGCCACGATCAGCACGGCTAGCAAAGCGAAGAGCATGTAGCCTACGTAGGCCTCCAGCTGGCCGAACCGGAGCCGTTTGGCCGCCCGCACCCACGCTCAGGTAGGCGGCGATAACCGGCCGGTACAAATAGGACTCGACGGGCTCGGCGACACTCGTCTTGAGCACGACGTGGGGACGGCGTTGTTCCTTCTTGCCGTGCTCGGCCGTCGCGAGGAGTCGGCCCAGAGGGTGATCGGTGATGGCGGCTGGGGTTCCCGCGTCCATCGGGACGGTTGCAACATACCTGTCGGGTCGAGCAACGCCTGCTCGATCCGCTTCGACCAATAACTAGAGCCTCACCCCAGCCTGCGTAGCGGGCGCTGAGACGGTCCCCCGTAGTTTCGCCGCATAGGTATCGTCATGGGCCGATGCCATTTTGCTGACACAGTTCTCTCTAAGCTGCACGGTGGCCCGGTCCTTCCACCCGGCCTAGCCGCCGGCGGCTGCTATGCGAGGCTCGCGTTGGCTACCAGAACGGAAAGAGCGGTGAAACCGTGTGCGCGGTCTCCCACTTCTTCGAGGTGGTGCCGTGAAGAGCCACCGCAGCCCCGCCAACGGTGGCAATAATGCCTAGCGTTTTCAAGCCTTTCTTAGTCATTTACTCACCTCCTTGTCGTGTGGCGTAGAGGAGCACCATGAACGCAGCTGCTGCGCCAAGTGCCGCAAGCAACGGTGCGAGCTCAAGACGGTCAACCTGTCCAGAGTCGCCGCTGCCGACGAGCAGATTCCTCACACCCCGGCCACACCTTGGGCAAGTGCCCGTCACGAGCGATATCACCGCGTCGCTGACCCCCAGCACCGCTGGGGAATTGCGGTCCTCGGCCGCCTTGATCAGGACGGGACGGAGGTCGTTCTTGACGCCGGTTGCGGTACGGGGCGAGTCACGGAGGAGCGGCCCCGCTTTACGCCGTTTGACCAACATTTGAAGCGCCGCGGGTGCGGTTAGCTCCGGCCGCAACGACTGGCCGGAGCCTCCTCAGGCCCGCCCGTCCATCAGGAACGAAACGAGCTTGGGGCAGAGCACCGTGGGCGAGAAGTCGCGCTCGAAGCGGGCTCGCGCCCGAGTGGCCAGCTCGGGCGTCGCCAGGACCTCCTCATGGAACGAGACCAGAGCAGCGACTCCATCGTCGCCATCGGGTGACCAGTACCGGCCCTCGGCCCCGTCATCGAAGAACTCACCGTTCGCCCCACCCGGTGGGGCGAGCACGGGTAGACCGGCGGCGAGGGCCCGCAAAATTGATAGGGAGCCTGGTTCGGTGGCACAGGCGTGCAGGTACGCCCGGTACTCAGCCAGCTGCCCCTCGACCACGGGTACGTCGCCCCAGAAGCGCACTTGGCGAGCCACCCCCAAGGCCCGAGCTAGTTCTTGCAGCGCCGGGCGCCGGGGGCCATCCCCGAGCACGTGCCAGGTAAAACTGTGGCCGAGGGCGCTGGCCCCGGCGAGGGCGTGGAGAATTGCGTCGTGGCGCGCCGACGGTAAGAGTTGCCCGACGGTGACAAAATCAGCCACCGGGTTAGAGGGTGCTAGCGCCACCGGGGACACCAGGTTGGGAACGACGACGCTCGGGACGCGCTCCGCTTCGGGCAGCCAACTCAGCAGGCTCTGGCGAGCGAAATGCGAGACGTAGACGATCCCATCGAGATCGGGCACTAGGGAGTGCTCGGACGCCCGGAATGCCCGGTATTGCCGTCCTCCGGGCTTTATCAGTCCATTATCGGCCCACCCCTCGGCCTGCGAGGCTCGATAATGGACCGCCATGATGACACGCTGGTGATCGCCCTTCCGCGCTGCGAGGGCAGCCCCCGCCGCCTCCGGCCCCAATGCGTAGATGACCGCCGGGGCGCCCCCGGTCAAGCGACGCCGCAGCGCCTGCCGCAAGAACTGCTGGTGCGACGAGCGGTACCAAGCGACTCCGGTAGCGGGAAAAAAACGGGCCACCGCCCGCTGGGCCCCGTAAACCGGGAGCTGAAGCGCACCGCCCCACGAAAATGCCGTCACCACGCTCACGGCACCGGCGCCCGTGGCCACCATGTAGCGCGGGAGTTCGCTCAGGTGGGTGTGCGCTGCCGTCGCGCCACCTGGCCGCAGGATGGTCGCCATCACCAGCCCAGGATGCCCGGCGATCAGAGCCCCTCTGCGGTCGGCTGGCCCCAGGTGATCACTTTTTCACGGTACAACGCCGAGGCCCCGGCGGTGCCCAACCCGAAGCTGTGGTTGCCGGCGTTCGCCCGGGCGCTGAGGAATGGGGTAAGCGGCGCCCGTCAGCGACGAGGGCTAGCCGCGTAGGCCACCGTGAAGCCGCCGGCCGCCAGGCTCGATGGTACAGACACCGGGCGTCCCCCCTGCCACAGTGAGTCCTCGCGCACCTGGGTCGCCGTTCCTCCCAGCTGCAATTTGGTAAATGGTACCGATGGCTCGTACGGAGCCACCTCGCACACTCCCGGAGTCAGCGGGTCGTCACTGGTGCAGGCAGCCGGGTCAGTCGGTGCCTCGACCACCCACTCTGCGGACTGCGCGGCCCCGTCGTAGCGGTGTCGCAGCCCGAAGCTGGCACCCGAGGCGTCATTGGTCACATGGATGCCCCACTCCTTCGCCGAGCCGTGCCACACCGACACGGTGACCTCGTCCCCCATCGCCACCGGCACGCTCGGTACGGGCGTGGAGCCGGCCGGCAGCACCTCCCACCACACCCACGCGCTTGGGTGCCCTGGCCTGCATGCGCCGGTGGCCGCGTCCACGTCGCCCTCCGATACACCGGCTTGGATCAGCGACCTGTTGGTTGAGCCATCGACGCCTACCCACTCCGAAACCAGCTCGCCGCAGGTTGCCGCCGGCGGCACAAATGGCACCCTAAACGTCCCGCTGACGCGGTAGAACGGCCCTCCCACGGCCACGTAGCCCGACCACTTGTAGCTCACGGCCTGGCGTGTCAACCGCGCCCAGGCAGGCGCCGCCGGAGGAGCGGACATCACCAGCACTCGCAGGGGGGCCGTGTACCACCCTTTGGGGTCGCGGGCTACCAGGGCCAGAGTGACCTCTTGTGGCACCCCGGTGGCATTAGGCCCGACTCTTACCGACGCCGTGTATACCCCCCGGCCGCAGTCTGCTCGCGGGGGCAGCGCCACTCTCAGGGCCCCGGTGGAGACCGGCTCGGTTTGGCAGTTGTCGGCGTGCCGCACGCGGGCGGAGACGAGCACCCAGCCCCCGCTCGGCGGCAACTTGGCCGGCCGCAAGTGAGCCGCCAGCACCGCCGCGCCTCCGCCCTGCTGCGCACCGAGGAGACCGAACGCACCAGAGGCCCCGGACGCTAGAAGGCAGACGACGGCGACCGCCACGGCGGCGGAGACGCGCAAACCCCGATGTGGGGTGAGGCTACCCGACACGCTTCGCATGGCCTTAGCTGCAAATGTAGCATTTCGTTAACCTGGTGTTTACCCAGATGTAACCTTCGGCTGGAGGCTCGACGGTGGTATGCGGCGCTGCTCGAGAGCTTCGAGCCGGTCGGTGCCGTCCAGGCCGCTCGCAGCGAGCTCGCCTGGGGCCTGGTCGGTGACCTGCGCCAGCTCGACGACAAGCTGAAAGAAGGCAAGCAGCGTCTCACCCTGGTGGTGGCAGCCTCGCGGACCACCACTACGGAGATCTTCGGCGTCGGGCCGGTCGTCGCGGCCATGGCCATCGGCATCACCAAAGACGTCAGGCGCTTTTCGGGCTCGGGCCGTTTCGCCGCCCACAACGGCACGGCCCCCATCGAGGCCTCCTCGGGACCGCACAAGATCTACAGGTTGTCGCGGCGTGGCAGCCGCCAGTTGAACCATGCCGTGCACATGGTCGCTGTCACCCAGCTGAGCCACCGCACCAGTGAAGGACGCGCCTATTACGACCGCAAGATCTCCGAGGGCATGTCGCCCAAATCTGCTCTTCGTTGCTTGAAGCGACGCGTGAGCGACGCAATTTACGCGGCCATGGTCGCCGACGCTGGCCGGGGCGGGGTGATGGGGGACGACAAGGGCCCGGGAGGGCAAAAGGGGGACGGCACTGTCGCCAGCGTGGCCGGCCTTGCACCCCCAGAGCCGGCTCTTCGGAAAAGCCACTCCCGGGCCCGTTCCCAGACTACGACGCCGGCACCGTCGAGGCGAGGGCGCCGTGGGATCCGGACCAGGGTCGACTACCGCTCACCGGACTGAAAGAAACCACCAGAAAGTACTTGACACAAAGAGGCCTCGCTATTCTCGGATTTCCCTCGAGCAGCCGGCGGTTCTCAGGCAGCACATAGAGAACATTGCGCGCAGTTACCTCCGTGCCCGCTTTGCTCAGTGGCCCCAAGCAGAGCCATCAGACCGCTCGCTCGCCTACGCGAGAGGGCGGCGACCAAGGCGTCAATGTCGGCCACCATGCGAGCCGAAGGTCCTATCCGCACCTCCGCCAGTACAAATGTACCGCGAGGAGGGGGGCTTGCCGCAAGGGCCTAAGGCGTGCTGACAATGCTCGGGGTCGGCCGACTGACCGACATGACCTAGGAGGGAACGAGATGAGGGCTTGCCAAACGCGAGGTTCGACAGCGTCCGTCATGCCGCAGGCTCAGCCAGCCACCGCAGCGCAACCGAGCGCGGCCGTCCTGTGGGTATCGCAGTGATCGAGCGCTACGTGCTGGGTTTCGAAGAGATCGACCAGGGCCACATCGCGCTCGTTGGCGGCAAGGGCGGGCACCTAGGGGAGCTTTGGCGCCTTGAAGGCATCCGGGTGCCGCCTGGCTTCTGCGTGACGACGGACGCCTTCCGGCGGGCTCTGGCGGGCACGCCGGCGGTCGACGAACGGCTGGACCGGTTGTCACGCCTAGGCCCGGACGACCGAGAGACGGTCCGCACGCTCAGCGCGGAGGTCCGGCGGGCCATCGAGGGGACCGCCATGCCCGACGATCTGGCGGCGGCGATCACCGCATCGGTCGCCCGGCTCGGCGAGCAAGCCGCCTACGCCGTGCGGTCCAGCGCCACGGCGGAGGACTTGCCGAGGACTTCTTCCGCCGGCCAGCACGGCACGTACCTGAACGTCGTGGGGCCGGCGGCGGTACTCGAGCACGTCAGCCGGTGCTGGGCCTCGCTTTTCACTGAGCGGGCCGTGAGCTACCGCCTGCGAAATAGCTTCGACCACCGTAAGGTCCACATGGCCGTGGTCGTCCAGCAGATGGTGTTCCCGCAGGTGGCCGGGGTCCTGTTCACGGCCGACCCCCTAACGTCGAACCGGAAAGTGACCTGCGTGGAGGCCACCTTCGGTCTCGGCGAGGCGTTGGTCTCCGGCCTGGTGAACGCAGACGTCTACAAGGTGCGGGACGGCGAGGTCGTCTCCAGGGCCGTCGGGAGCAAGCGGCTGGCTGTGCACGCCCGGCCGACGGGCGGAACACGGGAAGAGCCGATCGAGCCGGAGCGCCAGGAGCAGCCGACGTTGTCGGATGCCCAGGTCCTGCGGCTCGCGCGGCTGGGCCAGCGGATCGAGGAGCACTTCGGCCACCCCCAAGACATCGAGTGGTGCCTCGTTGACGATGGCTTCCAGATCGTCCAGAGCCGGCCTGTCACCACGCTCTTCCCCATCCCAGAGGCCAGCGATGGAGAAAACCACCTCTACGTCTCGGTCGGTCATCAGCAAATGATGACCGACCCCATCAAGCCCCTAGGGATCTCCGTGTGGCACCTGACGGCTCTGCGGCCGATGTGCGAGGCCGGCGGGAGGCTCTTCGTCGACGTCACTCAGGACCTCGCTTCGCCCAAGAGCCGCGCCCGCCTCCTGGAGGCCCTCGGGAGGTCCGACCCGCTGATCGGGGATGCACTGCAGACCGTCCTCGAACGAGACAACTTCATCCCGACCCTCCCAGACCGGGGCTCGGGCGTAGGGACGTCTGGCAGCGCGCCAGCCCCGATCGAGACCGGCCAGGCCGTCGTCGCCGAACTGATCGAACGCAGCGAGGCCTCCATAGCCGCGTTGAAGGCAGACATCCAGACGAAGTCCGGACCGGCCCTGCTCGACTTCATCCTTGCGGACATCGCCGAGCTGAAGCGGGCCCTGTTCGATCCACAGAGCCATCAGGTGTTCACGTCGGCGATGGAGGCCACGCATTGGCTGAACGAGCGCATGGAGGCGTGGCTGAGCGAGAAGAACGCGGCTGGCACGCTCACGCAGTCCGTTCCCCACAATGTCACGTCGGAGATGGGGCTGGCGCTCCTGGACGTCGCGGACGCGGTCCGCCCGCACCCGGAGGTGATGGCTTTTCTGCAAAACGTCGAGGACGAGGGCTTCCTCGACGACCTGGCCAAGGTTGCGGGCGGGCCGCAAGCGCGGGACGCCATCCAGGACTACCTCGACAAGTACGGCATGCGCTGCGTCGGTGAGATCGACATCACCAGGCCACGTTGGAGCGAGCGCCCCATCACGCTCGTGCCCCTTATCCTCGGCAACGCCAAGAACTTCGAGCCGGGCGCCGCAGAGCGTCGCTTTGAGCAAGGGCGGCAGGAGGCCTGGGAGAAGGAACAGGAGCTGCTGGCGCGCCTGCGGAGCTTGCCGGACGGGGAGCGCAAGGCGGCTGAAACCAAGCGGATGATCGATCGGGTGCGAGCCTTCATCGGGTACCGGGAGTACCCGAAGTACGGCATGGTCAGCCGCTACTTCGTTTACAAGCAGGCCTTGCTGGGCGAGGCCGAGCGCCTCGTGCGTGCCCACGTGATTTATGAGAAGGAAGACATCTTCTACCTCACGTTCCAAGAACTCCACGATGTCGTGCGCACGCACCACGTAGATAACCAACTAATCGGCCAACGCAAGGCCAAGTTCCGGTCATACGAAGCGCTCACGCCGCCCCGCGTGCTCACGTCGGACGGCGAGGTCGTTGCCGGGAGGTACCGACGCGACGATGTCCCCGCCGGCGCGCTGGTCGGCTCACCCGTTTCCGCCGGGACGATCGAGGGCAGGGCCCGTGTCGTCAGAGACATGGCGGCGGCCGATCTCGAAGCGGGCGACATCCTGGTCACCGCCTACACGGACCCCAGCTGGACGCCCGTTTTTGTGGCGATCACAGGCCTGGTGACGGAGGTGGGGGGCCTGATGACCCACGGCGCGGTGATCGCACGGGAGTACGGCTTACCGGCCGTCGTGGGCGTGGAGCACGCCACCCGGCTGATCCGCGATCGGCAGCGGATCCGCGTCAACGGAACGGACGGGTACGTCGAGATCCTGTCCTAGGCGATCCGAAGAAATCGAAGTGAGAAGGCTCGCGTTTCGGGCCGGGATAGACGAACTTGGAACCTACCGAGACAAATGTTGCTCAGATCTGGGTGATCTGGGCACGAAATCCCGAGCGAGCCTTCAGGATTTAGTCATCGCGTATTCGGCGATCACGGAAACGTTACTGAGTTGGCTCTACTTTGGCAAGGTGAGTACCGGATATCCCCGTTCTGCCTCGGTAATCTGGCCGCGCGTTATGGCGTCGGCGTCCGATGGGATGCGCGAGCGCGGACCCGTCGTACTGTCGCGAAAGACCAGCTCAAGAGACCGCCTGTGCGGAAGCGCTGAAGTGGCGATTACGCCGCCCATCTGGTGACGGTCAAAGCTGTCCAGGAGCCCCGGTGCCAACGTCAAGTGCTCAGGGACGAAGAACGACTGGGTGAGGTGGGGCTTAGACGTGAACGGGCGCCCCGAAGTCGGAGAGAGTTGTCACAGTCGAGAACCACAGCTTCCCGATTCTTCCTTTTATGGTCTCCATCTCGTTGGACGAGCTGCGCCGGACACGGCCTTCGTGGTCCAGCCATACGTCCACGGTGAAAGGCTCGAGCTTGGTGCCTGACAAGTCCTGAGCCGGCATGGCCACCAGGTACTCGGTCGTTCCGACGCCGGCGAGGCTGGCACGGCCGGCGCCACTGTAGGCGACCATGCTCAGTTCCGAGCGGGCAAAGTTGACCGAGCCTTCCATGGTGGAGGTGGCGCCGCCGGGCACGATGTTGACCCTCACGAAGTGCACCGAGCCGGCTGCCTCCGTGCGGCCGAGGGAGGCATCGCCGGCGGATCGGGCGGAGCCGGCCGACGTTGCACAGCTCGCCAGCCCGGCAGCCCAAGTCGCGGCAACCAGCACCGACCAGCGGTACGGGTCACCGCCCGCCCCGCGCCGCCAGGGCGGTTCATCGTGCGCCCCGGTCGCCGAAACCGGCCCGGGCAAGCTCTGCGCGCAGGTCCTCGGGTGTGAGATGGATGTAGGTCTGGCTGGTCGTCACCGAAGAGCGGTGAGTGAGCAACTTGGCGACCACTTCGATCGGCACGCCGGCGCGGAGTAGGTCGGTCGCATGTGTGTGACGGAGCAAGTGGACAGTGAAATCGAGCCCCGTACGGGCCCGTAGCCGGGCGACCAACTTGCTCACGGCGTCGTAGCGCAGCGGCGCGCCGAGCGGCTCGGACCACAAGCTGACGAACACGTAGTCCGAGTCGAGGTCGCCGTACTCGGTGTGCATGTACTCGCTGTAGAGCCGCACGAGCGAGGTCGGCACCGGGATAACGGCCGGTTCACGACATTTTGCCCGGCCCCGTAGGTGCTCACAGGCGCCGATGACGGCCGCCACCTGGCCCGGCTCCAGCACCCTTGGGGAAAGCCGGGGGGACTCGCAACTTGACCGGGCGCGTTCGCACGGGCCGCCCGGCGCTGACGTGGTGCAAGAAGGGGCAATAGGAACCTCGCTGCACCCGTCGCCAGGCCATCAGGCTCTGGTCAACTTCTACACCACAGCGGGCTTGGTGGTCATAAAAGGCAAAGACCCCGGCCAAGTAACGGTTCACCGTCGCCGGCGAGCGTTTCGCCGTCCCGCCTTCGAGCACGAGAACGTCCTCTGCCGGGGCTCGGAGCGCGGCGACAAAACGGGACAGGCCTTCGGGGCCAGCCTTTTCCCAGGCGACCCCGGCACCATCTAGGAACTCAAAGAATAGCTTCAGACTGAACGCGTGGGCCCGGACCGTCTCGGACGACCGTTCCAGCGCCGTCAGGTGGGCCAGGAAAGCTTCAACCGGCCCGTGGGGCAACCCAGAGCCGTCGACCAACGTCCAGGACAGCGTCCCAGAGGCCGGCATCACGAGCCGCTGGACCACCATGGCACCTTCCCCCACCTCCCCATCAAGCACCGAACGGATGTTCGCCTTCTAGAGGAGATATTCACTGCCGTCGGTTACATCAAACACGTCAGTGAAAGGGCTCCAGAGAACTTGTCACCAACGAGGGCCCAACGCCTCGTCAGTTACGTCGGTGACAGGTTCGAAAGGGCTCCAGGAAAGGAATAACCGGTGCGGCGCATGGTACCGATGGTCCGGCCGCGGCGGCCACGCATCCCGAGATATTCGAAGGCGATGTGCCACCTCACGTGGGTTCGCTGCTAATCAATAGCGTCGGAGAACTGCCGTTGGCAGCGCCTGCCCTAAGAGGATCATCCTGTCGCGGAGCCATTTTCCAGCACCGCAGCCAGCTCGCGCCGGGACGGCACACCGAGCTTGCGGTACGCACTGGACAGATGGTGGCCGACCGTCTTATCGGACATGAACAGTGCCCTGGCTATCTCGGCGTTCGTTCGCCCCTGAGCGGCGAGCCGGGCGACCCGCAGTTCCGTTGCGGTGAGCTGGCCTGAGGGCCCGGCGCGGCTCCGCCTTCCGCCGGCGCCGGCGAGCTCCTCTCGGGCGATTGCCTGCAAGCGGCCCGCCCCGGTCGGCTCGAGGATCGTGAGCGCCTTGTGGAGCGCTTCTCTCGCCCCCCCCGGCCGGCCGGTATGACGTAGGAAGCGCCCGTAAGCGATAAGCGTCTCGGCGTGGGCCAGGGGCATTGGCACAACAGCGTTGTGGCCCAGCGCTTCTTGGAAACCTCGTTCTGCGATGTCCAGGGCTCCCCGCCGCCAGGCGACAGTGGCCCGGCCCCAGGCGGCCACCGCGCGCGGGGCGTGACATGGGAGCGGTCGGCAGATCTCCTCGAGCCAGCTGGCCAGTTGCTCCGCTCGGTCCAGTTGCCCGGCAGCAACGTAGGCTTCGATTGCCGCGCCGTGCCAGGGGACGAGGCATGGCTCAAGTAGCCCGGACTCCAGTGCCGTTGAGGCAGCGTGATCGGCCAGGCCGACCGCCTCTGCGAGGTTCCCGGTGCGCAGCTTGTTATGGCAAGCGAACAAGCAAAGCCACAGCCGCATATAGGGAGACTCGCCCGCATTGGCGAGTAGGACGTCAAGCTTGCCCGCCCACGCCGCGCAACTGGCCTGAGCTCCTTGTTCGTAATAGGACGCGGTAATGCCGAGGTAGGTAAAAGGTGCCAGGGTAGGCGCACAATCCAATAGATCCAGCGCTTCGCGCAGGAGCACCTCGTGCTCCTTCAAGTGCCCAAGGCGCCACATGGTGTCTGAATGGGAAATTGCAAATGTGAGGTAAGTTAGGGCCGCCCCCTGATTCTTTGCCGCCTCCATGACTAATTCGGCCATGGTCATAGACTCTTCAAAGCGTTCTGCAATTTTGCACATGCTCGCAGCGCCCAAGACGATGTCCCAGCTCCAGGCCGGACGAAGGTCCTTGCGCTCCAGTGCGCTTCGCGCCGCTGCCACTAGCTCGTCCAGCAGTGAATGATCTCCGCCGAGGCATGAGATGTTCCCGTCCGCATAGAGAGCGGCCAACCTCAGCGCGCCACTGGCGGTCCCTGAGCTCGCCAACATCTGGAGGGCGCTCGCGACCGCGTCACGCACCGCTCGCGGCCCTTCAAGCAGCGTGCCCATGAAAGCGAAGTCCAAGAGGATCTCAGCGGCCAGGTCCTGGTCATAACCGGCCGCGAGGTCGCTCGCCTCCTTGAAGCGCTCCTTGGCTTCGCGATAGCGCGTCGTGACTAGCAAGACCCGGGCTTGCAACCGCATCGCGGCGACGCGGTCAGCGTCCCTGAGCCCTTCCTGGCCCAGCAGTGTGCACAGCACCTCCTCGGCCAAGGCCAGCTTGCCCGTGAGCAGACAAGCTCCGGCCAGTTCAAAGCGCAGGCCCGGCTGCGCGGCGCGACCCGCTTGGCTGAGGGCGGCTTCGAAGTGCTCTGCTGCACTGCCCACCGCTCCTGCGGCCAGTGCCTGGCGCCCGGCGGCGACGAGGACCCCGATTGCTTGCTGGTCACCCTTCCGGCCGGCTGCCAGGGCATGGGGGGCAGCTTCTACGGGCGGCGCTCCCTCTTCCATTAGGGCGGCCAGGGCTTTGGCGTGCAGGTCTTGGCGCAGCGGTGGGGACAGGTCGTCATAGAGGCCCTGGCGGAAAAGGGCGTGCACGAACTCAGCCTCCCCAGAGGTCGGGGCCCGCACCAGCCCTGCTGCGCACAGGGCGGAGAGGGCTTGGCCCGCTTCGGCAGGGCCCTGGCCCGAGATGTGGTGGACAAGATCAGCCCTAAATCGGGTGCCGAGCACGCTGGCGGCCCGTGCCCAGTGCATGGCGGGCTCTCCGATGCCCGCGAAGCGGGGGAGGAAGATGTGCTCGGCAAGCCGGGTGCTGCTCATGACGACCAGCTCCTCGCCTCGTGCGTGGGCCTCGGCCACCTCGGATAACAAGAAGGGGTTGCCGGCACAAGCCCTAGTGGCAGCCTCGACGAAGGACTCCGGGAGCCGCTTGCCCGCGCGCTCCTCCAGCAGGGCCGCGCTGGCTACCCCCGACAGCGGTTCTAGCCCTTCCAAGTCGGCGAAGCCGTCGTGCACAAGGGCGCGGGCCTGGCCCAGGGCTCCCGAGGGCCAGGGCCGTGCCGTCGCCACCACCGCCACCGCCAAGCCCTCCAGGCGCCGGCAGAGCAGGCTCAGCAGCTCGACCGAGTCGGCGTCGCCCCACTGCAGGTCGTCGACAGCCAGC
>DATJST010000050.1:0-9009 GCA_035503975.1 Acidimicrobiales bacterium | reverse complement strand
TAGGAAGGCCGGCCACGTCCAAGAGCGCTTTATCGAATCCCATGCGCGTGCTGGCACCGCCCGTCAAAAGGATCGCGGCGAGCGGACCGGCGGTCACCGCGCGACCGCGCCGCCATTGCCGCGCGCCCACTTTTGCCGGCTAGCCTGCGGGTATGGCCCGGACTTGCCTTGCCTGCCATTGCGGCGGGCCCTGGCGCGCTCCGTCGGTCGGGCGTGGGCGGCCATGACACCGTTCTACATTGCGGGAGCATTGCTCGTTATCGCGCAAGCGCTCGGCGTCTACGCACTCATAACACGCAAGGCCGACCTCATTTTCTCGCTCGTAATGATCGCCTTGGTGGTGGGGGCCCTGGTCTCAGGCGCAGATGGCGCCTATAACGAGCTGCCCCACCTTTAGCCACGCCCGGTTGATGCACAAGGCCCTGGGCCCATAACGTGGCAGTCGTGCCATGAGGAGGCTGTCCCGTTCGCCGGTGCTGGCACCGAGCGAAAGCGCGCCGGCGCCTGGGGGCGATGCCGTCACCTTGTCCCGTGTCACCAAGCGGTTCCCGGCACTGGCCTGGCCCGCAGTCGACGCGGTCGACCTGTCCATCGCGAGGGGCGAGTTCTTCACCCTTATCGGGCCGAGCGGCGGCGGCAAGTCCACCTTGCTGCGAGTGCTCGCCGGTTTGCTCCAACCGGACGCAGGCACCGTGTCGGTGCTCGGCCAGGCTCCTGCCGAGCTCAGCCGGGCGAAGCAACTCGGATGGGTACCACAGTCGGCAGCATTGCTTCCTTGGCGCACCGTGCTCGACAACGTCCGCCTCCCCACCCAGGTCAACCGGGCGGCCGGCACCTTGTCGGCGCGCGACCCGCGCGCCCTACTGGCTCAACTCCGACTGGCTCACGCCGAAGGTATGCTCCCCGCTCAGCTCTCCGGGGGGATGCGCCAGCGGGTCGCCATTGCGCGCGCCTTCTCTATCGGCCCCCGCCTGCTGCTGATGGACGAGCCGTTCGCCGGCCTCGATGAACTGACTCGTGAGGAGGTCGCCCTGATGCTCCTGGAGCTGTGGGAGACCGAGCGACCGACGGTTGTCTTCGTCACGCATTCGGTCACTGAAGCGGTCATGCTTTCCGACCGGGTGGCGGTGATGGGGCACGGGAGACTGAGTGCCGTCTTGGACATCGGGTTGCCGCGTCCACGGCCACGCGGCACCGAGGAAGCCCCGCGCTTCCACCAACTCGTTGCCGAGCTGCGCGCCCGGCTGCGCGAGGGACTTGATGCGCCGGTCGCTTGAGCTGCTGCGGCCCGCCCTCTGGTTGCCAACAGTAACGATGTGCCTGGGGCTCATCGCGCTCTGGTGGGCGGTGGCGGCCCACAACCGCGATCTCTTCCCTACCCCGAGCGCCGTTGTCAATGTCCTGGTGGACCACCCAGGAGCCTTCATTGGCAATGGGGGCGACACATTGGCAGAGGCGCTCCCAGGGTTGGCCGTCAGCTTTCTCGGCGCATTGCTGCTGGCCCTGGCGATGAGCCAGTCCCGGCTCATGACCCGGGCCGTCCTGCCCCTGGCGGTAGCCCTCAACGTCACTCCCCTCATCGCCATCGCCCCCGCCCTGAGCATTGTGTTCGGCATCGACAACCGCTGGCCGCGCTTCGTGGCCACCGCCATCATCACCTTCTTCCCGGTGCTGGTGAACAGCCTGGTCGGCCTCAGGATGGCCGACCAGCAGGCATCGGAGGTGTTCCGCTCGCTGCACGCGTCCCGCTGGGAGACACTGTGGAGGTTGCGGCTCCCGGCGAGCGTGCCGTACCTTTTCGCGGCCGCGCGTGTCGTCGTCCCGCTGTCCGTCCTCGGCGCAGCCATCGCAGAAATGGTCGCCCCGGGGCCCGGCGTAGGGCTCGGCTTCATGATCCAGAACTGGTCGAGCCAGGGCGACCTGGGTTACGCCTGGGCCGGGATATTCAGCCTCACGGTCATCGGGCTCCTCCTGACCGGCATCGTGGTTGTCGCCGAGGACTGGGTGCTGCGCTGGCGGGGCTTCCGTTGAGGGCTGATGGCGCCAGCCGCGGGCAGGCCGCTAGCCTGCGGGCCACATATGGTCAAATGCCTCGGGTACGGCGCGCTCGCCGCCGGCTTGTTGACGGCCCTGCTCAGCGCCCCTGTGGCCGCCGGCCAGGGAGTGCACGACAGCGTGCTGGTGAGCCCGAAGCGCTGCACCACCAACCGCGCCGCCGGCACCATCACCTATTTGACGGGCTTCGGCTGGGAGGCGTCGGTCGGCATCCTTGACCCGATAGTCGCCGAGGACCAGGGCTTTTACCGCGAACTGTGCCTGACGGTGAAGCTCGTACCCGGTACCGGCGACCCCACCTCGTCGGGGCAACTGGTCGCCGCGGGCCGGGCCACGGTAACCGAACTGGGCAGTCCCGACGATGTGATCGACGACGCAGCAAACGCTCACATCCCCGTCGACGCAGTCGCGACCTATGGCAACACCACCATCGATGTCCTGCTCACGTCGCCGAAGATAACCAACTTGCGCCAATTGGACGGCAAGACGCTCGGCTACAAGAGCGCCATGCCACCGGACATAACGGCCATGCTGGAAAAGGCAGGCGTAGACGTGGCGTCGCTGAAGGAGATCGCCGTGTCGTACGACCCGACGATCCTGCCCCGGGGCGAGGTGCAAGCGCTCACCGCCTACAAGTCCAATGAGCCCGTGCAGCTGGCCGATGACGGCTACAAGTTCCGCGAGTGGGACCCTGCAACGTTCGGGATCAAGGGCGCGTTCAACTTGCTGGACGTGAACAGGGGCTGGGCCGCGGCGCACCCAGGTGCCACCGAGGACTTCCTGCGGGCCACATTTGAGGCGTTCAACTACTGCCTCACGCACGCCGAGCAGTGCGTAGAGGAAGCCGCCAAGCTCGAGCCGGGTTACGACGTCCATCAGAACGTCCAGCGCTGGCGGATCGAGTCGGGTTATGTCGAGCGGACGCTGCCCGCCGGCCACGGCGTCGGGTATGAAGACCTCGCGCAATACACGCCCGCCTACCAGCTACTGCTCAAGTACGACCTCGTCAAGCCACCCGTGGACCTGCCCGCGCTGTTCGACCCCGACTATGTGGACGCCATCTACAAGGGGAACAAGCTGGTCTGGCCGGGCACCTGAGGACGGGCGCGCGCGCCTCAGGTGGCGCGCCGCCGGGGCCTCCCCCAGCCATTCGTCGCCCTGCTCGGCGCCGCCTCGCTCGGTGCCGCCGGGCGTGCGGGCAGGCCCGGCGCCGGCGGACTAGGCACCGGGGAGGCCGAGGAACTAGTGTTTCGGGGGTCGTGGTGTGCAGCCGGCCCGGAGGGGAAGCTGGGGCGCTGCGGGTGACCAGGGTCTTGCCATTGGCCCTGGTGGGCCTCGCGGCAGCAATCGTGAGCACGGGCGCGCTGGCGCGGGCTGCGCCCGCCGGCGCCGACGGCCCTTCGAGCCTGGGAGCCCTGCAGGCCGAGGTCGTCGCCGAGGCGCGCGTGGTCCACTACTGGGCGGCGAGCTACGAGTACGACGCCGCGCGCGTCGACTACCTAAAGGCGCAACGAGCGACCGACCTGACCGAGCTGACCACGGCCCGCCACCAGCTCAGCCGGCAGAAAACGCTCCTCCAGCAGCAGGCGACGCTCGCTTACACAGGTGGTCTGGCGAACTCCGGGCCGGCCGCACAGGACCCGGGCGCCAGCATGGCCGAGGTCGAGCGGGCCAATTACGAGAACCTGGTGATGGGCGACCTATCGCAGACGCTCTCAGGCTACGAAACCGACCGGGCCAACGCCGCCGTCGCCGCGAAGCGCTACGACACCGAACTGCGTGCCGGCCTCTCGGCACTGCGGGCGGCCGCCAACGCCTGGGACGCAGCGCTTTCAGAGGCGACGCGCTTGCAGCAGATGCTCGACCAAGCCCGAGCCCGGGAGGCGGAACTGGCCGCCGCGCGGGAGAACCGGGCAAGCACTGGGTTGCCGGTCGGAGGAGGTGTCGTCGCGGCGGTGGCCGGCCAGCTCATCGCAAGCTCCGGTAGCGGCTTCAAGCAAGGACCGCGGTCCACCGGCTCGGCGCCACCCACAAGGGCTGTCACCGTGGCGGTCGGACCGCCTTCGGCCGGCGGCGCCAACACGAGCACCGCTGTCGCCGGCCCGATGTCGACCAGTCCCACGGCCACCCCTGCGGCGGCGACGCGGCCGGCGACTACGACCGTGCCGGCGACGACGGTGGCGGCAACGACCTTGCCGCTGCTCGCCACCCCGGCCACTACGGTGCCGACCACGGCTCCCCCGGCGACGACGACCACGGCGGCGGCCGCGAGCGGTGAGGGCAGCGACCCGCCACCGGCCGGAGGGGTGTGGCTCGAGCTACGGGAGTGCGAATCGGGCGACAATTACCAGGAAGACACGGGCAATGGCTTCTACGGCGCCTACCAGTTTGCCGCGAGCACCTGGACCGGCCTCGGGTACCCGGGGCGCCCGGACCTCGAGCCCTACTGGCTGCAGGATGAAGCAGCTGAGCACCTCGAGGCGGTGCAGGGCTGGGGGCCATGGCCTGCCTGCAGTGCCGCGCTCGGCCTCTAGCAGCGGCTACGCGGCACGCTCCAGGGCCGCCGGCCAGTCTCATTAAATTTCCATGGATTGTTTGGGCTGAGTACCGCCTCGAGCGGGTAGGTGTTCGGCAATGCCCTCCAGGAGCCAGGAGACCGGGACCGCACAGGCTCGGCCCGGCGCCGGCCCGAACACCGACGTACCGCTGCTCCAGTGGTGGCCGCTGGCCACCGCACTTTGCTGCCTCGTAGCCGGGATCGCGCTGGTGGCGGCGCGCCACGTGCTTGCCGGTACGGGGGCCATGTTGGGCGGCCCGGCGCTGGCACTGGCGTGGGGCGGACCTGGCCGGGTTGCGTCCACGCTCCCATGGCTCGCCCGCTCGCGCCATCCCTGGGGCGCAAGTGCAGGTGGTCAACAGGCTGGTAGTGCAGCGTCCAGGGGCGGGCCGGCCGGCGCCGACGCGCTAAGCGCGGGCAGGGCCGGGCCGCCCGGTGCCGAGCCGGAATGCTCCCCGAGCGGTGCCCAGCTGGCGAAGCACCGTCTCATGCCGGGCGACCCGGACCTCTACCTCGACCTGGAACGGGTAGAAGTGCAGGCCGTCTACGTGGTCGACAACGAGGTGTTCACCCAGCTCCGGGGCGGTGTGGGCGAGCGCCGCGACCCGCGCACCGGGGACCACCGCCATATCGAAACAAGCGACGTCTCATTGACCTGGCGCTGCGGCGGCCGCCGCGCGGCAGAACGCCTCGCCGTCCAGCTCAATGAGTGGGAGGCAAAGAGCACCCAGCTCCGGCTGCTCGCCGCGCAAGGCCGCTCCGCCCTGCTCATCGAGATGGGCGACGACAACCGCTGGCTGGTCCTGCCCGAGCTGCGCCTCGCCGCATGAGGCCCGCCCTGGCCGCCTGAGGCCCGCCCGGCGGACCGGGCCTCAGGCGCCCTCATGCTCGGCGCCCTCCTGCGCCCTCACGCTCGGCGCCCTCATGCTCGGCCCCCTCATGCTCGGCGCCCACCTCGGCGCGTCACGCCGGCCGAAGGCGGCCACGTTACAGAGTTGACAGCTAGCTAGCTATATTGCAAATTAGTTAGGTGCCTCCGGAACCGGCCGCGACCGCCCCCCGGGAACAAGCGGCGGTGTTCAGGGCGCTGGCAGACACGACCCGTCGCGCGATACTCGAGCAACTGGCAAGGTCCGAGCAAGCCGCGGGCGAATTGTCGTCCCGCTTCCCTATCTCAGGACCGTCCGTCTCGCGGCACTTGGCGGTGCTCAAGGCCGCCGGCCTGGTCGACGAGCGGCGGGAAGGCAACCGGATCTTCTACTCGCTCGCGCCCGAACGGCTCACGGCCACAGTGGGCACCTTCTTGCAGGCTGTCTCCGCTGCGCCTGAACCCCTCAAGACCAAGAAGAGGAAGTCTCTCGCCAAGGCGAGCGCCGGCAAGCCCAAGCGCAAGGTGCCGCCGGCCAAGCCGGCCGGAGGCCCAGAGCCGCGACGACCCTCCCAGAACGACAGCTAGTGCCACGACAAGCAACGTCGCTTGAGCCGCCACTAGCTGGGTTCCCACGCGGCTCGCAGTCCTGCCCGGAGGCCGAGCGGAGCTAGGGCGCCGCGGCTCTCTGGCCGCCGCCTAGCGCCACGGCCCCAACGCCGGGCAGTCCTGGCCGGCCACCTTTGCGGCGCGGCCCGTCACCCAAGCAAATAGCTCAGCCGTCGGACCAGCGACCTCGACGGCGTCGCCGCTTCCGGCCACCCAGCGTTGGCCAGCGTCCGTGGACTGCAGCACCAGCGCGACGCCGGGCGGCAGGCGTCCGGGCAGACCGAGCATGGCCCGGTCCATCTCTTCGAGGACCCATCCGAACGGCCAGTCCTCGGGACGATAGGCGCAGTTGAGGTCCACATGGTGGATCTCGACCTCCCGTAGGCGGCCGACCACGGGACCGGGGCCGATCTTCACCTCTCCGCTGATGTGTAGCGCAGGAGCATCCCACACCTTTTGCGGCGCGTCCACCAAGACGGCCATGACATGGGCACACGCCTCGGCCAGCCGGCGCTCCAGCTCGAGCGCCGGACTGGCACGGCCCGCTTCGATCTCGGCCTGGCGGGCCGCGGCGCCGCCCGGGTAAAACTCCCCCACCTGGCCTTTTGATGCAGCCTCGACCACCCGGCTGAGACCGTCGGCATTGGCGGCAAGGTGGGTGATGACCATGGCCCGGTCCCAACCTGGGCAAAGGCTCGGCTCGCCGACCGCAAGGTCGTCGAGCCCGGCGACGGTGTGCAACAACCTGGCCGTAGCGCTCTCGATGCGGGTGAGGTAGGGGCTGTCCATCTGGCAACGATAGGCCCGCGCGGCTCGGACGCCATCGCCCGCCGCCCGGCTAGGACGCCAGCGTCGCCCGGCTAGGAGGCGAGCGCCGCTGGTTCGGCCGCGCCGAGCTGGAGGGTTACGCCTAGGGCCTCTTCGGCGGCGGCGAGGCTCACGACCCCGCCGTCATCGGCGGCCGACCAGGCGGCGAAGCCCAGCCGTTGGAGCTCCAAAGGAGCGCCCCCCGAAGCCGGCGCCAACAGCTCCAGGGCGCCTTCGTCATATTCAACCGCCAGGTCCAAGGCAGGTAGGACGAGAGCCTCTCGCGCCTCGGCGCGGTCAAACGGCTCGAGGCGAGCCGGCCAGAACGAGGACTCGAAGTAATGGCTTCGTGCCAGGCGCGCCTCGAGCACCTGGCCGCTGCTCAGCAGCAAGGCGATGGGCAGGTTGTGGCGCGAGAGGTCTCGGGCCATGTGGCCCAGCGCCTCGATCTCGGACCAGCTCAACCGGTCGACGTCGTCCAGCGCCACGAGGAGGCCGCTGCGGTGCCCCGAAGCAAACCGGCCGGCCAAGTGCAGCACACGTCGCAACTGCGCCCACGTCGCCTCGCCACCGATCGCGGTCCCAGCCGCGACATCGGAACGGGTACGGGGCCAGCTCCAAACCGGGCCGGACCTGAGCCCGGTCTCGGCCCGGCCGCCCGGATCGTCGCGCCACCGACGCTCCACGCCGGACAGTACGACGCCGGCCAGCGTGGCGAGCGCTCGCTCCTTGGCTCGGCAGCGATGGTGCGCGAATGCCCAGCCGAGCTCGTTGGCCGCAGCGCGGCCGACGGCGCGCAAGAAAGCTGTCTTGCCCATGGCGGGGCCACCGACGACCAGGCGGTGAAAGCTCGGGTCGCTCGGGCCGTGGCGGAGCGCCTCGAGCGTGGCTGTGCACGCGCCGGGTGCGCCAAGGTCGTGGTCAGGACGATCGACGAAGTGGGGCGGGTCAACACCCCGGAACGGGCGGTAGGGAGGGAAGGTCTTCATAGTCAGCGCTTCCTTGGTCAGGCTTCTTGCGGAAGGGGTGGGATATGACGAGGGGAAGTGATGGGGGTAGGTCGGTCGATGAACGCCCGGCGCGCCCGGGCCCGGTCATTGGCCTGACGGGCCACGGCCTCCTCCTGGCGCACGGCGCGCCAGTCGGGCCGCTCGGACATGAGGGGCAAACGGGCAAGCACGGGCGGAAGGCGGCTCCAGAGAACGAGGCCGGTACCGGCGGGTAGCGTGCGGATCTGGTCGGCCCGGAGCACCGCTTCGCTCTCCCAGCCAATGGTCCGCGACTGGTCACGCCCATGGCCGCCCGGCGAGTTGTGGTGCACGCTGACGCGGCGCACGCGGCGTTGCCCACACAAGCGCTCGAGGTTGGCCAGGTCGTCGGCGGACGTGAGGCCCCCGAGGACCACGGTGATAGTGGTGGCGTTGGCCATCGTCTCGGCCCGAGGCGCCCCCCAGCGTGAGACCGCCTGGGAAAAGGACTGCATGGCGTAGACGAGCACGATGCCCCGGCCCCGCCCGTCCGCCAACAGGTCGGGCAGGCTCGGTATCGGGGCGATGCTGGGAGCCTCGTCGAGCAGGCCGAGGAGCGGGGGGTCGAGCCGACGAGACGGCATGCAAGCGGCCAACCGCTCGGCGCATTCGAATGTCTCGTCCGCCAGGGCCGTCAGGAGCGGTGCGACCGCCCCCAGGCGCGACCCCTTACCGAGGAGGTACAGGGTCCCCCGGCTCGCCAGCAGCTGGGCGATGTCAAGCTCGTCGCCGGGCGCTGGGCAACAGGCTTCGACCACTGCCTCGTGGCTGAAGCAGGACAGGGCGCGCCCGACGTAGCGCAGCACGCCCGAGGTCGTCTCGGTGGCACCGCTGGTGTGCAAGTCGATCAGGTCGGACCACCCCGGGGCAGCGAACGGAGACGTTGCCAGCACCTCGGCCGGCGTCAGGTCGTCGGGGCGCCGGGACCAGGCGAGGACAGAACGGATGTCCAGGCCCTCGAGCGCGGCGGCGTGCAGGTAAACCTTGAGCAAGTCACGCGCTGAGTCCCTGAAGAAGGCACCGTTTTGGGCGTCGCCGTCGTCGCCCGCGGCTGCGACCAGGGCAGCCGCCCTACGTTCGGCGAC
>DATJST010000049.1:0-10340 GCA_035503975.1 Acidimicrobiales bacterium | reverse complement strand
CGGCGCGCCTGACCAAGCCGGCGCGCCTGACCAAGCCGGCGCGCCTGACCAAGCGGGCACGACGGTACCCGAACAGCCAGGACAGATGGAGTACCCTCATGAGGTTGCACCAAGCGAAGAGTTGGTCGCATCGATGAGTTCAGGAGAGGGTACAGAACTTCCGCACTGGGCGGACCCGCCCACCGGCGAGGTACCACGTGCCCTGGCCGAGCAGCGCGGTGACGACGAAATGCAGGCATGGCGCCTGCTCGGGTCACGTGGCTTGCACTGGCGCGACGACGTCAGCGACTGGTCCGACGGCCCTGGTGTCGAGGACCTGGTAGACCAGGAGGACGAGCCGGTCACACCTCCACCGCAACCCGGTAGCCCATATTCGTTCGACGAGGACTTCGAGCGGCTCGAGCGCGACCGTTCTGGGCGGGGCCCCTCCGACCCCGGTGGACCTGGACCTGACCTGCCGCCCGAGGCGCGCTGGGCGGCCGCTCCTGCGAGCGAGGCCCCACCCGGCTGGGCCGGGAGCAACGGGCCGGCCTTACCAGGGCCAGGGACTGGCCCACCCGGTCTTGCCGCCGCGCCGGAGCCCGCACCCGTGAGCACCCGCGTTGAGGGACGGGGGAGGAGGAGAGGCGCGGGGACGCCCGCACCGGCGCCGGCGTCCTCGGGCCCGGCTCGGTCCCGGGCCGTCGCCCCCAACCCTGCCCTCCCTACCCCGGCCGTGACCTCGAGCGCTCAGCGATCGGAGGCTGGCCCTGGCAGCCTGGGTGGCCGTAGCGGGGCAGCGCGCCCCTACGACCTGACGGCCGACCCAAACGGCGGTCGGGGCGGGCGCAACATGGTCGCCGCAGTTGCCACCGGGACGGCGCTGGCCGCCGTCTTCGTGATCTGCTACATCGTGGGCGCGGCGGCGTTGGTGGGGTTATCGGCGGTGCTCATCCTCGGGTGCGCCCTGGAGGCGTTCGCGATGTTGCAGCGCGCCGGCTTCAGGCCTGCCACCCTTGTCGGTGCCCTGGGCTCAGGCGGCGCGGTCTTGGCGGCCTACTGGCGGGGGACGAGCTCGCTCCCGGTGATGTTCTTCGTCGTGCTTGCCGCCGCCCTTGTGTGGTACCTGGCGCGTGTCGTCGAGGCCAGGCCGGTGGTGAACGTGGCCGTCACAGTGCTCGGCTTTGCCTGGGTCGGCGTACTCGGGTCGTTCGCCGGCTTGCTCCTGCAGGCACCGTACGGCAAGCGCCTCTTCCTCGCGGCCGTGGTACCTACGGTCGTGGCGGACATGGCGGCCTGGTTTGCCGGCAGCCAATTTGGCTCGCACCAGCTGGCGCCGCACACGAGCCCGGGCAAGACCTGGGAGGGCTTTGTCGCCGGGGGGATAGCGGCGCTCGTCGCCGGTGCACTGATTGGCCGCTACCTCTCGCCGCCATGGGGCGGGATGGTGCATGGCCTCGAGCTCGGCCTGGTCGTGGCAATTGCGGGACCGCTCGGTGACCTCGTCCAATCGATGGTCAAGCGCGACCTGCGGCTCAAGGATTCGGGCAGCCTCCTGCCCGGGCACGGCGGCTTGCTCGACCGCTTCGACTCCTTATTGTTCGTGTTGCCGGCTACCTACCTGCTGGTTGCCGTGCTGCACATCTAAGGTGCCGGTCCCGCGGCGCAACGTCTATATAGCCGGCAGCACCGGGTCGATTGGGCGCCAGGCGCTCGAGGTAATCGCCGCCGCTCCCGAACGCTTCGGTGTGAGCGGGCTCGGGGCCGGATCCGACGTAAAGGCCCTCGCCGCCCAGGCCGCGATCTTCCGGCCGCGCCGGTTGGCGATTGCAGACGCAGCGAAAGGCCGCGAACTGGCGGCCCTGGCCCCCCCGGGGACTGAGGTACTGGCGGGCGAGGGTGCCCTCGCCGCTCTGGTCGAAGATGCCGACATCGTGCTCAACAGCGTGGTTGGCTTTGCCGCTCTCCCGGTAACTCTGGCTGCCCTGCGGTCGGGCCGGCGCCTTGCCCTGGCCAACAAGGAGTCGCTGATCGCCGGGGGACCGGTGGTGAAACGAGCATGGGCGGCCAGCACTGGCGACCTGGTGCCCGTCGACTCCGAGCACTGCGCCGTCCACCAATGCCTGCGGTCTCCGAGCGACGGCGCCGCCCGGCTCGGCGGCCGGGACGTGCGCCGCTTGGTGATCACGGCCTCTGGTGGCCCGTTCCGGGGACGCTCCCGTCACGAGCTGGGAGAGGTGACGGTGGCCGATGCCCTCGCCCATCCCACTTGGAGAATGGGCCCGAAGATCACCGTGGACAGCTCGACCCTAATGAACAAGGGCCTCGAAGTGATCGAGGCCCACTTGTTGTTCGACGTTGGCTACGACCAGATAGCCGTGGTCGTCCACCCCCAGTCGGTTGTCCATTCGATGGTCGAGTACAGCGACGGGGCGACCATCGCCCAGCTGTCGCTGCCGGACATGCGCCTCCCCATTGGCTACGCCCTCTCCTACCCTGAACGTATGGCCACCGCTTATGGCGCTATCGACTGGGCGCGGCTCGGGCACCTCGACTTCGAACCGCCCGACCCGCGGTCGTTCCCCTGCTTGGAGCTGGCTTATGCCGCCGGCCGGGCGGGCGGCACCGCACCGGCTTGCCTCAACGGGGCCAATGAGGTAGCCGTGGGCGCGTTCCTAAGTGGTCGCTTGCGCTGGGTCGAGATACCTAACGTGATCTCTTCCGTGCTGGCGCGTTTCGTAGCGAGCGAGCCTCGCGACGTCGACGACGTACTGGGTGCCGATGCCGAGGCGCGTGCTCTCGCGGCAGAGCAAGTGCGGCGGCTGCCGGCGCCATCTGCTGCCTTGGCCGGGAAGGCGCTGTTGGGGCCCGTCGCCGGGGGGGCGGTCGGCACCGATGGCTGAGCTGTCTACCACCCGCGGCACCCCGATGGACCTGCGTGAGCAGCGCGGTGCTTTGCTCCGCCTGGCGGTGGTCGTCGCCGCCGGCCTGGTGGTCGCGGACCTTTTCGGAGCCCTCGACACGGTGCTCGTTGTCCTCGCCCTGGTCGTGATGATCGTCCTTCACGAGTTCGGCCACTTCGTCACCGCCAAGCTGGCGGGCATGAAGGTGACCGAGTTCTATGTCGGTTTCGGGCCGAGGGTCTGGTCGGTGACCAAGGGAGAGACCACGTACGGCGTAAAAGCCCTGCCCCTTGGCGGCTACTGCCGGATCGTGGGCATGACCAACGCCGAGGAAGTTGCGCCCGAGGACGAGCCCCGGGCTTATCGGAACCAGCCGACCTGGCGCCGGCTCACCGTGGCGTGCGCCGGCTCGTTCACGCACTTCGTCTTGGCCCTGTTGTTGCTGGTCGTCCTCTTCTGGGGCCCCGGGGACATCGGCAACTTCATCACCAACCCAGCGGCCAACAACCCGATTGCGGCAGTCGACACCTTCACCCATGGAAAGAGCCCTGCCCAGCTGGCCGGCCTGCGCCCCGGCGACCGCATTATTGCCATCAACGGCCACCATTTCTCCAACTGGGACCAACTGAGCGCCTATCTGAAGGCCCGCCCGGGGGGACTGGTCGTGATCACGGTAGAGCGGGACGGGCGTACCGTCGTGCTGCGTCCCGTGCGCCTGGCTAACGGCGCCAAGGTCGTCATCGCCGGGCAGAGCACGCCGATAGACAACCGCCCGACCGGGTTCCTCGGGATCGAGGTGAGCGACGTCAGCCACTTCGGCTTGATCGGTTCGGTGGAGCACGCGGGGACGGCCTTCGGGTCGACCGTCGTCTACTCGGTCACGTCGATCGGCCATGTCGTAGGAAATGTCGGCCAGTACCTCCATATGGTGGCCAACCCTCAGGCGGCGGCCACCGGCAAGCGCTTTGTCTCGCCGATAGGCGTGGTCAAGCTGGCCAATGAGGCCACCCAGGTCGGGTGGTCAGAAGTGCTCTACCTGCTCATCCTCATCAACATCTTCATCGGGATCTTCAACATGGCGCCGCTGCTGCCAATGGACGGCGGCCACGTCGTGATCGCCTTGTACGAGAAGGTGCGGAGCCTGTTGGCCCGTCGCCCCTACCACGCCGACGTCAACAAGATGGCCCCGATCGTGTACGCCGTAATCGGGGTCCTGCTGTTCTACGCTGTGACCGCGATGTTCATGGACCTGCGCCAGGTCCTGGCCTGAGACCCCGGTACCGGAGGGCGGACTTGCAACGCTACCAACGCAGGAAGACCCGGCAGATAATGGTCGGCACGGTGCCGGTGGGCGGTGGGAGCCCCATCACCGTACAGTCCATGACCACCACCAAGACGGCTGACGTCGACGCCACCCTGGCCCAGATCTACGCCCTCAAAGCGGCCGGTGCGGACATTGTGCGTTGCACCTGCAACGAGCCTGAGGCCGCCGCTGGGCTTGCCCGGATCGTGCCCCGCAGCCCTGTGCCTGTCGTGGCAGACATCCACTTCCATGTCGAGATGGCGCTTGCGGCACTCGAGGCGGGAGTGCACTGCCTGCGCCTCAACCCGGGCAACCTGCGCAAGCCCGAGGAGATAAAGCTCGTGGCCCGCGAGTGCAAGGACCGGGGAATACCCGTGCGCATCGGCGTCAACGCCGGCTCCCTCGACAAGCGCCTGTACGAGAAGTACGGCGAAGCTACTCCCGAAGCGCTCGTGGAGTCGGCCCAGATCGAGCTCGGCCTGTTTGCCGAGGTCGGCTTCGACAACGTCAAGATCTCCGTGAAGGCCTCCCGGGTCCCGCTCATGGTCGAGGCTTACCGCCAGCTCTCCGAGCTTGTCGATCACCCGCTCCACTTGGGCTTGACCGAGGCCGGTCCGCCTCCAGCGGGCACGATCAAGGGCACAGCCGGTATGGGCACCCTGCTCATGGAGGGCATCGGCGACACGGTCCGCTACTCGCTGACCACTGACCCGGTGGAAGAAGCCAAGGCGGGTAGGACGCTCCTCGAGTGCCTTGGGCTGCGCGAGCGGCGCAACGTCGACCTCATCGCTTGTCCCTCTTGCGGGCGAGCCGAGATTGACGTGTACCGCGTCGCCCAAGAGGCCCAGACCGCCCTCGAGGCGCGCGAGATCCCCTTGCAGGTCGCCGTCATGGGCTGCGTGGTCAATGGCCCCGGAGAAGCTCGTGCCGCCGACCTAGGCATTGCTGCGGGGAGGCACCGCGGTCACCTGTTCATAAAGGGCGAGATCGTGCGCGTCGTACCCGAAGACGAGATGGTCCATGCGCTCGTGGAGGAGGCCGAGAAGCTCGTCAAAGAGGGGTTCGAAGCTCGCCTCGCCGCCGCCGACCGGGGCGCCGCGGCCGAGGCAGAGGCCGACCGCAGGGCACTGTACGAAGACAGAGGTGCGGACGCCAACAACAGCGAGGCCCGGGTCGAGTTGATCAACCGGCGGCTGGCACGTGGGACCACCGGCGCACCCGAAGGCTGAGCTGGTCGTCGCCGTCCGCCGGGCGGTGCAGGATTTTGTTGCGGCTTCGCCCCGCGAGCTGGAGTCGCGCCGGCGCACCCTGGTCGAACTGGACGGGCTGGCCGACCCCTTCAGCCGGGAGGCTGGTCCCGTGCACGTCACCGGTTCGGGTTTCGTCGTCGGGCGCCGGGGAACGGTCCTGCTCGTCCACCGCAAGCTGGGCATATGGGTACAGCCCGGCGGTCACGTCGATGCCGGCGAAGCCCCCTGGGAGGCGGCTTTGAGGGAGGGGAACGAGGAAACAGGGCTTGCGTTGCAACACCCGCCGGGCGGGCCGTGCCTGGTGCACGTCGACGTTCATCCCGCGGCGGCCGGCCACGTCCATCTCGACCTGCGCTACCTGCTCGAGTGCCCGGACGACGCCGACCCTGCTCCCCAAGAGGGCGAAAGCGCGAACGTACGTTGGTTCGGCCTGGACGCGGCCCTGGAGGTTGCCGACGAGGGCCTCGTCGAGGGTTTGCGCCGGGTCGCTGACATGTGCCCCGAACTGCGCCGCTAGTAGAAAGTGTTCCGTCGCTAGCCGGCCCGCGGCACGGGGCCCGGTCGGCTACAAAAGTGGCCATGATTTGACCGCATTTAGTGAGAGGATCGTGGCATATGCGGGCGGACCGGCTTGTGGCCCTGCTGCTCTTCCTCCAGCAACGCCAGCGCGTGACCGCGGCCGAAGTCGCCGCCGAACTCGAGATTTCCGAGCGGACGGCCCGGCGTGACCTGGACGCCCTGTGCATGGCCGGCCTGCCTGTGTACTCCGAGAGGGGGCGGAATGGGGGCTGGCGCCTGTTGGGCGGCGGCCGCACCGACCTGTCGGGCCTGACCGCGCCCGAGGCGCGCGCCTTGTTCCTGGTGGCCGGCCCGGCGTCGGAAGCTACCCCGGAGCTGAAGGCCGCGTTGCGCAAGCTGGTACGGGCGTTGCCGGAGACCTTGCGCACGAGCGCCGAGACCGCGGCCGCGACGATCGTCCTCGATCCCCAGGGCTGGGGCGACCGCCGGCGGGCGGCTTCCCGGCCCCATCACCTCGGGGCGCTCCAAGAGGCGACGGCGGAGGGCCGCCAGGTGCGGCTCGGCTATGCCGACCGGACGGGCAAGACGACCGTCAGGGTGGTGCACCCGCTGGGCCTCGCCTGCAAAGGGGCCACCTGGTACCTGGTCGGCGGGACCGAGGACGGGTCACGCACCTTCCGGGTGAGCCGGGTGCGCTCGGTGGAGCTTCTCGAAGCGAAAGTGGTCCGGCCCGAGGGCTTCGATTTCGCCGAGGCTTGGCGCGAGATCGCTGAACGCGTGGACGAGATGCGCATGCCCGCCGAAGTGTCTGTTCTGGCCGAGCCGGCTCTCGTGCGGGCGCTCGAGTGGCTGTTCGACGGGCGCATCACGACCGAGGCTCCCGGTGAGGACGGCCGCGTCCCGGTGACGGTGCGCGGGGCACGGCCCGACCTCGTCGCCGCCCAACTTGCCGGCCTCGGGCGCGGGGTCGAAGTCGTCGCCCCCGCCGAGGCGCGGCTGTACCTGCTGGGCGTCGGGCACGCCCTGGTGGCCACCTATGCGGGCACTGACGACAGCGAGCTGGCGGCGCCGTAACATCGAGTGTGTCGAAACTCAAGCTCGACCTGCACGAGATATACAACAAGGGCGACGAGATCGACCGGGCACTGCGGGCGGTGATCGATGAGGCGGTGCGGATCCGGGCCAGCGAGGTGGAGATCATCCCCGGCAAAGGCTCGGGCCAGCTGAAAAAGCGCGTGCTGCGTTTCCTGGACCAAAAAGACGTGAAGGCGCTCTACCACCGAGTGGAAAAGGACTCCGACAACTTCGGCCGGCTGTTCGTTTACTTTCGCTGGAAGTAGGGCCGGGCCTCGCGGCCCGCTGAACAGGCTGCCCAACGCGGCCAGCAGGTACCCACCAGGGCGGCCACGACGAGCGCGCTTGGCAGCACCTCCCGGGCGGCGGAATCGCCTATCGGGGCTATAATGCCTGAGTCGCTGGTGTGATGTTGGGCGTGGGCTGTCCTGCCTCGCAGGGTGCCCACGTTTTTGTTTGAGTGAACCTTGACCACGTGAGGAGGTGTTGTGTTGGGCGCCGAAGAAGACATTTCCGAGGCCCTTCGGCCGGTGGTCAGCGCCGCGGGCCTCGAGATTTGGGACGTCGAGCGGACCGGCACCTCGCTGCGGGTGATGGTGGAGCGGGCCTCCGGGCTGGACCTGGAGGCCATCTCCGAGGTGAGCGTGGCCATATCCGAGGAGCTGGACCGGCGGGACGACCTGGTCCCTGCTGGCCGTTACAGCCTCGAGGTGTCGAGCCCCGGCCTGGAGCGGCGGCTGCGCTACCCGCGGCATTTCGCTCGTTACATCGGCCACGAGGTGGCGGTAAAGCGCGCAGCCGGTAGCGACGGCCCACGCCGGCTGCAGGGCGTGCTTCTGGCCGCCACCGACGCCGACATCACGTTGCAAACGGTCGTGCCTGAGGCCGGGAGCGAAGAGATCCATGTGCCCCTGGACTTGGTTGAGCGCGCCAACGTCGTGTTCAGCTGGGGCCAAGCACCCAAGCCCGCCCGTCCAAAGCACCCGGCGCGCAAGGGTGTCCTCGACCGCAGCACGCAGCCGGTGGCCAGTGCCACTGAGGAGGCTGGATGAAAGACAACCTGGCCTTTTTCGAAGCCCTACAGCAGATCGCCAAGGACAAGGGCATAAGTGTCGACGTCCTGCTGGACGCGCTCGCCAACGCGCTGGTGGCGGCGTACAAGCGGATGCCGGGTGCCGCCGAGGAGGCTGTGGTCACCATCGAGCCCGACTCGGGGGACATCCGGGTCTACGGCCAAGAGCTCGATGACGAGGGCAACGTGGTGCGCGAGTGGGACGATACGCCCAAGGACTTCGGGCGTATCGCGGCTCAGACGGCCAAGCAGGTCATCTTCCAGCGCATCCGGGAGGCCGAGCGGGACCTCAAGTACGAGGAGTACGCGGGGCGCGAGGGCGACATCGTGACCGGCATCATCCAGCAAAGCGACAACCGTTACACCTTGCTCGACCTGGGCAAGGTCGAAGCTTTGCTGCCCCAGGCCGAGCAAGTGCCCTTCGAGCACTACGAGCACAACGCGCGGCTCAAGGCTTACATCGTCGAAGTGCGCAAGACCAGCAAGGGCCCTCAGATCGTCGTCTCCCGGACTCACCCGGGGCTCATCAAGAGGCTGTTCGAGCTGGAGGTGCCTGAGATCGCCAATGGCATCGTCGAGATCAAGGCGGCGGCGCGTGAGCCGGGGCACCGCACCAAGATCGCCGTCTGGTCCAACGATCCCAACGTGGACCCCGTCGGAGCGTGCGTGGGCGCGCGCGGCGCGCGGGTCCGGATGGTGACGACCGAGCTGCGCGGTGAGAAGGTCGACATCGTGCCCTACTCCGAAGACGCCCGCGAGTTTGTTATGCGTGCCCTGCAACCGGCCAAGGTGAAAGACGTCGAGCTTGACGACGAGTCAGGCACGGCCATTGTGGTCGTCAACGACTATCAGCTTTCCCTCGCGATCGGCAAGGAGGGACAGAACGCTCGTTTGGCGGCCCGGCTCACCGGCTGGAGGATCGACATCAAGAGCGAGAGCCAACTGGCCGAGGAGGAGGCTTACGCGGCCCAGGAGTGGGCCGAAGGCGAGTGGGTCCAAAACGAGGCGGGCGAAATGGTCTGGCAACCGGCCGGGGGCGGTGAGGCAGTATCGGCCGAAGAGTGGGAGGCCGGTTCGGTCGCCTCGCCCGCCGACGGCGTGACCACGCCGGGTACGGCCACCGCAGACGCCACCAGCGAGGGTTCGGCCGGGGAAGGAGCCGGCTAAACGGCAGCACCAACACGTACCTGCATCGGCTGCCGAGCCCAGCGCGGCACCGGTACACTGGTGCGCGTGACGTTGGGCCAGGACGGCCGGCTCGTCACGGATCGCACTGCACCAGGGCGAGGGGCTTGGTTGTGCCGGCTCGAGACAACAGAGCTGGCGCGACCGGACTGCATTGCCAAGGCTGCTAAACGCCGGGCCTTTTCGAGGGCGTTGCGGCGCGATGTGGTACCTGGCGAGGTCGAGGCGCTGCTCAGTACGTGCTCGGAACGTGCGAGGATTGAAGTACAGGACGTAGGACCAAAGGACTGAGGAAAGGGACCAGGGCACAATTTGGCCAAGAAGATGCGGGTGTACGAGCTGGCGCGGGAGCTCGGACTGACCAACAAAGAAGGGCTGGAGCTATGCCTGGCCATGGGCATCGGGGTCACCAGTCACTCCTCGAGCATCGAGGAAGCCCAGGCTGACCGCGTGCGGCGCAAAGCCGAGCGCGACGGGCTCAAACGCGCTCACCCGCCCGAAGAGCCGCAAGGTGCCCTCGAGCACGCCGCACCGGACCTGGCTGTGGGCGGGCCCGGGCCGGCCGCCCCTATTGCTGTTGCCGCTGGTCCTGTTGCCGCGCCCGCTCCTACCCCAGTGACTGCCGCCACGTCAGCGCCCATTGCTGATGGCCATGCCGGCCTGCCGGTAACCGAGCCACACCGCCGCGCGGCCGTGGTGCACAGCGCTCCGCCGGGGGTGTCGGCCCCTTCGGGCCCGGCGGGGCCCGACCTCCGCGACGGCGCCATCCCCCCTGGCCGGAGGGCGACCCCGGTCCCGCCTCCGCCTGGCCCGCGCCCCGCCGGCGTGGCAGGCACGGTACCTGGTACTACGCCGGGTGAGGTCCCGGCGGCCGCGGCGCGGCTCGGGCAGGCCCCCGCCGGCCTGCGCGCTCCTGCTCTCACAGAGCACGGGACCACCGGCTCCCTGACCAGCGCTCCCGCCAGCCAGCCGGCCCCGCCGGCGCATGCGGCGCCCATCGCCGCGCCGGCTGCAGCTGGTACGCCTACACTCCCTTCTCCTCCCAACCCGCCGCT
>DATJST010000048.1:0-31056 GCA_035503975.1 Acidimicrobiales bacterium | reverse complement strand
CATGCCGAACGGTCCGGCAGCAGTGCCTGGCCCTGGGGCACGTAGCCAACTCGCCGGTGCTCCGCGGGTAGGTGGCCCACGGGGCGCTCGGCGAAGGTCACGTCGCCGGGGAGGAGACCGGCCAGCGCCCGCAGCGTGAGCGATTTGCCGGCCCCCGAGGGGCCGACGATGGCTAGGCGGTGGCTGCCCGCCTGGTGGGCGAGCTCGAGGTGGAACGAGCCCGTGGTTATGGACAGCCGGAAGCCGACCGGCACCGGGGGACCAGCGGCGACGGCCGGACTGACCGCGGCGGCCGTGACTGGGACGGCAGCCCTTTCCCTGGATCTCCGCCGGGCTGGGAAGTGTGCCGGGAAGTGGGCACGGCCCAATATGACGACGATGGTGGCGAGGCCCAGGGCCAACAACGCAGGCGCCTGCGTGGCAGGCAAACCGACTGCCGAAAACTGGACATAAATGAAGACCGGCAGCGAGAAGGGGTAGTAAGACATCATCACGGTCGCCCCGTACTCACCGAACGCCCGCAGCCAAGTGAGCACCAGGGCCGCACGTACCCCTGGCCCAGCGAGCGGGAGCGCCACCCGCAAGTACCGAGCGAGCGGTCCCATGCCCGTGGTCGCGGCTACTTCCTCCAGGTCGGCCCCCACGGCACGGAACGCTGACCGGGCGCCGATCACCAGGAACGGCGACGAAACAAACGATTGCGCGAGCACGATCCCCATGACCGATTCCGTGAAACGGCCATTGGCCAAGGTGCCGAGCGTCGAGTTGGGGCCGAAGAGGTAAAGCAGCACCACCCCGCTAACGAGAGGTGGCAGCGCCAAGGGGAGCTGCACGGCAGCCCCGGCGATGCCAGCCAGGCGCCCGTGGTGGCGGGCCAGGAGGTAGGCGAGCGGGAGGCCGCAGAGCGCAACCAGGCTCGTGGTGATCGTCGCCGCTTCCGCCGATGTGGCGAGCGCGCCGAAGAGCCCGGCTTGGGAGAAGCCTTCGCTCGGGTGGCCGGCGCTGCGCGCCAAGAACAGCGCGAGCGGGGCTACGAGGTACGCGAGGAGGATGCCAGCGAGCCACGGCAGCGGGCTACGGGCTGTGCTCCCAGGGCGGGGCACGGCCATTTAAGGCTGCCACCAGGGACCGCAAGCGCGCCGTTGACCGCTTACAGGACAGCTGCTAGCCCTTCGCAAGAGGCTTTGGGCAAACGGGCCGAACGCTGCCAGCCTTGGCACTAGTGCGTAATCATGCCATCCGCGCGCAGTATGGCCACGGCCTTGGGGCTGGACAAGAAGGCGGCGAACACCTTGGCTGCGGCCGCGTCCGGCGCATGGTTGAGCACCGCGACCGTATAGGTCGCGTAGAGCGAGAACCCCGTGAGCGCTACCGCTGGGATGTGCGCAGCGAGCGCCTCGACCGCGTAAAAAAAACCGGCGTCGAGCTCGCCCGACTGCACCCGGCCCACCAGGTCTGCCTCGGGGAACACGTCGCTCTTGTCTGTTGCCAGGGCCTTGAGGGCGGGCTCGTTGTACTTCGTCGCCCCTTGTTCGAGCGCCTCGACCGCCAACGCCCCCTTGGGGTCGGTGGTTGGGTCCGTGCGGCCCAGATGGAAACCCGGCAGTACGACAACCTTGTACCAGGGCTCGGTCTTCAACTGCGGGGCGAACTTGCTCGTCGGGTCGTAGCCGATCTCGAGCACGGTCTTGCCGAACGCGTGATAACCGCTGACCCAACCGCCGTTGGCGGCGCCTTCGAGCGTCTTGTTGACGGCCGGTGCCGCGCTGACGAAGACGTCCGCCTTCACCAGCTTGCCCTTGATCTCGGAGGCGAGCATCTTGGAAGGGCCGGGGAAGCCGACGAACCTGTCGCCGGAGGCTGCGTCGAAGGCCGGCCCGATCTGGTTGTTCATGATGTCTTCCAGCGAGGCCGCGTAGTAGACGTCGACCGGGGTGCCCGAGGCGGCGGCCAAGGTGGGGCTGCCGACCACGGCAGCTAGACCCAGAGCGGAGCAGGCGAGGGCCGAGCCAATGGCGGCGGCGCGTGCGAGCGAGCAAGAAACGGAGAGGAGACGCACGAGCGGCAGCTTAGCCTGCCGCCGACCGCATTTGCGAGCAGCAGAGCCGCCGAGGCTCGCAAGTGCGAGCTGTAAAGCTCAGCCTAGAGTTGGCCCATGTAGCGGTAGAGGGCGCTACGCACCAAAATGTCGAGGTCCTGTGGGGAGCTGAGAGCCTCGCGGCCATCCCAGATCTTGAGCTCGAGCGGCACCAGTGCCTTGCGTTGCAGCGCCTGCAGGTCGTCTTCGCTGGGGGCGGAATTGAGCATGTCGACTATCAGGTCGAAGACCACTGTGCCCCAGCCGGACAACGGCCGCCGTGATTGGTTGAAATCCCGGACACGGCGCAGCGAACCGCGGTCACTGTGAGCCAGCAGGTTGAGGTAACCCCAAGCTGGTGCCGCCTCGCCACGTTCCTGGAGCGCGATGAGCACGTCACCTTGGATCAAGGCCTCTGCCAATTGGACAACCGATATGTCCGACCTTTGCTGTTGATGGCTTGGGTTCACTCCCCCTGCTCCCTTCATGCCGTGCGTTGCAGTCGCTGGGCCTACTTCATAACCACTGACCTTTACCGTGCCACCCGCGGGCTGGCCCGGCCCCAAAGAAGGGATGCCCCACAATTGCACGCGCGCATAGGGGTCCGCACGTGTTGCGACAAGACGTGAAGCACCTGACGCGGTGCGGCGTGGTGGTCGCGCGCTGAGTGATTACGTAGGCTACAGAGCCAGAGAACTTGTTTGAGCCGCGCCCGCCGCGGCCGTCGCCGCGTCCGCTGCCGCGTCCGTCGCTGAGCCCGCTGCCTGGTCGAGCGCGCGGTCCCCGGCCGCCTGCGGCGATCGGCGCGGTCCCAGCGAGCTCAGGGCATCCAACAGCCGAGCGGTGCACGAGCCCATCTGTAACGGTGGGCAACGCTCGATGACGGTGCCGGCCAAGGCGGCGAAGGCTTCCCCAGCCGCGCTCCCGGGCGTCAGGACGACCGGCTCGCCCCGGTCGCCGGCGGCGGGCACGGCCGGCTCGAGCGGGATGCTGGCCAGCAGTGGGGCACCGACCTCGTCGGCCAAACGCTGCCCTCCGCCGCTCCCGAAGAGCTCGTAGCGCTGGCCGTGGTCGCAGACGAAAGCGCTCATGTTCTCGACTACCCCGACCACGCGTAGGTAGCTCTTGCGGGCCATTGCCGCTGCCCGGGAGGCCACCTTTTGCGCCGCTTGGGCCGGTGTCGTGACGACCACGACCTCGGCGCTCGGGAGCATACGGGCCAAGCCCATCTGCACGTCACCGGTCCCTGGCGGCATGTCCACGACGAGGTAGTCGATCTCCCCCCAGGACACCTCCTCGAGGAAATGCTGCACGGCCCGGTTGAGCATCAGTCCCCGCCACATCACCGGCTCGTCTTCGGCAGACAAGAAGCCCATGGACACCACGCGCAGTTCGCCTTCGCCTACGCGCCGCACCAGAGGCTTGATGACCTTGCGACCGGGCGTCTCGGGGTCGAAGGCGGCCTCGAGCTGTCCGCTCAGGCCGAGCAGGCGAGGCACGGAGAACCCGGCAATGTCGGCGTCCAGCACCCCCACGCTGTAGCCACGCGCCGCGAGGCCCGCGGCCAGGTTGACTGCGACCGAGGACTTGCCGACCCCGCCCTTGCCAGACGATATGGCCAGAGCGCGCGCTCCCGGCGGCACAGCCGTCTTGGGCGGGCTTTGTGCCGCCTTCCAGCGCGCCCGAGCCATTAACTTGGCCTTTTGTTCCGGGCCCATCGCCGAGGTCGTGACGCGCACCGATTGGGCCCCCGGCACGGCTCCCACCCTGGCGGTGACCTCCGCCTTTATCTGCCCCCGCAACGGGCACGAGGGAGTGGTCAGAGCCACCCGCACTTCGACCGCGCCACCCTCGCCCACGTGCACGGCGTCCACCATGCCGAGGTCCACGATGTTGTCGCGCAGCTCAGGGTCGACGACCTGGCGGAGCGCGTCGATAACGGCGGCTTCGGTCGGCGGTTCGTTGCGGGCCACGGTCCCATGGTAGGGGTGCGCCCGTGGCCAACTTGTGCTGCTGGCGCCGCGCCGGTCCTTTATCCGTGGCCAACATGTACCATGAGCGCAAAGCCAGTGCGCACAGGAGGAGCAGTGAGCACCACATCCAGTCCCACGACCGAGACCCTCGTCCTCACCGACCTGGCTGCCGCCAAGGTAAAGGAGCTGCTCGAAGAGGAGGGCAACCCCGAGCTGTTCCTTAGGGTCGCGGTACGCCCCGGTGGGTGCTCGGGCTACTCCTACGAGATGTTCTTCGACAGCGACCTGATGGACGACGACCTCGAGTCCAGCGGCAGCGGGTTAAGGGTGGTTGTCGACCCCGCCAGCGCGGCCCTGCTCGTTGGGGCCACGCTCGACTACAAAGACGGGCTCCAGGGGGCGGGTTTCTCGATCAATAACCCCAACGCCACCCGCACCTGCGGCTGCGGGCAGTCCTTCAGCTAGACCCTGTCGCCTCGCCCCGTCGCTCACTACTCCCCGGCCGTGCGCGCCGGGCCTTGGCTCGTCGTCTCGGGCCAAGTCGGCTTGAAGGACGGCGTTCTCGTCGAAGGTGTCGTAGCGCAGTCGCAACAGGCGTTGGCCAATGTTGCCGCGGTACTGGCCGAGCATGGCGCCCGGCTCGAAGACGTCGTGAAGACGACCGTGTTCATGGCCGATATCGGCGACTTTGCCACCGTCAACGGTGTCTACGCCGAAGCTTTCGGGCAGCACAGGCCGGCGCGTTCGGCGATAGCCGTGGCCGGCTTGCCCTTGGGCGCCCTGGTTGAAGTAGAGGCCTGGGCTTACCTGCCCCTCCCGACGCCGACGCCGCCGACATAACGGCCGACAATAACGGCCGACTTACAAGGGCTCGCCAGGCGAGCCGCTTGGGCTGCCTCAGAGCGCCCAGCGGCTCTGGCCGAAGCGGTAGCCCACCGAGCGCACGGTGGAGATGAGGTTGGCGTGCTCCTCACCGAGTTTGGCTCGCAGGCGCCGGATATGGACGTCAACGGTACGGGCGCCGCCGTAGTACTCGTAGCCCCACACCCTCGAGAGCAGCGTTTCCCGGGTGAACACCTTGCCTGGGTGCGTCGCCAGGAACTTGAGCAGCTCGTACTCCATGAACGTGAGGGACAGCGGGCGCCCCGCCACCGACGCCTGGTAGGTCTCCAGGTTGAGCACCAGCGGCCCGTACTCGACCAGTTCGGGGCGCAACCCCCGGCCTGTGCGCCAGAACAGGTGGGACAGGCGGGCCTCGAGCTCGCGGGGGTCGCAGGGCGTCGCGCAGAAATCGTCGAACAGGTCCTCGCGCAGTTCCAGGGCGCCCAGCTGCTGAGGCGAGAGGAGCAGCAGCAAAGGAGCGAACGGCACATCGCGCTTGCGTAAGGAGCGGCAGAGGGCAAACGCTGCGTCGGGCTGTTCGTCGGCGCACACGACCCCGCCGGACCAGCCGTCCTCGGGCTCGCACTGCTCGACGTCGGCCACTGACATGACGGCTTTCCACGTGTAGCTGGCCATGGCCAAACCGTGGGCGAGCGGCGCCGGGGGCGGGTCGGGGAAGACGAGCAGCGGCTCCATCACAATGTCTCGAGGTAACGCCGCAGCTCGAAAGAGGTTACCTCGGACTTGTAGGCACCCCATTCCGCCCGCTTGTTGCGTAGGAACCATTCAAACACGTGTTCGCCAAGGGTTGCGGCGACCAGTTCGGAGCGTTCCATGGCATCGAGAGCCTCGGCGAGGGAGGCGGGCAGGGAGCCTATGCCGTCGGCCAGCCTCTCCTGGGCAGACATGTGGTAGATGTTGGCCGAGGCCTCCCTCGGGAGCTCGTAGCCCCCTTTGACCCCGGCCAGCCCGGCGGCGAGGACCACGGCCCAAGCCAAATACGGGTTGGCACCGGGGTCGGGCGCCCGGTACTCGATCCTGGTGGACTCCCGTTTGCCCTTCTTCGTTATCGGCACCCTGACCAAGGCCGAGCGGTTGTTCTGCGCCCAGGAGATGTACACCGGGGCCTCGATGAGCGGCTGGTCCTGCTGCGAGATGATCAGGCGTTTGTAGGAGTTCACCCACTGGTTGGTGATGGCTGTGATCTCCTGGGCGTGGTGCAGCACGCCGGCGATGAACTGGCGGGCGACGGCAGAGAGGTGGTACTCGTCGGAATCGTCGTAGAAGGCGTTCGTGTCCCCGTCGAACAACGACATGTGAGTGTGCATGCCCGAGCCCTGTACCCCGCTCCGCGGCTTGGGCATGAAGGTCGCGAGGATCCCCTGACGGGCCGCCATCTCCTTCACCACCACCCTGACCAGCATCACCGTGTCGGCCATGGTCATTGCGTCGGTGTAACGCAGGTCGATCTCGTGCTGGCTCGGGGCATCCTCGTGCTGGCTGTACTCGACGGGGATGCCCATCTCCTCGAGCATCAGGACCGTCTCCCGCCGCAGCGCCGTGGCCCGGTCGTTGCCCATGAGCGCGAAGTACGAACCGTCGTCGAGGGGGACGGGCGGTTGCCCCGAACTCGCGCCAGGCTCGAAGTAGAAGTACTCGAGCTCTGGGGCCACGTAGAAAGAAAAGCCCTGGTCATGGGCCTGGTCTAGGGCGCGGCGGAGTACGTGGCGGGGGTCGCCCTCGAACGGCGAGCCGTCCAGGTTGAAGATGTCGCACACCACGCGAGCCACGGGCGCCCCTCCCTCGAGGTAGGCGAGCATCTGGAAGGTTTTGGGGTCGGGCACCGCCAGCACGTCGCTTTCCTGGACGCGTGAGAAGCCGTCGATTGCCGAACCGTCGAAGGTCATACCCTCCTCGAGGGCGTTCTCGAGTTCGGCGGGCGTGATGCTGAACGCCTTCGGGATGCCGAGCACGTCGGTGAACCACAGCTGCACAAACTTGATACCGCGCTCTTCGACGGTCCTCAGCACGTAGTCCTTTTGGGAATCCATTCACCCTCCCCAGGCCCGGGGACGGGCATGTGCACCGGGCCCTTCAGCTATGCCACGATAGGGCCGGAGCGCAGTGAACGCCGGTCCTGCTGGCGCGTCACCTGCGACGTTTACACAGAGTTCACAGAGGAGCAACATACCGGCCACACACAAGTGCCACCGTGGGCTGTCCGCGGTGGCGCCGTGCCCGGCTGCCACCTCTGGCAAACCAGAAAGGGGTACTTAACTTGGCCTTCGAGAGGCGCACGCCTGAGGAGGTCCTGTCGCTGGTCAAAAAAGAAGGCGTGGACATCGTCGATGTCCGCTTCTGTGACTTGCCTGGGCTCATGCAGCACTTCTCTATCCCCGCTCACGAGCTGACCGAAGGTGCCTTCGAGGACGGCCTCGGCTTTGACGGCTCGTCCATACGGGGCTTCCAGGAGATCCAGGAGTCCGACATGCTCCTGGTGCCCGACCCGGACACCGCCGTCGTAGACCCGTTCCGCCAGCACAAGACGCTCAACATCAACTGCTTCGTGCGCGACCCAGTCACGGGCGAGTCCTACACCCGCGACCCCCGTTATGTCGCAAAAAAGGCGGAGGACTACTTGGTTTCCACGGGCGTGGCGGACACCGCTTATTTTGGGCCTGAAGCCGAGTTCTTTATTTTCAATGACATCCGCTTCGACCAGAACGCCCATGAGGGCTATTACTACATCGACTCGGTCGAAGGCATTTGGAACACCGGCAAAGGAGGTGAGCCCAACCTCGGCTTCAAGCCGCGCCACAAGGAGGGCTATTTCCCGATCCCCCCGATGGACCATTTTCAGGACCTCCGTTCGGAAATGATCCTGATGATGGAGAAAATGGGCATTGAGATCGAGGTACAGCACCACGAGGTGGGCACCGCCGGGCAGGCCGAGATCGACATGCGCTTCGACACGTTGCTCACCATGGCCGACAAGCTCATGCTCTATAAGTACGTGGTGAAGAGCGTTTCCCGCATGAACGGGTACACGGCGACCTTTATGCCCAAGCCTCTGTACGGCGACAACGGCTCCGGTATGCACGTGCACAGCTCGCTCTGGAGCGGCGGGGAGCCCCTTTTTGCGTCCGAGCTCGGGTACGCAGGGCTGTCCGATATGGGCCGCAACTACATCGGCGGCTTGTTGAAGCACGCCCCGGCCATACTGGCCTTCGCCGCTCCGACTACCAACAGCTACAAGCGCTTGGTGCCGGGCTACGAAGCGCCGGTCAACCTGGTGTACTCCCAGCGCAACCGGAGCGCCGCTTGCCGGATCCCGCTCTACTCCAAGAGCCCCAAGGCCAAGCGCGTGGAGTTCCGCTGCCCGGACCCGTCGTGCAACCCTTACCTGGCCTTTTCGGCCATCCTCATGGCCGGGCTGGACGGCGTGCTCAACAAGATCGAGCCTCCCGACCCGGTGGACAAGGACCTGTACGACCTGCCCCCCGAAGAGCTGGCCAAGGTCCCTCAGGTGCCCGGCTCGCTGCAGGAGTCGCTGGCCGCCCTCGAGGCCGACCATGAGTTCCTCCAGGCCGGCGGCGTCTTCACCGACGACCTGATCGAGACTTGGGTCGAGTACAAGCGCGAGCACGAGATCGACCCCGTCCGCCTGCGCCCCCACCCCTGGGAGTTCTACCTCTACTACGACATCTAGGCAGCGAGCTGCTCGAACCCTGTTCGAAGCCGCATTTGGCCTAAGTTTGGTCTCGAACCTGCTACCCCTGCTCGGTCATGAAGGAGATGATGACCGAGCGGGGCCCGGCGTCCGGTCGGGCCGGCCAGGAGGGCACTCAAGCGTCACGTTCAGCCCTTGTCTTTACTCCAAAGACAAGGTTGCTGCGGACGGCGCAGCGACCTATGGACTGGCCGGTACAGAGCGGCAGGGGCCGCCATGCTGCTGGGTCCCGGTCCTGCCGGTGATGTCCAGCGGCGCGAAAGTTTTCGGTATTGTTCACGCCTGAACCCTGCATCAAGGACGTGAAAATGCCGCTCCTTGCACCGGCGCGATGTGAGCGCTAACGTAGCCGCGACAACCGAGGGCCCAGCCGGCAAAGCAAGCAGCTGCGAGGGGGAAACGTCATTGGGCAATTCAGGGAGCACCTGCCGGCCCCCTTTGTGGACCGGCGCACGCACGATCCAGCTCTCTGGCAGGATTGCATGCCACCGGAACGGCCATGCCTTCGGTTTCCGAGGTAGCCAGCCACTCTAGCATAGTGGACTAACAAGGAGTTCTGCGAATGGCTAAAAGACCCATTGAGGTGGACCCTAAGAAATACGAGCAGTCAAGGAGACGGTTCCTGCGCAATGCTGGCATGGCCGCCGCGTCTGTGCCCTTCATGGGCGGGCTCGTCGAGGTGCTTACCGAGCGCGGGGCGGCGGCACAGGAATATGCCGACGAGAGCCACCCGATGTTCGCTACCCACCCCAAGTACAAGTTCACCTTCGTCAACCATGTAACGACCAACACGTTCTTTACCGCCACGATCTACGGCATCCAGGACGCGGCCAGGATCCTCGGTATCCCGACGCCGGCATGGACAGGCTCGGCGGACTCGGTCACCACTGACATGACGACCGCCATTAGCGACGCCGTTGCCGCAGGTGTCAACGGTATTGCCACGACGCTGATCGCGCCTGTCGCTTTCAATGCGTCGGTCGACGCCGCTCTGGCCAAGGGCATCCCGGTGATCTCCTACAACGCCGACGAGCCGGGCAACAACAGAATGGCTTATGTAGGCCAAAACAACCTCACCGCCGGTGCGGCTGCCGCCAACCGGATCGTAGCCTCGGGCTTGGTGAGCAAGGGCGACCTCGTCGCCGGTGTCATTGCCACCCCGGGCACGGGCAACATCCAACCCCGCATCGACGGTGCGACGCCGGTTTTCAAGGCCGCAGGGTACGACTTCAAGGAAGTCGGCACCAACGCCACCCAGGCCAAAGAAGAACCCCTGCTCGAGCAGTGGTACCTGGGCAACAAGGACGTCAAGTTCATGTACTGCGTTGACTCGGGTGACTCGATCGCAGCCGCCGACATCATCGCCAAGTACAAGCTCAAGGGCACGGTCGGGGGCTCCGGGTGGGACGTGGGTGTCCCCGTCCTCCAGCAGGTACAAGCAGGTGCGCTGCTCTTCTCCATTGACCAGCAGGCCTACCTGCAAGGCTTCGTGCCGACGGTCCAGCTGTTCCTTTACAACATCTCGGCTGGATTGATGAAGCCCTGCGACACCGATACCGGTCTCGGCTACGTGACCCCGGCTACGGCGTCCGCATACCTGTCCCACAACACCCGCTTCGAGGGTAGCGGTTCGGCCGAGACGGCCTTCCCACCTCCGTCCAAGATCGGTTAATCCGTTGGCGCAGGCGACCGCCAGGCCGAGCGCCGGCTCGCCTCTCCCCCCCGCCCCTCCCCCCGGGGCGGGCGGGGGGGTTACGCCCGCGTCAGTAGCGAGGTACCTGGTCCAGCGCCCGGAAACGACGGTAATAACCGTCACGGTCCTGGCCATTGCCTATTTCTTCATACGGACTTCGGCCATCTTCGAGGTCGCCAACATCAGCGTCACCACCCAGTACATGGGGTCGATCCTGGTTATTGGCGTGGGCGAAGTCCTAATGCTGGTCCTGGCCGAGATCGATCTCTCGGCCGGGCAGGTGTACTTGACGGCACCGTGGTTTGTTTACTGGTTCTGGCAAAACTTGGGCGTGCCTATCGGTCTCGCCATTGTCATCAGCCTGGTTCTCTGTGCGGCCGTCGGTTTGACCAACGGGCTCATCACGGTGCTACTGGGGGTACCGTCGCTCGTCGTCACGCTGGGCATGCAGTTCCTTCTCTTTGGGGTGGTGCTGGTCGTGTCGAGCTACACCCAGGAGCAGTTGCCGACCCTGGGTTCGCCGTACGCAACGATCTTTGGCGCCGGTGCCTGGGCCGACCTCGGGTGGGGGGTCGCCATCGCCGTGGCTGTCTGGTTCCTACTCAAGCGCACGCGCTTCGGTCTGCACGTCACCGCCACCGGTGGCAATACCCTTGCCGCCGCGGAGGCTGGTATCCCCGTGGCGAGGGTAAAAGTGTGGTGCTTCATGATCGTGTCAGTTCTCGCCGGCTACATCGGGATCCTTGACCTCATCAGGCAGATAAGCATGGACCCTGGATCTTCCGGCCTCGACATCGTCCTGGCGCCGATCGTGGCCGCCGTCATTGGCGGTACGGCTCTCACCGGTGGGCGCGCAACGGTGCTCGGGACGTTCATAGGAGCCGTCTTCCTGAGTATCGTGGACGACGGGCTTAACCTCACCGGCGTGAGCGCGAACTGGTTTTACCTTCTCGAAGGGGTAATCATCCTCGTCCTCATGATCTTCAATGTCCAGCTCCGCCGGCTCGCGTTCAAGTTCCGGCGATGAGCTCGAGCGCCCCTATGTCAGGGTTCGACGACGCAAGTGGTGGTGCGCCACCGGCGCCACCGGCCGACGGCGGGCCTGTAACGGGCAATCCTCAACGGGATTTTATCCTTCGGACCGAGGGGATAACCAAGCGCTTCGGTGCGGTCGTTGCCCTGCGCGGGGTTGACCTTCAGCTCAAACGAGGCGAGGTCCTCGGCCTCGTCGGCGACAACGGGGCCGGCAAGAGCACTTTCGTCAAGATCCTCTGCGGTTTCCAACGGCCGGACCAAGGGCGGATCTTCGTCGAAGAGCGGGAGGTCACCTTCCACTCCGTGAAGGACGCCCGCGCCGCCGGCATCGAGACCGTTTACCAGGACCTGGCCCTTGTCCCCCAGTTGACCGTCTACGAGAACCTGTTCCTCAACCGAGAGCTCACCGTCCTCGGCAAGTTGGGCCTGTTGTCTCGACGGCGCATGCGCCATATGGCGCACCAGTACCTCGACAACATCAAGGTCAACATGCCTGACCTCGACCAGGAAGTCGAGATGCTGTCGGGCGGCCAACGCCAAGCGGTGGCGGTGGCTCGGGCCACCCGCCTCAATGCCAAGATCCTCTTGTTGGACGAGCCGCTGGCGGCAATGGGGGCCAAGGAGTCCGCGCTGATCATGGAGTTGGTGAAAGACCTTTCGGCCCAAGGTGTCTCGATGATCGTGATCGACCACAACTACGCTCACTTGTTCGCGTTGTGCGACCGGCTAAATGTGATCCAGCAAGGCCGCATCACGGTGGACAAGTTCGTGGCCGAGACCTCCGTCGAGGAGCTGACGGAGCTGATGGTCAGCGCCTTCCGCAGGCAATTGCAGGCCGGCCAGGCGGCTTTGGGCGAGATTACGGTTTGAAAGGCACGAGCTCTCCCAGCCATCCCCACGGTCGAAGCATCTGGTCGCGAAATGGGATTTGGGTATGAAAGTGCGCCGTATGGTGCCAGCGGCACACCGAGAAGCCTGTAGCGCGACCAGAACGTTCAGTCGCTTGCCGTCACGCGGGGGCAGGGCTGCGCCTCCGCCTCGAGGGCGACCGCCACCAGCAGCGCTCCCCAAGCAGCGCGAGCAAGGCCGGTAGCAGCAGCGCACGCACGATGGTGGCGTCGATCAGGATCCCGGCGCCGAGCCCGGTGGCGAACATCTTGAGCGGCACCTCCGGCCCAGCGCCCAGGGCGATGAACGCGAGTACCAGCACCAGAGCGGCGCAGGTGACCAGGCGACCGGTGCGCGCAACCCCAGTGACTATGGCCCTGGAGGTGGGTGCGCCGTTGTCGTGGGCCTCCCGCACCCTGGACACGATGAAGACCTCGTAGTCCATGGAAAGGCCGAACAGGAAAGCGAAGACCATCAGCGGGACGAAGTCCACCACGGCCCCGGTGGCCGGTATGCCCCAGATCAGGTGCGAGAGGTACCCGCGCTGCCAAACCAGTACCAGAGCCCCCATCGCCGCCCCGATCGAGAGCACGTTGAGCGCCAGCGCCTTCAGCGCCAGCACCACGGAGCGGAACGCCAGAGACAGCACGGCAAAGCTCACGGCCGCGACGAGGGCGACGATGAGGGCGAACCGGTCGTAAAGGGCATGGACCAATTCGAGCTCGACCAAGCCGTCACCTGTCGCCTGGCCAACGTTCGTGCTGTTCGTCGCCGCCTCTACCGAGTCCAGGAAGACGGTGTTGCTCGGTGTCGTGTCCGCCGCCCTTGGCAGGACGTCGACCAGGGCGGTCCCGTCACGACGCCAGTCCGGCCCGGAAGGCGCAACCGCCGTGTATGCTCCCGGCAGCCTGGCCAGCCGGTCCGCCACCGACGCGGCCGGGGCTGCCCCCGGTCCCTCGGGGACGAGGACCTCCACCGGGACGATCAGGCCGACCGGGAAACCGGCCCGTTCCATGGCCTGCAGCCCGGTAGCGGCCGGGCCCTGGGTGGAGAGCGACCCAGGTAGCGGTTCGCCCACCCTCATCCCCGAGGCGAAGACGAGCAGGGTGGCCAGCGCCGCCACGCTCGTGAGGGCGGCGAGCTGCCGGTGCGCCACGACCATGCGGCCCCATGCCGACCAAGCGCGGCTTACTCGAGCCGCCCGCAGCTGCCGGCGGTGCGGCCACTCCAGGCGCGGGCCGACGCTGGCCAGCAGGGCGGGCAACAAGGTCACCGCCACCACCACGCTGACCAGGGGGATCAGGATTCCCGCATAACCCAGGCTGCGGAGGAAGGGTAGCGGTAGCACCACCAGCGCGAGCAACCCGATGCCTACGGTGACGCCACTAAAGGCGACCGTGCGCCCGGCCGTGGCTACGGCGGCGGCAACGGCGTCGGCGTTGGGGCGGCCCTCTGCCCGTTCCTCCCGCCACCGGGTGACGACGAGCAAGGAGTAGTCGATGGCGACACCTAGCCCGATGAGCGCGATCAGGTACTCCACGAGGTTGCTCACCGGCGCGAGGGCCGTGAGCGCCCCGATCACAAGGAAGGTCGAAAGGATCGAGACGACGGCTACGAGCAGCGGCACCAAGGCCAGCAGGGACCCGAACACCAGGGCCAGCACGATGAGGGCACCCGCGCCGGCGACCATGGCTTCGGCCAGCACGCTGAGCCCGCCTGCGCTATCGCCTGCCAGGTCGTAGTAGTTGGTCCCGCTCACCTGCACACCCGGCGGTGCGTGGGCTCGCACGCGGGCGGCCAGGGCGCTCGAGGAAGGTTGGTTGTTGCCCCCGAACACGAGGGCGACGGTGGTGTGCCCGTCGGCGGCGACCAGGTGGGCGTCGCCCGAGCCCGGGTAGGAGAGCACCCGGAGCGAGCGGTCGCGGTCGAGCGGCGCCAGAGCCGTGGCGACTTCGGCCCGGCCAGGAGCCGAGCGCACGCCGGTCTCGGGTGCCAAGGAGATGACGAGCACATCAGGAGGATTGTCAGCCCCCGTACCGTACAGGTGCAGGATCCGTTGGCTCGTCGCGTAGCTCGAGAGCCCCGGGAGGCTCTCGTTGGACGATAGGCGCGAAGTCGCATCGCCCACGAGGGCCAGGCCGGCGACCCCGATCACGAACCATAAGACCAGGACCGCCCGACGGTAGCGGACAACGAACGCACCCACGCGGGCCATGGAACCGGTGGGAACGGACGGGCCGCCGGCCACAGGCTGTGGGCTCGGTGGGGCAAGGGTCAGCAGGCTTCCGGCGTTGGTTTCCATATGTACAAGGCTCGTCTGGGGAACGCTCAGAAGGAACCCGGCCAACCCACGTCCATCAAGGGAGGGCAACCCCCGGCCAAAGTCGTGGGCACGCCGTATGGATGGCGGGCCGCCTTGTTTTTACAGTGGTCTCATGAGGAGCACCCTGCTCGGCCGGACGGTGCTGGCGGTGTTCGCCGCCCGCACGTGGCTGGCCATGATCTACCTGCTAAGCGGTCTCCCCATCGCCGTAGTGACCTTCACGCTGGCCATCGTCGGGGTGGCGCTGAGCGTCGGGTTGCTCCCCCTGGCCCTGCTCGGCGTACCCGTGGCCGCTCTCACTCTCGTCGCTTGCAGCGGCCTGGCCACGCTCGAGCGTGCTCGCGCAGCACTCATGCTCGATGTCCGGATAACACCTCCCGTTTATCGCAGCGCTGGCGACAAGGGCGGCTGGGCGCGCGGCCGGGTGGTCCTCAAGGACCCGGCCCGCTGGCGCCAACTGGCCGGTGTAGTGCTCGGCTTGCCGTTCACTACCTGCGGTTTTGCGGTGGCGGCGTCCGTTTGGGGCGTGGCCGTGGCATTGCTGTTCCTCCCCGCCTACAACTCTCACCTGCCCAACGGGCGGGCATCGGCCTTCGGCTGGGGCATAGTGGGGACCTCGGACATGGTTGCTTCCGTGGTCTGCGGCGCCCTGTTGCTCATGATGGCGCCTTGGGCCACCTGGGCTTGTGCCCGCGCGAACGTGTGGTTGGACAAGGCCTTGTTCGGTCTGCCTGCCGCACAACTGGCCGCAGCCCGCGTCGGCGAGCTCGAGCAGAGCCGGACCCGCATGGTCGTGGCGGCTGATACGGACCGACGCCGTCTCGAACGCGACCTGCACGACGGTGCTCAGGCCCGTCTGGTCTCCTTGGCCATGGACTTGGGCCGTGCCCGAACCCACCTCGACGACGACCCACAAGCCGCCCGGGCACTCGTGGAGCAGGCACACGAACAGGCCAAGACCGCCCTGGCCGAGCTCCGGAGCCTGGTTCGCGGCCTGCACCCTCCGGTCTTGGCGGACCGTGGCCTCGACGCTGCCCTATCGGGGCTGGCGGCGTTGTGCCCGGTGCCCGTGACCGTGTCCGTCAAACTACAAACACGGCCCTCGCAAACCGTCGAGGCGATCGCCTATTTCATCGTGGCCGAGGCGCTCACCAATGTGGCCAAACATGCGCAGGCTACGAGCGCCTCGGTCACCGTACGGTCAGACTCGCAGGTATTGCATGTAGTCGTGCGAGACGATGGCAGGGGAGGAGCCCGTCCCGGTGGCCCCGGCCTCACGGGCCTCGCCGACCGCGCGCAAGCCGTCGATGGCCGGCTGTGGGTCCGCAGCCCTCTGGGGGGGCCCACCGAGATCGAAGCGGAGCTGCCATGCGCGTGATGGTGGCCGAAGATCTGGTGCTACTGCGCGAGGGCTTGGTGCGGTTGCTTGCCGATGCCGGGATCCAGGTAGTGGCGGCGGTGGGGGATGCCGAGGCCTTCTTGCGAGAAGTCGCGTCCGCTCCACCTGATGCCGTAGTCGTCGATGTGCGCATGCCGCCCACATTTACCGACGAAGGGCTGCGGGCCGCACTCGTCGTGCGCAAACGCTGGCCTGCTGTCGGCGTGCTCGTGCTGTCCCAGTACGTCGAGGAACGTTACGCGGCCGAGCTCTTGGCGGTCCGGGGCGGTGGTGGTGTGGGCTACTTATTGAAGGACAGGGTCGCCGATGTGGCAGATTTCGTGGACGCCCTCGAGCGGGTGGCCGGAGGCGGGAGCGCCATCGACCCCGAGGTGGTGGCCCAATTGCTGACCCGAAGGACCGACCCGCTGTCATCGCTTACCGCTCGCGAGCGTGAAGTGCTCGCTCTCATGGCTGAAGGCCGCTCCAATTCGGCCATCGCCTCGGCTCTCGTCGTCGGGCCCGGGGCGGTCGAAAAGCACGTCAATTCCATTTTCACCAAGCTCGGCCTCTCTCCCACCGACACCGACCACCGCCGGGTGATCGCCGTGCTCACCTACCTCGGGCTCTGAAAGGACGGGCGTCGTGGGCAATAACCAAGCTTCCAGGCCAGAGAAGATGGCCCTCACCCGGGGCCGGCGCCTCACCCTAGCCTTGGGGCTGCCGTTCGCACTGGCCTCGATCGGTTACGCCGGCCTCAACTATGTTTCACTGGTCGCCCAGGCCAAGTACCAATTGCGTCCGGTAGCGCTGCCCGCCGGGGCGGCCGTCCAGATCGATGATGGCAGTGGGGACCTCACGGTAGTCCCGAGCCCCGACCGTTACGCCCACCTGCAGGGCACGGTGTACTACAGCCTGGTCCACGCCAGCGTGAGCCGGAAGTCCGCCGCCGGGCACCTAATGGTCCAAGGGCCCAACTGCTTCTGGATAGGAAGTTGCGGGGCGAACCTGCAATTCGCCGCCCCCGCCGGGGCGCGACTTACCGTAGCGCTGGGCGACGGGTCTCTCGTGGCCACTGACGTGAACGGTAGCCTCCGGCTGCGAGACAGCTCAGGGGGGCTGACGTTGCGCGACGTTTCGGGGTCCCTGATCCTCTCGGACAGTTCCGGCGACATCACCGCCACGGGCTTGGGTGCCGCCACGGTCACCGCCTCGGACAGCTCGGGCAACGTCGACCTCAGCTTCACCCGGGCCCCCGACTACCTCGCGGTGCACGACGCTTCTGGGGACATAAACATCGCCGTCCCAGGCAACATCGCTTACCGGGTGACGGTCGAGACCGACTTCGGCAGCAAGAACATCGACGTGCCGACCAACCCCAGTTCCGAACATGTGATCAAGCTTTCGGCCAACTCGGGCAACGTCAGCGTGGTGCCCGCCGCCGGTTGAGACCCCTGACCTGGCGGGCGGGCGGGCTGCGGCCGGGTTCAGGGCCTGCGGCCTCCTTGTGCGACGAAGGGGGGCCAGCTGCCGGGTACCGCTTTGCCGACTTTCTTACGCTTTGCCGACTTTCTTACGCTTTGCCGACTTTCTGACATCCGCCACGTGCGACCACCGGGCGGCGACCTGCAGAAATGCCGACTTTCTGACATTGGCCGTTCCGCCGCGCCGAATTTCTGCCGTTTTTCGACATAAAGTCGGCAAAGCGGAAAGGGCCGCCGGCGCGTTGCTGGGGCAATGCCGAATTTCTGACGTCGAGCGGGCCGATGAGGGCGCGCCGCGCCGACTTTCTGACATAAACCCAGTGGGCCGGCCGCTCGGTAACCTGACCACCCGCGCCGCGCCGCACCGCACCGCGCCGCGCCACGCCCGTCCGGCGGTGCGGCCTTGTGCGTCGTGTGCCGGGCCACGCTGGGAGAACTAGCCGACTTGCGAGCTGCCAGCGAGGCATCTGCCAGCGAGGCATCTGCCAGCGAGGCATCTGCTCAGCCAGGCATCTGCCCAGCCAGGCATCTGCCGGCGAGGCATCTGCCAGCGAGGCAGCAGGAAAAGAGCGCAAACCGGCGTCGCCGGCAGGGGCGCGACCTCCTGGTCGGCCACGAAGTGCGCGGGGGCGTTCAGGAGGAGGTCAGATCTGCCGAGAGTTCCTGATGACCATCGCAACGGATCAGGCAAGCGGCGTTGCCGCGGAAGTTGATCGCACATCGAGGTGGATGGCCGTCGGCCACTCGAATGCTCCGGATAGCTACCAGGCGGGCCGGGACGCGACGGCTGCCGCGCTCCAGCAACGGGATGCGAAGCTCGTCATTGTTTTCGCCTCGGTCCTGCATGACCTTTCCAGGATGCTGGAGGGCGTCAACGACGTGGCTGATGGTGCCTGTGTGGTTGGCTGCACCACTCAAGGCGAGATCGCCCCGGGAGGCCCGTACGACGGGTCGGTCGTTGTGGCCGCGCTCGGCGGCGCAGGTTTCGCTGTCAGCACCGCGGCCGAACCCAACGTCTCGGGCCGCCAGCGAGAGGCGGGCGAACTGCTGGCGGCTCGCGCCGCGGCCGACGGCGATGACCCCGAGCACCCCCACCGGGTGCTCATCCTGCTGACAGACGGGCTAACCCGGGACCAGGAAATGATCATGAGGGGTGCCTACAGCGTCCTCGGTGCCAGTGTGCCCTTCTTTGGTGGCGCAGCTGCTGATGCATGGCGCATGCAGCAGACCTTTCAGTTCCACGGGCGCGACGTCTTGAGTGGCGCCGCCGTAGGCGCGTACCTCCGCTCCACCTCACGGTTGTCGATCAGCGTCGGGCATGGCTGGTCAAAGGTGGGAGAGGCCATGATCGTGACCGCCGCGACCAGGGGACGGGTGGATGAGTTGGACCACGGGCCGGCGCTGGACGCCTACCTGCAGCGCCTCGGGGCACCCGCCGACGTCTACACCGACGAGGCGGCATTCAGGGAGTTTGCGTTGTGCCGGCCGGTCGGCGTGCAGCGCCGGAGCGGCGAAGAGGTGGTCAACTTCAGCACGGAGGTCCGCATGGAGGACCGCTCCTTGGGCGGCGGGATCAGCATCCCGCAAGGAAGCGTCGTCTGGCCGATGACCGGCACCCGGGACGCCATCCTGGCGGCCGTGACCCGGACCTGCAAGGACGCCGTGGCGCGGCTGGGCGGCTGCGCTCCGATCGGTTACCTCACCTTTAGCTGCGCCGCCCTGCGCGCCGTCGTTGGTGACGATGGGATAGCCGATGAGGGCGCGCGCCTCACGGACCACGCCCAAGGCCTACCGTACGCGGGCTTCTACACTTACGGCGAGATTGCCCGCACCCGAGGCATCGAGGGCTTCCACAACCAGACTCTGGTCGTCCTCGCCTTGTCCTGAGGCCTCGCCGTGGCGACCGTGAACTTCTTGTCCACCCAGCACTTGGTGGAGTTCATGGCGTACGTCTCTGCCGCTGGCGACGAGAAGACGGCCATCCGGAACGCGGCCGAGTGCGCGGCCCAGCTCCTCGAGGCCGAATTCGCCGCCGTCGTCCTCGCTGACCGGGTCGTTCACACCCTGGGCTTCTCCCCGGGCCATTGCCCCGAGGAGGACGTTCTGCGTGCCGCGGGCATGCTCAGGGGAAGCATTGACGTTGCCGGCATAGGTGTTTGTTTGAGCGTGGTCGGGCGGGAGACCGGTGACCCGCCCGTGCGACTGCTTGTGGCGCGCATGCCCGGCGATGGCTTCACCGCAGAAGAGGTTGACCTCGTCCGCGGTATGGGCCGTGCCTTGGGCCTTACCCTGCGCATGCTCCGGATCCTGACTGCTGAACGCAGCCTGCACGAACAGAGCCAGCGTCAAGCCGACGAGAACGCGGCTCTCCTGCGCTCGCTACGGGACCGCCAGCAGCTGCTCGAGCGGCTGTCAGTGGTCCAGCGGGCGGTCTCGCGCCACGAGCCGATCGCCGGGATCTTCCAAATGATCGTGGAGGGGGCGCAGCATCTTGTCGGCGAGCGCGCCGCGGTATCGCTTCACCTCAACAACGCCGGCCTGGGCGGCCAGCCCGCGGCACTGTTGCCGCCGCCACCCGTTCCCGAGGGCGAGTTGTGCCACCGCGGGGTCGCCGACCTGGGTGCAGCCGCGGCGGCTGCGGCGGTGGCGGCAGACGCTGTGGCTTGCACCGGCCGTGCGTCCGAAGGGCCAGCGGAGGCGCGGCCAAGGGCGGGGGCCATCGCCGCGCCCGTGCGTGAGGGCCTTACCACCGTTGGCGCGCTGTCGCTCACCGCCGCCGAGGAGACAACCGCCTTTGGCCCCGAGGACGAGGCGATGCTCGTCGCTTTCGCCGATCATGCCAGCTTGGCCCTGGGCGAGGCCCGTGCCTTGGCCGAGATGCGCCGCGCGCAGCACGACTCGCTCACCGGCTTGCCGAGCCGAGCCCTTTTCTTGGAGTCCCTCGAAGGTTGCCTCGGCAAGCCGGGCCCCGTGAGTGAGGAGGTCGCCGTCTTGTTCATCGACCTCGACCGGTTCAAGCTCATAAATGACACCCTCGGGCACGGCGTTGGCGACCTGCTGTTGGTCGAAGTGGCGCGGCGCATTACCAGCGCATTGCGGGCATCGGACCTCGCGGCGCGCATCGGGGGTGACGAGTTCGCCGTGATGTTGGTGGCTAGGGACTGCAGTGCCCGTGCCTTGGCCATCGCCGAACGCCTGATAAGCCACCTGTCTTCGCCGTACGCCATCGGAGGCCAACGCCTCTACGTGGGTGCCAGCGTCGGCATCGCGCTCGCTTACGCGGGCACAAAGGCCGAAGACCTCGTTCAGGACGCCGATATTGCCATGTACCACGCCAAGAAAGCGGGCCGGGGCCGCTACAGCCTTTTCGAGCCCGGGATGCGGGCGAGCTTCTTCAACCGGGTGCAGGTCGAAGCTGACCTTCGCCGCGCCCTTCTCAATGGTGAGATGGCCATCCACTACCAGCCCATCGTCCGCCTCGACGGTGGGCTCCCCCTGGGGGCAGAGGCCCTGGTCCGGTGGCCCCACCCGGAGAAGGGGATGATCCCGCCGCTCGAGTTCCTTCCTTTCGTCGACGAGATCGGTTTGATGCCCCTTCTCGACGCTTTGGTGGTACGCCAGGGCTGCGCCCAGGCGATGGCCTGGCGCGGCGCCGGGAGGGCATTGGCTTTGCACGTCAACGTGGCCGCGGGGCAGATCCAGCAGGGCTCGTTTGTGAGCGACCTGAGTGCTTCCCTGGCGAACAGCGGGCTGCCACCAGAACTGCTCACCTTGGAGCTCAGCGAACCCTTCTCGGCATTGGACGGCGATATTTCCAACCGCAACGCCGAGCGCCTCAAGGACCTGGGCATCAAGCTGGCGGTCGATGCGTTTGGGACCAGCGGCTCGGCTCTTGCGCGCGCACATCGGTTCCCGTTTGACATCGTCAAGGTCGACCGGTCGGTTATTGCCGGCATCGCCACCAACCCGAGGGCATTTGCGCTCGCCAGCGGTGTCGCCGAGCTCGCGCACTCGCTTGGCCTGGAGGTCATGGCCGAGGGCGTCGAGGACGAGGTGGAGGCCGGGCTCCTCCTCGCCGCGGGCTACGAGGTGGGCCAGGGGTACCATTTCGGCGCTCCAGTGCCCGGGCCGGAGTTTTGGGCCACGGTTTGCCGGGGCCGTGCGCTGGCGGGCAGACCACTGGCGCCGCCCGCCTGAGCGCGGCGCCGGCTGCACGGTCGGCGCCCTGAGGACCTATCGTCGGTGCGTGCACGACGAGCTGCCCTACGCAGATATCTTCCAGCTGAAAGACGCGCGGGTACGCTCGGTGGAGCTGGTCGAGTGCCTGCTTGAGCGCATAGAAAGTTACGACGCGGCGTCTTCACCGACGGCGTTGCGGAGCGTGCTCGCCGTCTCGGTGCACGCCCTCGACGAGGCTGCTGCCCGCGACGCGGCCGCCGCCCGCGACGAGCCAGTGCCGAGGGGCCTTCTCCATGGCATCCCCGTCTTGGTGAAGGACAACGTCGAGGTGGCCGGGATGCCGTCGACGGCGGGCGCGACCAGCCTCGCCGGCCGCCCCGCGACCAGGGACGCCCCCCTGGTGCAGCGTTTGCGCAGGGCCGGTGCGGTAGTCCTCGGGACGACCAATCTCTCGGAATGGGCAAACATCCGCTCCGCGCACTCGTCGTCCGGCTGGTCCGCGGTGGGAGGCCTGACCGGTAACCCCTGGGCTTTGGACCGCAGCGCTGGCGGCTCATCTTCGGGTTCTGGTGCGGCCGTGGCCGCAGGGCTAGCCCCGCTCGCGGTCGGCACCGAGACCGACGGTTCCATCACTTGTCCTGCCTCGCTCAACGGCGTCGCCGGCATAAAGCCGACGGTCGGTGCCGTGCCGACTGCCGGCGTCGTCCCGATCAGCGCCAGCCAGGACAGCCCGGGGCCGCTGGCGCGCACAGTGGACGAGGTCGCCTTGCTGCTCGAGGTGCTGATGGGAGTACCGGGCATCCTCAAGCGGGCGCGCGAGGGCCCCGCCGGCTTGCGAGTCGCCGTGGCGAGGACCTGGCGGACCGGTCACCCAGGCACCGACGACCTGTTCGACGCTGCGCTGGGCCGGTTGGCTTCTGCCGGAGCGGTCCTCCACGACGTGGACGCGGCTACCCCGGGCGAAGTCGAGCGCGACGACGAGCTCACCGTGCTTTTGTGCGAGTTCTTCGACGACCTGAACGCCTACCTACCGACCCGAGGCTCGGGCGGCCCGCAGGACCTCCTTTCGGTGGTCGAGCACGAAAAAGAAAATGCCGCGCACGAGCTTCCCTATTTTGGCCACGAGCTCTCGGAGAAGGCGCTCGCGCTGGGTGGCCGCAGGAACGAGGCCTACGCTCCGGCCCGCCAGCGCAACCTGGCCTGGGCGCTCGCTACGTGTCTCGAGCCGGCGCTGGCCGGTGCCGACGTCCTGGTTGCGCCGACTTACGGGCCGGCTTGGAAGATCGACCTACAACTTGGCGACCGCGCCGCGGCCGCTTCAGCGGTGACACACGCCCCAGCTATAGCCGGCTGGCCTATCGCGACCGCTCCCATGGGCCTGGTAGATGGCCTGCCTGTTGGTTTCGGCGCTGTCGGGCGTCCTGGTGCGGAGGCACAGCTCCTCGCAGTCTGCCGCGCCGTCGAGCGCGCCGGCCGGCCCAGCTGGCAGCTTCCCAGGCGAGGTTGAACGCTGAGGCCGACCTAGGCCACCCCGGCTGGGACAAGCGCCGGTCCAGCGGTGAGGGCGCCCAAGGCTCTGGCCGCTTGCTCCTTGGACATGAAACGGATGTCGAGGGTGCGCAGGTAGGTGTGTAACCCGGCGTCCTGGATGGGGATTATGTGGGCAGGGGCGCCCGACTCGTTGTGGTGCGAGTGCCACCGTCCGGGTGGGGTGACAAAGGCCGCGCCAGGCTCCCAGTCCACCCGCTCGATGTTGACCAGTCGCTCCCCGCTGTCGTCCAGGTCGCCGAGCAACGTGTAGCAGCCGGGACGGCAGTCCAGCACCAGGTCGACCGCGACCGACTGGTGACGGTGCGGTGGTTGGGCCCCGCCCGCAGGCAGTAGCCCGAACATCGCCCATAGCACGTGGGTGACCGTCAGGGTCTGGTCGAGGGCGCGGTTGGCGAGCAGGACGCTCACCCGGCTGCGGTTGGCTGCCTCGGGGTCGGCGGCCACTTGGTCGAGGGCACGCTCGGCATCGGCCCGTCGGTAGTGCGTCGGGCGGAAGCGGGCCTCGACGGCGGTGGCCCCCAGGTAGCGCAGCAAGGGCTCGTCGTGCACCCAGTACATGGCGCTGTCCTCGCTCGCGCGGTGCACCGCGTCGGCACCCGCGGGCAGCGTGAAGAAATCACCTTTCTCCCAGTGGAGAGCACCATCGCGCAACGTTGTCGTCCCGCGGCCCCACAGCACGTGGTACAGCTGAGAACTCGCGTTGACCGGGGTCGGTAGGTCGTCACCGGCGCAGACCCGGACAAAGTTGGCGCACAACGATGGAGAAGTGGCCGGCCCTGGTGTGCCCAGGTGGGCGGCGAGGTCGATCGGCACGACCCGGCTCTCACCTGTCGCGTAGTGCTCGCGCCCAAAGCGCGCTGCTGGCACCGGGCTTATGGCGCCCGAAGCGATCGGGTCGGCCGCCTTGCTGTACTCGAAGTACACAGCGTCGGCGTTGAAGTGCCCCCCGCCGGGCCCTCCCAGGTCGAGAGCGCCTGCAATGGGGCTGAACGGTCCCGTTGTCATGACTGAGGCTACCCCCGCTAAATGCCGGCCACGGCCGGGATGATTTCTTTCCCAATCACTTCGAGCGGCGACAGCTCCCACACCCGCGCCACACGCCCGTGCGCCACTTGCATCCCAATGGCGGCGAGGCCCCTTAGGTCCTCGATCACCCGGCCCACGTTCTCCCCTCTTTCGCCCAGGTCAAAAGTGTAACCGCAGGTCTTTTCCACATCGTCGTACGGTCTTCCCTCCGCTTGGCAATGTTCGCGCAGGACGTTGAGCTTATGGGCCAGGTCGGGGCTGTTGAACAGGTTGCAAGCCTGCGCATAACGCGCTACCAGGCGCAGGGTTTTCCTTTCTCCTGAACCCCCGATCAGGACCGGAGGGTGCGGCCGGCTCAGCGCCTGGGGGCTGTTGAGCGTGCGCTCCAGCTCGTAGTGGCGGCCCTGGTAAGGCTTTTGCTCACCCGACCACATTTGTAGGCAAATCTGGAGCGCCTCCTCCAGCCGTTCGAAACGTTCTTTGGTTGGCGGGAAAAATAGGCCCAGGCCGCGGGATTCCTCCTCGTTCCAGGCCGCCCCAATGCCGAGCCAGGCCCGGCCGCCGGACAGGACGTCCAAGGTGGTGACCATCTTGGCGAGGAGGCCCGGGCTCCGGTACACCACGCCGGTCACGAGGGTCATGAGCGAAACCCGCCGCGTGTGGGCGGCCAGGTAGCCGAGGGTGGTGTACGCCTCGAGCATCTCGTGTTCGGGGGGGCCGAGATGGCCGATCTGCCACACGTGGTCCATGACCGAGAGCCGGTCAAAGCCTGCTTCTTCGGCGGCGTGAGCCACTTCGCCCAAGCGCGAGCCCAGTGCCGGCGCACCGCCGGGCCAAGTGAGGTCAGCGAGATGAAGGCCTAGTTTCATGACTTTGTTTCTACTGTGCCCATCCGGCTAACGCGCCACTATCTGGCATTGCCCGATCGGGCAGGCAGACCTGCCCAGCAGGCTGCGCCGCAGGCGCTGGGCGCGCGCTCTGGCCGCCGTTAGGGTTCGCCTGGTGGGGGTGCCCGCACAACTCGACGACGCTGTCACCGACCTTCGCGCCAGGGCGCACCCCGACAACGACCTGGCTCCGGACGCGGCCCTGCTGGCGGCACGCGCCCTCGGGGTCGGCTCGTCCGCCGCACCGGCGCGGCCACCCCGCCCAGCCCAGCTCCTGTCGCTCCAGGGCGCCGTCGGCAACCGCGCGGTGCGCCAGTTCATCGCCTCGTGGACGGCGCGCCGGACCGGCCTGCTGCCGCCGCTCGCCGCCGAAGAACCAGCCGAAGCCGCGCCCAGCTAGTGAGCACAGGCCGGGCAGCCTTAGGATTCAGCCCGGTGCCCACAGCCAACCTTTTGCCAGTTGACGGGGTAGCCACGCTTGCTGCTGCCTGGCTGGCCCGCGAGGAGGCGGACCGCTGGTTCGCGCTGCTCGTAGAGCGGCTCGACTGGCAGCAAGAGCAGGCCCGTTTCGGTGCCAAATGCGTTCCCCTGCCGCGATTGACGGCGTGGTACGGCGATGTTGGCTACCAGTACTCGGGCGTGTACCACCCGCCGCAGCCCTGGCCGGCACCCAAAACGTCCGTGGCCGTCGGCCCGCGTATCAACCTGACGTTCCGGCTGACCGGTGTGCGCCCGGGAGCGGGCAAGATGGCAGGCGCCGGCCTGGCACCTGGCCCAGCGCCGGCCCAGGCCAGGAGGACCGAGGAAATTGCCGCCCCGACCCGGCACAACTAGGCGCGTGGCCGCCCTGCCTCGCTTCGGGCCTCCCGTCGCCGGAGGGCCCCGTCCGGTCATCGCCATCATGGGCTGCATGGTCCAAGACATCGTGGTCAAGCCGCTGTCGCCGCTGGTGGCGGGGGGCAGTACGATGTCGCAGATCTTCTTCGCCCCCGGCGGCTTCGGCCCTAACGTCGCGTGGACCGCCGCCCTGGAAGGGGCAGCTGTGCGTTTTGTCGGCCAGGCCGGGGCCGACACCGTAGGGGGCGCGCTAGCCGAGAGCCTGACCGAGGTCGGCATCGAGGTGGCGGTGACCCAAAAGGGCACCACTTGCTGCGTTCTGGTACTTGTGAGCGACGACGGCCAGCGCACTATGGCCTATGACACGTCGAGTTTCTCCTTGCGGGCAGACGAGGTCACCGCCGACCAGCTGGCCGGCGTCGACTTGCTGCACTTGTACGAGAACATGTTCGACGACATAACCGCCGCGGGCGCGTGGAAGGCGCTCCGCGTCGTGCGGGCCGGGGGCGGGATGGTGAGCCTCGATGTCGGCAACATCGCCCGGATCCAGCTCGTCGGCCGGGAGCAGTTCCTTGACCGCATCGACCAGGTGGCACCCGAAGTGCTGTTCGCCAATGAGGAGGAAGCCGAGGCGCTCTGGCCCACGGGCCGGGTGCGCGCCCCTGGGCTGGTGGTCGTGAAGCACGGAGCCTGGCCGACCACGGTGTACGCGTCGGACGGCGAGGAGCTGGTCACGGTCCGCGTGCCGGCCGTGGACGCCGTGGTCGACACGACCGGTGCCGGTGACGCCATGGCCGGGGGTTTCCTTGCTGCCTGGGCACGTGGCTGTGACGTCAACGAGGCTGTCGAGGCTGGTCACCGCACCGCGGGCGCGGTCGTCAGCCAGTACGGGGCGCAGCTCCCCCCGACATGGCGGGGTGCCGGGGACCCCGGCCCGCCGCGCCACCAGGGCGACGCACTCAATGCGGGCTCGAGCTGAACCCCGTCGGGCGCAGTGCCCGGGCGGCGGCTCAGCTCACGAATGACGCCGGTACAGCTCCTGAGGCCAACACGGCCGTCGTCGGCCCGGTGGTCCCCCCCTCGGGCTCGGCGGTGACCAGGAGCGCGGTTATGCCCCGCTCGACCGTGAAGTAATCGACGGCATCGGGCCGCGCTCCGACCAGGGCGAGCGAGACGGGCTTGCCCCGGGACAGCCCCCACAACTGGTACGTCTGGGACGAAGGCAGGTTGGAGAGCGACGACCAAGTCCAGTAGGCCTGCCCGGAGGGTGACACCACGACGATGGCGGCCAGGCGGCGGTCAGCCGAGGCGAGCTGCACGGTGGCGTGCGGTGCCGCCTCCAGCTCGGCGAGCCCCGCTTGCAGCCCTCCCTTGGCCACCTCGCCCCGGAGCTGACGCACCTGCGAGTTGAGGTGGGCCACGTCGGCACCCAACAGGGCCACGACGGCGGCGGCGACGGCGGCGATGCCCGCCCAGAGCACCTCACGTGGGCCGCGCTTTGGTCGCGCCCTGCGCGCCTGGGCCAGTGCCACCACGCCGGCGGGCGGGGGAATGGTGGCCCGGGCCCTGTCCTCTCCAGGGTGCTCTTCGGCGATGGCAGAAGCGACCTTCTCCCATAGACCGGCGGGTGCTTCACTGCTGGCACTCCCGAGCATCCCGGCCACCTCGAGGTGGGCGGCGACCTCGTCCCGGCAGCGCGGGCACTCCGCCAGGTGCGCCTCGACCTGCTCGCGCTCCTGCGGGCTGGTCGCGTCCAAGGCATAAGCCCCGAGCAGCTCTTCGATTTCTTCGTGGATCATCGCCCGCCACCTTGTACAACTATGCTCAGTTCACGCTCCATTTTGCGGAGCCCTGAGCGGATGCGGCTTTTTATAGTGCCTTCCGGCTGGTTTTGCATCTCGGCAACTTCACGGTAACTGTGGCCGCCGAAATAGGCGAGCTCGATCGCGGTCCGCTCGGCATCGGAAAGTTTGGCGAGCGACTGGCGTACCCGTTCGGCGTTGGCCAGCTCGAAGACCTCCTGCTCGAGGTCGTAGCCGGCTTCGGCGACCGCCCGCGAACGCTCTTCTCGCGCCCGCCGGCTCGCCTCCGAGCGGAGCAGGTCGATCGCGCGGCCGTGGGCGACCGATAGCAGGAAGGTGCGCAGCGTGCCGCGGGCCGGGTCGTAGCGCTCGGGCTGCTGCCAGAGGCGTACGAAGACCTCCTGGGTCACCTCTTCCGCCAGTGCCCGGTCGACCAGCAGCCGCCTGGCCAACCCGAACACGGCACCGGCATGGCGGCGGTAGATCTCGGCCAGAGCGTCCTCATGCCAGCGGGCCACGGCCATGGCAAGGTTGGTGTCGCTCGCGCCGGCCAGGTCAGGGATCACCGCGGGATCTTCGCTGCCCGTCCCGCCTCCAGATGACTTGCCCCGCCCCGGGGCCTCGAGCGGCTCAGCGCCCATGGGCCCCATGTGTAGCACCGCCGGCACTGACCGGCAACGGGCCCTCGCCGTGGCCGCCTGTCGGGGCGCTAGCGGTGCAAGCGGAACGCCGTCCCGAGGACCTCGCTCGCGAAACTGCTCGCCGGGCCGCGGCGCTCGGTGCCCCAGGGGCCCGCTTCACCTTCGGGCAACACCACTACCTTCACCGGCGCGTGCAAACCTGCCCCGCAGTACTTGCAGGTCTCGTCCCAGGTGTTCCCCACGGGGGCGCCGCACTGCGGGCAGCGGAGCTCTTCGGACGAAAGAGACGGCTCACTGTCAACCGGCGCCTTGATCTTGACCGTCTCCGATGCCTCCTTGTCGAGCCATACGGCTTCACATGGCCGGCAGAGGGCGGCCGTGCCCGCCTCGATCGCCTTTGGCTGCATCTCCAGCTGGCAGAACGGGCAGCGAGCCAGGCCCGAACCGGGCGAAAGCCGAGGTCCCTCGTTCCACAGGGAGTGGGCTACCGCCGGTGCCAGCTGGCGCAACACGGCTATCGTGAGCACGCTCCCCCCGCAGCTGTCGCACACATAATGGCGGAACCCCTCGACGGGATTGCTTGAAAGGGCGCCTGAGCAGCCCGGGCACAAGTACTCAGTGGTTCCCATGCCCCTAATGTCGGCCGTCCGGGGCCCGCGCCTGAGCCGGTAGCCCGGGCCGCCACGGCGGGCAGTAGGCTCGCCCTATGTCGCTGCAAGAGACGCTCCGCTACGAGCAGATCAGTTCCAAGTCCTGGGAGCACCCCGCCGACCGGGCCGCCACGGCGGCGCTCCGCTCCATACCGCTCATGGACAAGGTCCTCAAAAGGCTGGTGGACATCACTTCCGAACGCCGCATACGCCAAGTGCTCGTGGGCAATGCGGTCCAGGTTTCGGACAAGCAGGTACCCCTCCTGTGGTCGCGTTATGTGCAGTTGGCTTCGGTGCTCGACATAAATGCGGTGCCTGAGCTTTACGTGACTCAAACCCCGCTCGTAAATGCCATGACCATAGGCGCCAAGCGGCCCATGGTGATCGTGTACTCGAGCCTGGTCAAGGACTACACCCCGTCCGAGGTCGACGCCGTCCTCGGCCACGAGCTCGGCCACGTCCTTTCGGAGCACAACTACTACCAAACTGCCTTGTGGATCCTGACCATGCTGATAATGAGCCGCACGGGTATCGGGGGCATGTTCGCCGGCCTGCCGATCCTGGCCGTATACCTGGTCATGCTCGAGTGGTGGCGGGCCGCCGAGCTGTCGTCCGACCGGGCTGCCGCGCTCGTTGTCGGCGACCCGCTGGTCCCCTGCCAGATGCTCATGCGTATGGCCGGTGGGGCGCTCGACGGCATGAGCTTGGACGCTTTCTTGGCCCAAGCGGCTCGCTACGAGGAAGAAGAAGACATGTTCGCCCGCTGGTCGCGAGCCTGGATAGAGGTGAGCCTCACCCACCCCTTCGCCGTCAAGCGCACGCGCGAGCTCATGAACTGGGTGAGCGACGGCGAGTTCGACCGCACCCGGAGCGGGTCCTATATCCGCCGCGGCCAGGAGCCGCCGGTGACGACCGAACTGCAGGCCGCCATCGCTCATTACCGTGAGCGCTTCGTCAAGATCCTGAGCACGGCCGCTGGTGGGATCGAGAAGACGCTGCGGCAGTTCGAAGATTGGCTGCGCCCTGGCCCGCGCGACGGCGGCGGCGCCGACCACCAGGACGAGCAGGAGTAGGCCGCAAAATGGATATTGATATGCCCATCCGCCAGATCGGCGCGCTCGACGTGTCCGTGGTGGGTCTCGGTTGCAACAATTTTGGGGGCCGCACCGACGAGGCACAAAGCGCCTTAGTCATTGAGGCCGCGCTCGACGCGGGTATAAATTTCTTCGATACTGCCGACATATATGGTGGGACGCGCAGCGAGGAGATAATTGGGCGTGCCATCGGCAAGGCACGCCACGATGTCGTCCTCGCGACCAAGTTCGGCATGCAGGTTGACAGCGAGCGCAAGGGCGCCGCGCCGGCTTATGTAAAGCGGGCACTGGAGGACAGTTTGCGGCGCCTCAGGACCGACTACGTCGACCTGTACCAGCTCCATCGGCCTGACCCCGAGACGCCCATAGCTGACACGCTCGGCGCCTTGGCCGACGCCGTGGCCGAGGGCAAGGTGCGCGAGATCGGGTGCTCCAATTTCTCGGTTGCGCAACTCGAGCAGGCCGAGGCCGCAGTGGCGGCCGGCGCGCCGCGTTTCGTGAGTGTACAAAACGAGTTCAGCCTGCTCCAGCGCGAGCCTGAACTGGGTGTTCTGGAGGCCTGCCATCGCCTCGGGACCGCGTTTATCCCGTATTTCCCGCTCAAGTCCGGGTTGCTTTCGGGCAAGTACCACCGCGGCGAAGCTCCCCCTCCTGGGACGCGTTTGGCGAGCGTGCCGGGCGACCGCCAGCCGGAGTTCTTCAACGACCGCACGATGGCCGCCGTCGAAGCGTTGACCGAGTTTGCTGTTGAGCACGGCCACACATTGCTCGAGCTTGCCATCGCGTGGCTTGCCGCCAAGCCCACGGTTGCTTCGGTGATCTGTGGGGCGACCCAGCCCGATCAGGTCCATGCCAACGTGCGGGCCGCCGAGTGGGTGCTCAGCGACAAAGAGGTCGCCGAGGTCGACGCCATCGCACCCGTCCCG
>DATJST010000047.1:0-20605 GCA_035503975.1 Acidimicrobiales bacterium | reverse complement strand
CAGAAGCCAGCCCCAAGAGAGGCCCGAGCTGCTCCTCGTACTTAGCGACCGGGCGAGCTGCGGGACCATGCTCGCGACACTGACGCCCCCGGCGAACAGCCCCAAAACGGTGGTCACGGCCCGACCTGCCTCCGCGACGGGCAGAGCCGGCGCCGGGATCGCACCCTGTCCGCGCCGGGTGCAAGCGCCGAGCTCGCTCCGACCCTGTGAACCGTCGAACCGAGCCCATGACCCGGGTCGGAGGCTTTGGGCCGAGGGCTCGCCCCGGGCCAGTTCGCCTCGCAGATCCGGCCCGCCTGGCTCGACGACGGACGTGCTCGTCAGCGGCCCCGGTCGTCCCCATCTCCTGTTGGGCCCTCATCCCCGTGCCCGAGCCGGGTCGAACTCGAGCACCTGGGTCAGGCGGATGTTGTTGCCCGAGGGGTCCCGGAACGAAGTGTCGAACCCGTAGGCCTGCGCGGTCGGCGGGTCGTTGAAGACGACCCCGCGAGCCGACAGTTCCTCGTAGCTCGCTTGGCAGTCGTCGGTCTCGAGGAACAGGGTCCCCCCTGCGCCCTTGGCCACCAGCTCCGACAGTGCAGCAGCAGAAGCCGGGTCGAGGGCTCCTCCTGCGGCCTCTTCTCGAAACGTGCGGTTCTGTGGCCTGGCGTACGCCCGCGCCACACAGACGGGCACGCGCGCCAAGCGGGCAGCTGGCGGCCAGCTAGAGCGGTAAGCCATGGGGGCCTGCCCGAACATCCGGCCGAAACTGGTGGTGAACGACCCGACGCTGCCCAACCCGACTTCGGAACAGATCCTGGTGACTGGCCAGTCTGTGGTCCGCAGCAGCGCGGCCGCTCGTTCGAGCCGCCGCGTGAGCAGGTACTGGTGGGGTGCCTCACCGAACGCCTTGGTGAACTCCCGGCTGAAATGAGCCCTTGACAGGCTGGCCACGCGGGCCATGTCCGCAACGGAGATGGCTTCGAAGTAGCGGGCGTCCGCTAGGTCTTTTGCCCGCAAGAGGTGGCGGGTGCCCGGAACCGGCGACACCTCGTCGAGGTTAGGCGGGCGCCGCCAAGAACCTCTTGGCGGGCCGCGCCGAGCGCTGCTACTCTCTCGCCGAGGCCGTAACGAGAGAAAGAGGAGGTGGTACCCGTGAACGTATCGATGTGGGTGCTCCCCTCCGGGGTCACGGTCGGGCGATAGGTCGTCCGGGAGCGCCGTCCAAGAGCACTCCCGAAAGGCACGACCATGAGGTTCACTTCTGAACAACGCTTCGATGACGGCGTCCTCGAACGCGAATTCACCCTCGGCGAGATCCCCGGCGTCCTGTGGACGCCCGCGTCCGCATCCACACCGGCGCCGCTGATCCTGCTCGGCCACCCCGGCGGGCTGCACAAGATGTACCCGCGGCTGGCGGGACGGGCCCGGCACTCCGCGGCGGGGTACGGCTTCGCCGCGGCCACCATCGAGCTCCCCGGGAGCGGTGACCGGCCCCGTTCGGCCGCCGCCGAGCAGGCCCGCGCCGACCTGCGCCGGGCGATGGCGGCCGGCGAGCCCCTCGACGAGATCGTCGACCGGCTGGTCCTCCCGCTGGTGGAAAAGGCGGTCCCGGAATGGCAGGCCACCCTGGACGCCCTCCTTTCGCTGCCCGAGATCAGAGGCCCGGTCGGGTACTCGGGGGGAGTGATCGCGATCGGCATCCGGCTGGCGGTGGTCGAGCCGCGCATCGCGGCCGCCAGCCTCTTCTCCGGCAGTTTCGTGCCCCGTGCCCTGTTCGAGGAGGCACGGCAGGTAACCATCCCGCTGCAGGTCCTGCTGCAGTGGGACGACGAAGAGAACGACCGGCAGTCGGCCCTGCACCTGTTCGACGCCTTCGGCTCCAAAGAGAAGACGCTGCACGCCAATATGGGCGGGCACACCGGCGTCCCGCAGTTCGAGGTGGAGGACGGGTCTCGGTTCTTCGCCCGGCACCTGGGCTAGCCGGCGGCCGGCTCCGCCGTCGAGCCTGTAGCAAACCGTAGGCCGGTGTCGGCCAGCATGCGGGTCATCGAGGAGAGGCGCCGGCCCTCCTCGATGGCGGCGTGTCCCTGGATTCACGGCGGGGCCCAGGTCCAAGGTCCGCGCCCCCCAAGGACGCCAGAAGGCGACGACAGAACATCCCCCTCCGATCGCCTGAGATAGTTGGTCGGAAAAGGAGGCGGCGAGCGCTTCGTCCAGCTCGGGGAACAGATGGCCGTAGCGGTCGAGCGTGACGTTGATTGACGAGTGTCCCATCCGCGCCTGGATGGCTTTGGGATGCGCCCCTGCGGCTATCCAGCTCCCCCGGTGCTTGTCCGTCTCCATCTCGGCGAGGAACCGCTGCGCGTCGGCCTTGTGGTGGAAGGTGGTCGACGTCACCCGGCCGAGAGGGTCGCGGTAGCGGGCCCGGTCGCGCCCGTTGCGCTTGTGGATGTAGCTCATGCGATGGCCTCCTGAACCTCGGGGCGCGTCCGGGGCGGGGATGGGGCGCGAAACAGGGGTTTTCAGGGGTCATCGGCGGTCGCTAACGGGCAGGCCCGGGCACTCCGGAAATGGCCTCTGACCTGCAGTCTAGCGGAGGAAAATGCTGGAGGCGGCGAGCGGAATCGAACCGCTGTAGAGGGCTTTGCAGGCCCTTGCCTGGACCACTCGGCCACGCCGCCCGGGCTGTGCCGGACCTTTACTGTACAACGTGGTACCGGGGGCCGCTGTATCGTCAGCGCTGGTCCAGCCATGCCCGCCTCACTAGACGCCATCCGCCCCTCCCAGCGGCTAATACTCGTCTCGGCGGTCACCCTGGTGGCGGCCACGGGGGCGATGGACGCGGCCGGGGCAGCCCACGTGGCGGTGTTCGTGGTCGCCGCGCTGGGCTTGGCCGCCCTGGCTGCGGTAGTGGGCGAGTCCATCGAGCAGATCGGCGAGCGCCTCGGGCCGGGTGCCACGGGCCTGCTCCAGTCCAGCTTGGGCAACCTGCCAGAGCTGCTCGTCGCCATCTTCGCCCTCCGCGCCGGGTTGACCCGCGTCGTACAGGCGGCCCTGGTGGGGTCGGTGCTCGGCAACGTCCTGCTCGTGCTGGGCATCGCCTTCCTGAGCGGCGGTGCCAGGCACGGCACGCAGCGCTTCCAACCCGAGTCACCCCGGATGTTGGTCACGCTCCTCACCTTGGCAGCCGGCTCGACACTGGTCCCGACGCTGGCGGACCGGCTCGACACCCCCGCCGTACACCACACCGTCGCCCTCTCCGACGTGGCTGCGGTCGTCCTGCTCCTGGTCTACCTGGCCAGCATCCCGTTCTGGTTGAGCGGCGGCCCTGAGCAGCCGCCCGCTGCGCCCGGCCAGGAGCCCTCCAAACTCAGCGCGCCGCGAGGATCCCCGAGCGGGCCGTCCTGGCCGATGTGGTTGGCGATCGCGGTCCTTGCCGGGGCGAGTGCCGGGTCGGCGGCCGTCTCCGACTGGTTCGTCGCCGCCCTGACGCCCGCGACGCGTGCCCTCGGCATATCGCCCGTGTTCACGGGCTTGGTAATAGTGGCCATCGCCTCCAACGCGGTCGAGAACGCCGCCGGCGTCCGCTTCGCGTGGAAGGCCCGCCCCGACTATGCGATCAGCACCATCCTCAATAGCCCGCTCCAGATAACGCTGTTCCTCACTCCGCTGCTCGTGCTCATCAGCCCACTGATCGGGCCGGCGCACCTAACGTTGGTCTTCCCTCCCCTACTGGTAGCGGCGTTGGCTGTCGCAGTGGTGGTAGTGACAGTTGTGGTGTACGACGGCGAGTACTCCTGGCTCGAAGGAGCCGCATTAGTCGCCCTGTACGTCCTGGTAGGGAGCGCCTTTTGGTGGGGGTGAACACAGCCATGCGAGGCGGCCAAAGGGCGAGCTAACGCGCCACGCTGGGGGCGAGGGCGCAGAGCTCGGCCCGCTGGCGGGGGCCGAGGGCGAGCACGAACCCGTCGTGCGGCGCCGAGTCGTTGAGCCAGACGCTACCCCCCGAGGGCACCGCCAGTATCTCGCCACGGACCTGGCCCTTGCCGCGCGGGCCTCGGAAGCCCCAAACGTGTGACAGGTAAATACGCACCCGCCCCCCACGCGGCCCGATCGACAGCCACACCGATCCCGAGGCGGTGCCCCCCGCCAGCGCCAGGCTGACGACGCCGGCCCGCGTTGGCGTACCAAAGGGGGTGGACATCCTGCATAGCCCCGGCCCCCGCGGCCACCCCCGGGACCAGCGAGGCTGCTCGGCTACGGGGCGGGCGAACACGACGCCGAGCCAGGCGGCGCCCGTCAGGCGCACGAGCCCCGCAGGTACGGTACCCGGCGCTCCAAGCTGCCTCGCGGGGCGTTGCCCGCTCGGCTGGGGGACCGAGAGCCGGGCGATCACGAACGAGCCGCGGAACACGCGCCTGTGCTTCACGGACAGGTCGAGCCAGGACTCGTCGGTGAGGACGTTAACGCTGGTCATCAGTTTCGGGCTGGGAGTGGGGACGAGGTGTTGCCGCCAGAGGTCGGCCAGCACCAGGGGGGTCAGGTAGCCCGAGGCGAAACCACTTGCCCACACCGGGTACCGGTTGATCGAGCGCGCCATTTGTTCGGGCGATTGCAGCAGGTATGCGCTGGTCACGACCTGGGCCCCGAGCCCGCGCACAAATACCGTGCGCGGCCGGACGAACGAGAGCGCGTTGGAAATGTTTGACGCGGTAGCGAAAAAGAGCATCGCCGCGAGCGCTATGGCCACCACCGTCGTGAGCTTTCCCGGCCAGGGGGCTCCGACGGCCTCGTTGGCTCCCTCGGCCCGGCCGTGCCTTAGCCGCGCGAGCCGCCCGTTCTCCACACGGCTCGCCCAGGTCGGCAGCGCTGACAGGACGACCGCGACGGCCGGGAGCAACAATGCCCAGCCGATGTAGGCATAGCGCGAGGGCGACTCGGTGGCGCTGATCCGGTCCCGGCCCAAGGCGGCCAGCATGTAGAACACGATGGCCCCGGTGGCTGCTGCGAGCACGGCCGGGTGTCGCCGGGCGAGCACCACCGAGCGCAGCAGGAGCCAGGCCACCAGGCTGCCCGCAAGGACTAAGCCGGCGGCAGGCCAGCCGACGCCGTGGCCGAGGTCCGACTCCAGGTTGCTCGCCACGAACGTAGGTACGTCGAAGAAGACCGACTTCTTCAGCTTGTCGCCAGTGGCAGCCAGGCCCCGGTGGCCAGACGTGGCGAACCAGGTCACATAGACCGCCACCGGCACAACCAACACCCTCGTGGCACGCGCCCAACCACGCCGGGCCAACATGAGTACCCCGACCGCGACACCTACCGCTACACCGACGTCAGAGCACATCAACGACGCCAGCAGCAAAGCGGCCACAAAAGCGTCCCGGGCCAGCGCATTTTTGAGCACGGGTGGCCGCCAGAGGTGGGGGCCGTCAGCGGCGTCCAAGGCAAGCAAGCCGAGCGCCAGCGAAGACACGAAGCCTATCTGGAAAGCCCACGCCAGATCCTCGGCCCCCGTCCCGAACAAAGCAAAGAGCAGACCGAGGCCGGTAGCCAACCAGGGAGAAGCCCCTTCGTACAAGAAACGCCGCCAGAGCAAGTGCACTATCGCGGCGTGGGCTATGAGGACCGGCAGGAGGTAAGGCCAGTAACTCGTCAAGTGCCAGAGAGAGAAAATAGCGCGCCAGAGCAGGATGGGCAGGACCGACCAGTGCTCGTTGTGAGGCGCCCACAGGCTGAATGTGGCCCCATGAAGGCCGCGCCGGGTCAAGAAGTCCCATTCGTCACCAAAAAACCAGAGGTTGCGGTCCCAATAAGCCCACACGCCAACGGCAATGGCCAAGGTGAGCACGTGAGCCAGCACCACTCTCGGGCTCGGCCTGGCCCCAGTTGCGTACGGGACCGGCTGACCGTCCTGGCTCGCCTCCTCGGGGACGTTCGGGCTGGCCCGCGGGCCGACGCGAGGCGCGACGATCGTCCCGGTCACGGCAGCCAAGCCTAACAAGGACCGGCCATGCGGCCCACGCCCGCCAAGCAGGCAGGGGGGCCCCAAATCCCCGATCGGGCCCGGCGTCCCGCCTGGTTGCCAGGTACGCCGCGGCCGGCCTCGGGCAGGTTAGCCTTGCGCCTCATGCCAGGAGTGCCAGACGCGCCAGGAGCGCCAGAGGCGCCAGGAGTGCCAGACGCGCCGGGAGTGCGCGCAACGCCGGGAGTGCGAGGGGCGCCGAGCGCACGCGGACCAAGCAGCCCACCCGGCGACGGCCTCGCTACGCCGCCACCAGCAGTGCCGTCGCCCGGCCCGAGCCTCCCCGGCGGGCCGTCCGCGATAAACCCGGGCGACCCGTACCCGCTCGGGGCAACGTGGGACGGTTCGGGGACCAACTTCGCCGTGTTCTCCCAGAGCGCCGAAAGCGTTGAGCTGTGCTTGTTCGGCGCTGACGGCACTGAGGCACGCTACGAGCTGCCCGAGGTCGACGCCTTCGTCTGGCACGGTTACCTCGAAGAAGTCGAACCAGGGCAGTTGTACGGCTATCGCGTGCGCGGCCCCTACGACCCAAGCCGCGGGCTGCGGGCGAACCACGCAAAGTTGCTGCTCGACCCGTACGCCAAAGCGATATCGGGGTCGGTGCGGTGGGGGCCTGAGGTTTACGGCTACCCCTCTGGCAGCAAAGACGACAGCGCGCGTGACAGCTCGGACTCGGCGGCCGCCATGCCCAAATGCATCGTCGTGGACCAGGCCTTCGATTGGTCCGAAGACCGGCGTCCCCGGACCCCTTGGCACGATACCGTCATCTACGAAACGCACGTGCGCGGCCTCACCTGGCGGCACCCGGCCGTGCCGCCATCTCTGCGCGGTACGTACGCCGGAGTGGCTCACCCCGAAATGATCGACCACTTCTTGCGCCTGGGTGTCACCGCCTTGGAGCTGATGCCTGTCCACCAGTTCGTCGACGACCACAAGCTCGTGGCGCAGGGCCTGCGCAATTACTGGGGGTACAACTCAATCGGTTTCTTCGCCCCCCACAACGGTTACTCAGCGCGTTCGGGGCAACGGGTGGTGAACGAGTTCAAGGCCATGGTGCGGTCCCTGCACGCGGCCGGCATAGAGGTGATACTCGACGTCGTCTACAACCACACGGCGGAGGGCAACCACCTGGGCCCAACGCTCAGCTTCCGGGGCCTCGACAACCCGAGCTACTACCGGCTGGACCCCGGCAACGCTCGTCTGTACTCCGACACCACTGGCACAGGCAACACCCTCAATGTGAGCAACCCCCAGACGCTCCAGCTCCTGATGGACTCGTTGCGTTACTGGGTCTTGGAAATGCACGTCGACGGGTTCCGTTTCGACCTGGCATCCGCCCTGGCGCGCACCCTGCACGAGGTCGACCGCCTCTCGGCCTTCTTCGACATCATCCAGCAGGACCCCATCATCAGCCAGGTGAAGCTCATCGCCGAGCCGTGGGACCTTGGGTCGGGGGGGTACCAGGTGGGGAACTTCCCGGTGCTGTGGTCGGAGTGGAACGGTCACTACCGCGACTCGGTACGCGACTACTGGCGACAACAGAACACTTCGATAGGCGAGCTGGCCAACCGCATGACCGGCAGCTCGGACCTCTACGAGGCGACCGGGCGCCGTCCATGGGCGAGCGTCAACTTCGTGACCTGCCACGACGGGTTCACCCTGGCCGACCTGGTCAGCCACAACAACAAGCACAACGAAGCCAACGGGGACGCGAACCGCGACGGCACCGACGACAACCGCTCCTGGAACTGCGGCGTCGAAGGGCCGACCAAAGACCCAGCCGTCCTCACCCTGCGGCGGCGCCAGGTGCGCAACTTCCTCGCCACCCTGGTCCTCTCCCTTGGAGTGCCCATGCTGCTCGGCGGTGACGAGATCGGGCGCACGCAACTCGGCAACAACAACGCTTACTGCCAGGACAATGAGCTCTCCTGGTACGACTGGGACAACGTCGACTCCGACCTACTGGCCTGGGTGCAAGCCGCCGTCAGCCTGCGCCGGGCCCACCCAGTCTTCCGGCGTCGCCGCTTCCTGCAGGGGCGGCCGGTACGCCAGCTCGACGCCAGCCCGGGCGATGCCGAAGTGGGGTGGTTCCGCCCCGACGGCGGCCTCATGTCCGACAGCGACTGGGGAGTCGGCTACGCCAAGTCCCTGGGCATGTTGCTCAACGGCGCCGCCCACATGGAACGCGACCGGCGCGGGCACCAGGTCAGCGATCTCTCCTTTTACCTCGCGCTCAACGCCTGGGAGCAGCCCTTGACGTTCCGCATGCCCGCCGCCAAATGGGGAACCGCGTGGCGGGTGGTCCTCGACACTTCCGAGGACCGCCCTGCTTACCACCCTGATCTGGTCCCAGCGGGCGGTGCCGTGGCGCTCGCCGGCCATCACTTCGTGGTCCTGGAGCAAGCGAGCGCGAGCTGAGCAGCAGCTGCGGCCCAGTCCCGAGGTTGGGCCGAGCACGCCAACCCAGAGCATCGCTACTTTGCGTAGCCAATTTTGGCTACTCTTCGTGTTGTGAGATAAGTTTAGCTCGGGGAAGGACCACCCTTAAGACATGGAAGATCATCGATGACCATGACGGATATGACGGAGGAGATGACCCCTGCCTACGCTCGCCACGTAGGAGAACGGCTTCGCAACATCCGGCGTCAGCAGGGCTTGTCCCTTCAAGCAGTCGAGGAACAGTCGGAGCGTGAGTTCAAGGCGTCGGTGCTCGGGGCCTACGAACGAGGAGAGCGGATCATCTCCGTCCTCCGCCTCCAGCGGCTGGCCCGTCTCTATGGCGTGCCGGTCGACCAGCTGCTCCCCAAGATGTCGCCGGAGCCCGACTTTGGGCCGGACACACGCACGCCGGCGGGACCGGGAGGAGGCCCGATCACCATCGACCTGTCCCGTCTCGAGCGCCTCGATGCGCCCGAACGAGAGGTCCTGCGGCGGTACATAGGCATGATCCAGATCCAGCGCGGCGACTTCAACGGCCGCTTGATAACCATCCGTTCCGAGGATGTCCGGGCCTTGGCCCGGGTCTTCGAACGGGACGAGCACGCCATGCGCAACCGCATCGACGAGCTCGGCATCCGGACCTGACGCCGAGCGCACCGGCGGCCGCCTCGGCAGCGGCCTCGCCCCACGGAGGGCTGGCCGAGCAACTGCGCGCCACGTACGCCTCCGGTGCGACGCGGCCATTGCCGAGGCGGCGCGAACAGGTTGCGGCCTTGGCGCGCCTCTTGCGGGAGGCGTCGGGCCAGCTCACCGACGCGATGGCGGCTGACATGGGCAAGCCGGCCGTCGAGGCGTGGTTGACAGATGTCGCCGCCGTGCGCAAGGACGTCGAGGGGATCGAGCGCCACTTGGAGAGCTGGGCCAGCCCCCGGCGGGTGCGCGTGCCTTGGCCCCTGCGCCCGGGGCGGGCCGAGGTCGTACCCGAGCCGCTCGGAGCGGTGCTGGTCATAGGTCCCTGGAACTACCCAGTGCGCTGCACCGTCCTGCCCCTGGCCTTCGCCCTCGCCGCCGGCAACACCGTGGCGGTCAAGCCCTCAGAGCTGGCCCCCGCGACATCCGCGCTCCTGTGCGAACTATTGGCGTCTTACGTCGATGGAGCTGCGGTGGCAACCGCGCCAGGTGGTCCTGAGGTCGCCCAAGAGCTGCTCAGCCAGAAGTGGGACCACATATTCTTCACAGGCGGGGCGAGAGTCGGCCGCCTGGTCATGGCCGCCGCGGCGGAGCACCTGACACCGGTCACGCTCGAGCTCGGGGGCAAGAACCCGGCGATCGTCGACCGCACGGCCGACCTGGAGCGAGCAGCCCGCCGGCTGGTCTGGGGCAAGTTCCTAAATGCTGGCCAGACATGCGTGGCACCGGACTACGTCGCCGTCGAGCACACCGTTGCCGCGCCGTTACTGGCTGCCCTCGTCAAGCAGGTGTGCCAGATGTTCGGCAACGACCCGCGCCGCAGCACCGCCTTCGGCCGCATCGTGAACGAAGACCACCTGGCGCGGCTGGTCGCGCTCCTGGCGAGGACAAAAGGGCGCACCATAACCGGCGGTACGTCAGAGCCGGTGACGCGGTACCTGGCGCCAACCATCGTGGCCGACGTGGACTGGGCCGACCCGCTGATGGAAGATGAGATATTCGGCCCGGTCCTTCCTGTCCTTGCCTACCGGACGATCGACGAACTGATCGGCCGCATCAACTCCCGGGACAAGCCGCTGGCCCTGTACCTGTACTCGCAGGACGCCCCGCTGGTGGACCGCGTGCTGGCCGCCACCTCATCGGGTGGCGTATGCGTCAACCACAACGCAGTGCAGCTAGCCGTCCCCGGCCTTCCCTTCGGGGGCGTCGGCGCCAGCGGGATCGGCGCCTACCACGGCCGTGCCGGGTTCGACACCTTCAGCCACGCCAAGGCTGTGCTGCGCAAGCCGCAACGCGCCGAGCTCCCGCTGATGTACCCCCCCTACGGCCGGCTCAAGCGATGGGTGCTGCGCAAAGCTATGTAGGCGGGCAAAGGATATATCCACGGGCGAGGCTATTGAGATGGGCAAAGTTGTCCCTGGCGCACCGGGCCTAGGCTCGAAAGGTGCTTGAATCGGTTAACTGAGCCCTACGGAGGAGCGAAACTGAGGGGGACGGATGGCCCCAGGACCGTCGGCACCGACAAGCAGCGATGACTGGGCCCCTGTCGGGGAGATAGGAACGCCGCTATCGCTTGGCCGCCTGGTCGCGTTGTCGGGGGTACCCGCCAGCACGGTCCACCATTACCGCCGGCTCGGCCTGTTGCCCGAGCTAGGACCCGCGAAGGCCGGCCGCTTCGCCTACAAGATGGACCACCTGCGGGCACTCCAGCTGATCCGCGAACTGCGCGACGAGAGAGGGCTCTCCCTGGAAGAGGTCCGAGCAGTCCTACCCGGCTTGCTCGACGGTTCGGGGGCTGCCGCCGTGCGCGTTGGGGAATGTGCCGGGGAACCTCAAAAGCGCCTGATAGATGCGGCGTTCCGGCTCTTTTCCGAACCGCGCGGCTACGCGTCGGTGAGCGTGAGCGAGATCGCTGCCGCCGCCGGTGTGGCCAAAGGCAGCGTCTACCGGCACTTCCCGTCCAAGGAGGCCTTGTTCACGGCAGTCGTCGAGAGCCTGTGCCAAGACACTGCCCAGCGCTTCGCCGAGGCCGTGGCGGACCTCGGTGGGCGCCAGGGGCTCGCCGCCGATCCAGGCAAGACGGCGCTGGTGTTCGGACGCCTCATCGCCCGGGCCATGCCCATACTGCTCGAGCTCGGGGCGAGGGCGGCGCGGGGCGACCTGCCGAGCCAACTGCTCGCCGCGCGGGTGCTGCGCACGCTCGCCGAAGCCGCGGGGCGCCCCTTGTCGGAGAACCCCATCCCGGCCGGCTTACAGGTCATCGAAACGGCTTTCGCCACCGTGCTGCAGTGGGCGGTCGGCCCGGACTGGGTGGAACGGGACCAGCCCGCTGGCGGCTAGGTTCTCCTGTCGCGCAAACTCCTTACGCCTTGCTGGTGGGATTGCGGGCCAACAAGCCCTAGTGTCTAAAATGACCGCTGGGTCAGTTTGTTTGTACATCGGTTGGTACCGACTGCACCGGCACGGGTGCGGCCCGGGCACATTCATACGGGGCGGGCAGCCGGCCCAGCTTGAGCGGTGGAGGGGGAGGGCGCATGACGGCAGCGGCGATGCAGGCCAAGGCCCCGCCGTCGAGCGCGGATCTCCCTCCGGAGCACCTGGTGCTTGGCCACGCGTCCACCGAGAACTTCCCCGTGGCGTCCCGCTTGCTACCGGCAGCCGTGCGTGCCGACCTTATGGCTCTGTACGGCTGGGCCCGCTTGGTCGACGAGCTCGGCGACAACTATGCCGGCGACCGCCTTGCGGCACTCGACGAAGTCGAGCGCCAGCTACGCGTAGCTCTCGGAGAAAGCGGCCAAGGGTGGGCCGGTGACAGCTTCGCCACCCATGCGGTTGTGGCCCGCACGGCGGAGATGGTCAGACGGCGGCACCTCGCCAGCCAGCCGCTTTACGACCTGGCTCAGGCCAACCGCCAGGACCAGCTGGTCAAGCGGTACGAGACCTTCGCCGACCTAGCCGGGTACTGCCGACTTTCTGCCAACCCCGTGGGCCGCATGGTGCTCGGCATATTCGGCCAGGCCACGCCCGAACGGGCCGGCTGGTCCGACGACATCTGCACTGGCCTCCAGCTGGTCGAGCACTGGCAGGACGTCGCCGAGGACGCCATCGTCGGGCGCGTTTACATACCTCAGGAGGACATGCGCCGCTTCGCTGTCAGCGAGCACGAGCTCACCCCACCGCGGGCTGACTACGTGGACCGGCGCCGCCCGCGGGCACCGGGCGGAGCTTCGCCCGCGTGCCGGGCGCTTATGGCATTCCAAGCGGCCCGCGCCCGCGGGCTGTTAGTGGCCGGTAGTCCCCTGGTGGCGAGCCTCGGCGGCCAACTGCGCTTCGCCGTGGCCGGCTTCGTGGCTGGCGGCCACGCCGCGCTCGACGCCTTGGCGGCATTGGACTTCGACATCTATGCCGACACGGCACGGCCTACCCGGCGTCACTTCGTGCAGCACTTGCTCACCTTGCTGGCCCTGGCCAACCGGCGCTCGGGGGGGGAACGGTGACACCCGGGGCGCCTCCTCCAGGCACGACGGCAGGAACCGTGGCCGCGTCCGCGGCCCGGGCACCATCAGTTCGGGGTGCGCCTTCGTCAGCGGCCCCGTTGTCGGCGGGCCTGTCACCGGCGGCCGTGGCGCTCGCCTATCGCCACTGCGAGCAGATCACCCGGCGCCGCGCCCGCAATTTTTACTACGGGATCCGCCTGCTGGCACCGCGCCAGCGCAGGGCTATGTGCGCTCTGTACGCGATGGCGCGCCGGATCGACGACGTGGGCGACGACACGCACGGCAACGCCCGGCCGTCGCCGGGCGGCACCCCCGATGAGGACCCACGGCTCGCTCCGCTCGAGCAAGTACGCCAATCCGTGGGCTTGCTCGCCGGCGCCGCCGCCAACGAGCCGTCCGCCGTGCCTCCAGGAGACCCGGTGCTAGTTGCGCTGGCTCACGCAGCCCGCGAGTTCCCGTTGCCCCTTGGCGCCTTCGACGAGCTGGCCGAAGGTTGCCGGTGGGACATCTCCGGGCGCCGCTACGAGAGCTTCGACGAGCTCGTCGAGTACTGCCGGCGGGTGGCCGGGACCATCGGGCGGCTATCGCTGGCCGTCTACGGCAGTTCCGACCCGGCGCGGGCCGAGGCGCTGGCGGACGACCTCGGGGTCGCCCTGCAGCTCACCAACATCCTGCGCGACGTCGTCGAGGACCGCGACCAGATGGGGCGGGTCTACCTGCCCGCCGAGGACCTGGAACGCTTCGGCGTGACCCCACAGCTCGAAGGCGCAGCGGACGACCTCATGGCTCTGGTGTGCTTCGAGTCGGGCCGAGCAGCCGAGTGGTACGAGCGCGGCCTGCCCCTGCTGGCGCTGCTCGAGGGCCGCAGCCGGGCCTGCACCGCCACGATGGCGGGGATCTACCGCCGGCTCCTGGACAAGGTGCGCCGAGCCCCGGACCGGGTGTGGCAGTCCCGGCTGAGCCTCAGCCCAGGTGAAAAGGCCGCCGTTGCCGCCATAGCCCTGATTGGGGGCACCCCGTGACGGCGGCTTGGCCAGGGCCGGTTCCAGGAGCGCCCCACGTCGTGGTCGTCGGCGGCGGACTGGCTGGCATCGCGGCCGCACTCGCATGCGCCGACGCCGGCGCCCGCGTCACCCTGCTCGAAAAGCGAGCGCGCCTCGGCGGCCTGACGTGGTCGTTCTCACATGGCGGGCTGACAATGGACAACGGCCAGCACGTCCTTTTGCGGTGTTGTACTGCGTACCTCGACTTCCTCGGGCGCATCGGGTCGGCGGGCGACGTAGAGCTGCAAGACCGCCTCGACGTGACCGTCGTCGCCGCCAGCGACGGCGGGCGCGCACTGCGACCGGCGGAGAGCAGCGACGGCGTGGCCAGCGACGGCGCGGGCAGTGATGGCCCGAGAGGCGCTGCGCGCACCGCCGTCCTGCGGCGCGACCGGGTACGCCCCCCGCTCCACCTGGCCCGCTCCCTGCTGCGCTACGGGCACGTGCCGTGGGCCGAGCGCGCTCGGCTTGGCCCTGCCGTCCTTGCCCTGTCCCGGCTCGACCTCGACGACCCCGCGCTCGACGAGGTCACCTTCGCCACCTGGTTGGCGCGCCACCACCAGGGCCCGGGTGCGGCCCGCGGCCTTTGGGATCTCATATGCCTGCCCACCGTCAACCTCCCAGCTGACGAGGCGTCGCTTGCCATGGCCGCGGCCGTCTTCCAAAAGGGCCTGCTCACCGATAGCGCCGGAGGTGACATCGGCTGGAGCCGTGTACCGCTCGGCCTCCTGCACGGCCAGCGGGCCGCTGCCGCGCTCGACAAAGCCGGCGTTGAGGTGCTCTTGCGCACCACGGTCGCGGGAGTAGAACCCCTCGTGGACGACGAGCGCCTGGGAGAGCGGCCGTCGTTGCGGATCTCGGGCGCCGGTGGCGAGTGGCAGGCGGACGCCGTCATAGTGGCTCTCCCCCACTACGCCGCCGAGGCCGTACTGCCCCCTGCCGCCCTCGGCAACAAGACGCCGTCGCTGCTCGGCAGCTCGCCGATAGTCAACGTGCATGTGTGGTTCGACCGCCGGGTAACAGACCTCCCGCTGGTGGCGAGCATCGGCTCGCTCGCCCAGTGGGTCTTCGACCGCACCCGGGCCTCCGGCGCCGACAGGGGCCAGTACCTGGCGGTGTCGATCTCGGCCGCGGACGAGGTTGTCGGCTGGCGCCCCGAGCAGCTGGAGCGCCGTGTGATCGCCGACCTCCGGGCCATCTTCCCAACAGCGCGCCACGCAGGCGTTATCAGCAGCTTCGTGACCAAAGAACACCACGCCACGTTCCGCGCCGCGCCGGGGTCGGCAGCGCACCGCAGCCCACCGCGCACACGGGTGCCGGGGCTGGTTGTCGCCGGGGCGTGGACGGCGACGGGCTGGCCGGCGACCATGGAGGGCGCCGTGCGCAGCGGAGTTGCCGCCGCACGGACCGCGCTGGTGGCGGCCGGGCAGCGCCGCGGTTTGCCCGCCGCGATCACGACATGACCATTCACAAGGAGGTATTGTGACACCTACAACGGCCGTTTCCGAGGTGCTGGACCGTGCCCGAGAGGTCACCCAGCCCTTGCTCCGCCATGCCGTGGCGCGTATGGCCCCGAGCATCGGCCATGTCGTCAGCTACCACTTGGGCTGGGCGAACGCCGACGGCACAGCTGCCTCACTCCCGGCAGGCAAAGGCATCAGGCCCGCGCTCGCCCTGCTTTCCGCCGAAGCGGCCTGGGCCGGGGCTGAGGTCGGCGCCCCGGGAGGAGTGGCGGTCGAACTGGTCCACAACTTTTCCCTGGTGCACGACGACCTGATGGACGGCGATCGAGAGCGGCACCATCGCCCCACGGTGTGGGTGTTGTGGGGACCGGGTATGGCCGTACTGGTGGGCGACGCCCTGGCCAACCTGGCAAATGACGTCCTGCTGCGCAGCGGCAACCCGGCGGCAGCAGCGGCTGTCGCGGCACTGGGCGCTGCCACTGCGGAGATGATCGCCGGGCAGGCCGACGACCTTGCCTTCGAGAAACGTCGCACGGTCAGCGTCGAAGAGTGCATGGCTATGTCAACGGCCAAGACGGGGGCCTTGCTCGGTTGCGCCGCCTCGATCGGCGCGATCTTGGCCGGTGCGCCGCAAGCAACGGTCACGGCGCTCCGCGACTTCGGACGGCACTTGGGTATCGCCTTCCAAGCAGTCGACGACCTGCTCGGCATCTGGGGTGACCCGTCCGTCACCGGCAAACCAGCCGGCAATGACATCCGCCAGCGCAAGAAGTCAATGCCCATCGTGGCCGCCTTGGCCGCCGGGGACGAGGAGGCCAAGGAGCTGGAACGGGTGCTTTATGGCCCGGCTGACGACGCCGAGGCGCTGGCGGAGCCCGAAGGCGGCCCTGCGCAGCCGGGCCTTCGGTCAGCCGCGCTGCCCGAGCTCGGGCCCGAGGCCACCGACAGAGCGACCTGGCTGGTGGAAGCCTGTGGCGGCCGCGAGTGGACGGCGGCGCGGGCCAAAGCTCACCTCGACTCCGCGCTGGCGTCCCTCGAACGGGGGCGTCTCTCGGCGGTGCCCCGCCGCGCCCTGGCCGACCTGGCCGTCTACGTAGTGGAGCGCGACTCATGACCGTCCTCGCCGGAGCCCCGGGCCGGCGCTCCAGAAGCGGGCCTCACGGCCACGAAATCGACATCCAAGTTGATGGCGCCCAGGTCGTCCATGCCAGCCCGCGCCTGGCCATGGAGCGGGCGGTCGAGCACCTGAAAGCCTGCCAAGACGAGCGGGGCTGGTGGAAAGGCGAGCTCGAGACCAACATCACCATGGACGCCGAGGACATGTTGTTGCGGCACTTCTTAGGCGTGCTCGACGATCGCGTCGCGGCGGCGACGGCGGCCCGCATCCGGTCCCAGCAGCGCCCCGATGGGCCATGGGCGACGTTCTTTGGCGGGCCGGGCGAGATCTCGGCCACGGTAGAGGCGTACGTGGCCCTGCGCCTGGCCGGCGACCAACCTGACGAGGCTCACATGGCCAAGGCTGCGGGTTGGGCGCGTGACCACGGCGGAGTCGAGGCGGCGCGCATGTTCACGCATGTCTGGCTGGCCATGGTGGGGCAATGGGACTGGGCGGACCTTCCCGTGGTGCCGCCGGAGCTGATCTTCCTGCCTCCCGACTGGCCCCTATCGATCTGGTCATTCGCCTGCTGGGCGCGCCAGACGATCGTCGCCCTGTCGGTCATATCGGCCCACCGGCCCTCACGCCCGCTCAGCTTCGGCATCGGCGAGCTGCGCTCGGGCGTACCGCCACGCCGCAAACGCCCCGGCGCGGTGGGTACCGCGCTCGTGGCCCTCGACCGGGCACTGCACATTTACGAGGCCAGCACATCGTGGCCAAAACGGGCGCTGCGTTCGGCCGCCCTGCGGGAAGCCGAGCGCTGGATCGTGGCCCGCCAGGAGGCCGACGGGAGCTGGGGCGGCATCCAGCCACCCATGGTCTACTCGACAATCGCCCTGTCCCTGCAGGGCTATGCGCTCGACCACCCGGTGATGGCCGCGGCAATGTCGGGCATGGACACCTTCACTCTCGAAGACGACAAGGGCCGGCGGGTCGAAGCCTGCCAGTCGCCCATCTGGGACACCGCGCTGGCCATGATCGCCCTGGTGGACGCCGGCACACCGGCCGATGACCCGGCGCTCAAGGCAGCGCGGGAGTGGTTGGTCGACAACGAAGTGACCGTCGTCGGGGACTGGGCTGTGCAGCGTCCGAGCCTGGCCCCAGGGGGCTGGGCATTCGAGTTCGCCAACGTGCATTACCCCGACATCGACGATACGGCCGAAGTTGTGCTCGCCCTGCGGCGCGGCACCGTCACCGGCGGGGCGGGCCCCGCCAGTGAGGCGGCCTGCGAGCGCGCCGTCGCGTGGGTCGTTGGCATGCAGTCGCGTGACGGCGGCTGGGGCGCGTTCGACGCCGACAACGACTCGCCTCTGCCCACGATGCTGCCGTTCTTCGACTTCGGCGAAGTAACCGACCCGCCTACGGCCGACGTGACTGCGCACGTAGTCGAGATGCTCGCGAGCGAGGTACAGCCCGGAGGTGGGGCGAACCCCGAGACGAGCGCCGCCCTCGAGCGCGGCCTCGAGTGGCTCTCGGCCCACCAGGAGCCCGACGGGTCCTACTGGGGCCGCTGGGGGGTCAACCACGTGTACGGTACAGGAGCCGTTCTGCCCGCTCTCGTCGCCGCGGGCGTGCCAGTCAAGGATCCCCGCATCTGCGACGCGGTCCGCTGGCTGCAAGAGCACCAGAACGCCGACGGGGGCTGGGGTGAAGACTTGCGTTCCTACGTCGAACCGGGCTGGCGTGGCCACGGCCACTCGACAGCCTCCCAGACCGCATGGGCCCTGCTCGGACTTTTAGCGGCGGGCGAGCGTGACCACCCGGCGACCGCCCGCGGCATCGCCTGGTTGGTGGACCACCAGACCCCGCAAGGGACCTGGGAAGAGCCGTGGTTCACGGGGACGGGCTTCCCCTGGGACTTCTCCCTCAACTACCACCTCTACCGCCACGTTTTCCCGCTGACCGCTCTCGGGCGGTACGTGCTCGGCACTGGCCCGCTCCCGCGCCGGAAGGACCGCTGAACCCGTGCCTCTGCCCCACCTGCTCGTCCTCGCCCCCTTGGGGCTGGAGGCTGCCGCCCTCGGGCCGGGTGGGCGTGTCGGCGGCGCGGACGTGCTCGTGAAGCGGAGCGGCATGGGCCTGGCCAAGGCGGCAGCCACGGCCGCGCGGCTGGGGCTCGCGCCTCCCCGGTTGCCGGACGCGGTGGCCCTGGCAGGTCTCGGGGGAGCTCTGGGCACGGACCTCGAGCCCGGTGACGTGGTTGTGGCCGACCGCGTGCTCGACACCCGAGGGGGAGAGGTCGCGGCCCTGGCCTCAGCGTCCCTGCTGGCCCACGAGTTGCGCCACGCGGGCCTGCGGGCGCGCACCGGCACGGTAGTGAGCGCCGACCACATCGTTACGGGACGAGAACGCGCGACCTTGGCGGCCCTCGGCGCCGATGTCGTGGACATGGAGTCGGCGGCAATTGCCGCGCACGACTGGCACGCCCCCTTGGCCGTGGTGCGCGCCATCTCCGACAGCCCGGGCCAGGAACTGTTCTCAGTGCGGGGGGCCCTCGGGGTGGCCCGGGCGCTCCGCAGCCTGCGCAGCACCCGCCAGACGCTGGCCAGGTGGGCCGCGGCCGCCGGGCGACGCGAGGTCGTTCTCGTTGCCCCGCGATCGTTCTGTGCCGGCGTGCGGCGGGCCATCGAAACTGTCGAGCGGGCGCTCGAGCTCTACGGCCCCCCGGTATACGTGCGCCGCCAGATTGTCCACAACGCACACGTCGTCAACCGGCTGCAATCCCTCGGGGCGGTCTTCGTGGAGGAGCTTCGCGAAGTGCCGGACGGGGCGCGAGTCGTGTTCTCGGCGCACGGGGTAGGCACCGCGGTCATCGAGGAGGCGTCGCGACGCTCCATGCACACCGTCGATGCCACATGCCCCCTCGTCACCAAGGTCCACAACGAAGCGCGCCGCTTCGCCACCGCCGGGCGTCAGGTGGTGCTTATCGGTCATGCCGGCCACGACGAGGTCGAAGGGACTCTCGGCACGCTTCCTGGGCTCTCCCTCGTTTGCAAGCCAGAGGATGTCGCCCGGCTCGAGCTCGACCCGGGGCGGCCGACGGCAGTGATCACCCAGACGACCCTGGCCACCGACGAGGTCAGCGCCGTGGTCGGAGCAATGGCGGAGCGCTTCGCCGACTTGGCCCGCCCCGCCGCCTCTGATATCTGCTACGCCAGCCAGAACCGCCAGGAGGCAGTCCGGACCGTCGCCCCCGACTGCGACGTAGTGCTGGTCGTGGGCTCGGCGAACTCGTCAAATGCCAACCGCCTGGTGGAGGTGGCGCGCCGTCAGGGGCCCGCGGCGTACAGAGTCGACAGCAAGGACGAACTGCGCCTGTCCTGGGTCACGGGGGCACGCCGGGTCGGAGTGACAGCGGGCGCCAGCGTCCCCGAAGAACTCGTGGACGAGCTGGTCTCTTGCCTGGCAGGACTGGGGCCGCTGACAGTCAGCGAACGCACCGTTAGCCATGAGCACGTCACTTTCTCTTTACCTGCGGAGGTACGGTGAACTATGGGCGTCCCACTGCGCCAGAGCATCCGGGTCGGCACCTACATCGCGCGCCAAAAGATGTCGGGCCGGCGCAAGTTCCCACTAAACGTCGAGCTCGAACCACTGTTCGCCTGCAACCTCGAGTGCAACGGGTGCGGCAAGATCCAGTACCCGACCGAGGTCCTGCGCAAGAGGCTCACGGTGGAGCAGGCTGTGGCCGCTATCGAGGAATGCGGGGCTCCGATGGTCTCGATCGCCGGGGGCGAGCCCTTGCTCCACCCCGAGATAGACAAGATGGCGCAAGCGCTGCTCGACCGGAAGCGCTTTGTCTATTTGTGCACCAACGCCCTCCTGCTCGAGCGCAAGCTCGACCGCTTCCACCCCCATCCCGGCTTCAGTTGGGTCATCCATATCGACGGGCTGAAGGACCGCCATGACGCCTCCGTGAGCCGCGACGGCGTGTTCGACAAGGCCGTCGCCGCGATAAAGGCCGCCAAGGAACGGGGGTTCCGAGTGGCGACGAACACCACGTTCTTCAACACCGATTCGCCCCACACCGTGCGAGAGGTACTCGACTTCCTCAACGATGAGCTCGAGGTCGACACAATGATGATCTCACCCGGTTACGCCTATGAAAAAGCGCCCGACCAGGTCCACTTCTTGCGCGTCAACGAATCGGCAGACCTGTTCAAGAAGGCTTTCGAGGGCAAACGCAAGCACTGGCGGCTCAACCACAGCCCTCTGTTCCTGGATTTCCTAGAAGGCAAGGTGGATTTTGAGTGCACGCCGTGGGGCGTGCCCAGTTACTCGGTTTTCGGCTGGCAGCGCCCGTGCTACCTGCT
>DATJST010000046.1:0-3877 GCA_035503975.1 Acidimicrobiales bacterium | reverse complement strand
CCGAGTGGCCTCGGCGCAAATGTGTGCCCGGTTACTGCGACGTCCCTCACGCGGTCAACGCGGAAGGTGCGCCAGTCCTGCCTGTCGAGGTCGAAGGCGACAAGGTACCAAAGCCGCGGGGTGGCTACGAGCCGGTAGGGCTCCGCCCGGCGGTTGCTGGCCTCCCCACCACGTGCTACGTACCCGAAGTTGACGAGCAGGTGCTCAGCACAGGCTTCCGCGAGGGGGGCGAGCTCGGCGGCCGGGACCGGCTCAGGAGGGCGTACGAGAAGGACCGTCGCGGCTCTCAGCGCTTGAACCTGGTGCTGGAGTTTTGGGGGGAGCATCCGTTCGACTCGCGCCAGCGTCGCCAGTGCCGCGCGCTCGATGCCGGGGAGGGCCGCGCCCGCGGTGACGCCGAGCAAGACTGCGACGGCCATCGCCTCGTCCTCGTCGAGCAACAACGGCGGCATGTCCGTGCCGACGCCAAGCCGGTAACCGCCTCCGTTGCCTGGGTAGCTTTCGACGGTATAGCCAAGGCTACGGACGCGCTCGATGTCCCGCCGGACCGTCCTGGTGTCGACCCCCAAACGGTCGGCGAGCTCTCGCCCGGTCCACGTAGCCCGCCGCTGCAGGAGCGCGAGCAGCCGCAAGATCCGTCCAGACGTCCCTGCGGCTCTGCCTTCGGTAGACCAGTCGCCCACCTCGCGATTATTGGTCTCTTCGAGGACCGTAGCTGTCCTCTTGGAGGCGGAGCATGACAACGTGATGCTCCACCCGTACCTCATCGAATCGCTGGCGCGGCAACGCCAGCTCGAGCTGCACGAAGCCGTTCCCACCACCTCGGACAGGCGCCGGCAAGCCCGTTTGGCGCATTATAAGGTGTGGTCTTGCGAGCCCTTGCAGCACCCGACAAGTTCCGCGGCACGCTCAGGGCGCACGAAGCCGCTTTGGCGGTTGCGGGCGCATGCGAAGCCGCCGGTTGGTCCTGTGATAGCGCCCCTGTCTCAGATGGTGGCGAGGGCTTCCTCGATGTCTTCGCCGACTACGGATCCCTCCATGCCGCGCGGGTCGCTGGGCCGCTGGGGAGGCCCGTTGAGGTCCAGTGGCTCCTCGGCCGTGACCCCGAGAGCCCGTCTCGGTCCCTCGCGGTGGTGGAGTCGGCAAGTGCCATAGGCCTCCAGGTAGTGGGGGGACGAGAGGCCAACGACCCGGTCCGCGCAAGCAGTGCTGGCGCCGGCCAGCTGGTGGCCGCAGCTCTGAGGGCCGGAGCGGACCAGGTGCTTGTGGGCCTCGGCGGTTCCGCCACTACGGACGGCGGGCTGGGCGCGGTCGAGGTCCTGGCGGAGGGCGGTCGGCTGCCGAGGGCCGAGATCTTGGTTGCGTGCGACGTCGAGACCAAGTTCACCGATGCGGCAGCTATCTTCGGCCCACAGAAGGGCGCTGCGCCAGCTCAGGTAGAGCTGCTGACGCGGAGGCTGGAGAGGGTCGCTCAGCTCTACCTGGAGCGCTTCGGCGTGGACGTCCTTTCGGTGGTGGGGGCTGGCGCCGCCGGTGGGCTTGCAGGCGGCCTAGTTGCGGTCGGCGCAAAGCTGGTCCCTGGGTTCGACATCGTCGCGGAGAAGCTCTCGCTCGCCGAGCGCGCGGCTTCGAGCGACTTGGTCGTGACCGGGGAGGGCCGCCTCGACCGCGAGAGCTTCGCGGGCAAGGCCGTAGGTGGGGTCGCGCGCCTGGCATCGATGGCCGGAGTGCCTGTCCTGATCGTCGCCGGTGACGTTGATGAGGAGGCCGGGCCAGCCGCGACGGAAGCCGGAGGACGGCTCACCTCGATCTCCCTGGTTTCTCGTTACGGCCGAGCACGGGCCATGTCTGACACAGCAGCTTGTGTGGGCGAGGTCGTGTCCGAACACCTAGCCGGCTGGTTTGCCTGACGAGCCATCCTGGCAAAAAAATGGTCCGGTCTGTCCGGCGGCCCAAGGAGCCCAGCTGTCCGGCGGTCCCAGAAGCCCGGCCGCCGCCTTATTGGCCCAAAGTGGCTGGCGCTTCACATCGGCAACCTCCTAACATAGAGACGATCATCCAGAGCGGTCGAGGGACGGGCCCGTTGACGCCGCGGCAACCAGTGAGCTCGCCGGAGACGGCGGGAGACATGGTGCCAATGCCCGAGACGATGAGGAGGCAGGGTTGCCGTTCGTTGAAGGTCTCAAGTGCCGAGAGTGCGCGCGCTCGTACCCAGCCGAAGCGCTGCATGTCTGCGAGTGGTGTTTCGGTCCGTTGGAGGTCGTTTACGACTACGAAGCGATAGCGGCGACCGTTTCGCGGGACCGCATCGCCGCAGGGCCCAAGTCGATATGGCGTTACGCAGACCTGCTGCCAGCGTCGCCAGAGGGCGCGGTTGACCTCGGAGCGGGCCTCACGCCCCTGGTTAGGGCGGACCACCTGGCTGCAGAACTTGGCCTCTCCGAGCTGTGGCTGAAAAACGACACCGTCAATCCCACGGGTTCGTTCAAGGACCGCGTCGTGTCGGTCGCGCTCACCAAGGCGCGCGAGCTCGGGTTCAAGGTCGCTGCTTGCGCTTCGACGGGTAACCTTGCCAACGCTGTCGCGGCTCACGCCGCACGGGCGGGGATGCGTTCCGTCGTCTTCATCCCAGCCGATCTGGAGCGGGCGAAGGTCGTGACCACGGCGGTCTTCGGGGGCACGCTGGTGGCACTCCAGGGCAATTACGACGACGTAAACCGGCTCTGCGCGGAGTTGGCGAGCGAGTACCCGACGTGGGCGTTCGTCAATGTCAACGTCCGCAGCTACTACTCGGAGGGTTCCAAGACACTGGCGTTTGAGGTGGCGGAGCAGCTCGGTTGGAAGGCTCCCGACCACGTGGTCATCCCTGTAGGCTCCGGCAGCCAGCTGACGAAAGTCGCGAAAGGCTTCCGGGAGCTGCACAAGGTGGGCCTGCTCGACGAAGCGCCTTGCGTCCGGATCTCTGGAGCTCAGTCCGATGGCTGCGCACCCGTTGCAAATGCCTTTGAGGCGGATGCCAAGTTGGTCCGGCCCGTCAAGCCCAATGGGATCGCCAAGTCGCTCGCCATCGGCAACCCGGCCGACGGGCCCTATGCCTTGGAGGAGGTGCGGGGGTCGGGAGGGGCGATGGCAGCAGTGAGCGACGCCGAGGTCGTCGACGCCATTCGGCTGCTTGCCAGGACCGAGGGGATCTTCGCCGAGACCGCTGGGGGCGTGACTGTGGGGGTGCTCGCGAAACTTGCAGCCTCGGGTGTGATCAAGCCAAACGAGCGAGTTGTCGCGCTCATTACCGGCAACGGGCTGAAGACGATCGATGCCGTAGCCGGAGACTGTGGGCCCACCGTGACCATCGAGCCCAACCTCCAGGCCTTCCAGGCTGCCGGCGTGGCAGACTTGCAGCCGTGAGGAGGTCGAGCCAGCAATCATGAGCGTCAAGGTCCGCATTCCGACCCAGCTGCGCGCCCTCGCCGGCGGCGCAGCCGAGGTGGAGGTCCAGGCCACCACCGTTGGTGAGGCGTTGAAGGCGTTGGACGCCTCGCATCCTGGTTTTTCCGAGCGGCTCTTCGATGAAGGTGGTGAGCTCCGGCGCTTCGTCAATGTGTTCTTGGGCGAGGAGGACGTGAGGTTCATGGACGGCCTCTCCACCTCGGTCCAGGAGGGGGCCGTCGTCTCGGTCGTGCCAGCCGTGGCCGGCGGCTAAACAAACTTTTCGCCGTTCTTCGGTTCCACCTTGCGCGGTAGTACCGGTTACCCTGTAGTGTTAGCAGTCGACGTGTTCGAGTGCTAACGAAGGAGCCGACCGGGGCCACCGGTCAGAGCCCAATGGAGGAGCAATAGAGGGATGCCCAAGCTGATTGCTTTTGACGAACAAGCCCGC
>DATJST010000045.1:0-7187 GCA_035503975.1 Acidimicrobiales bacterium | reverse complement strand
GGACGACTACCTGGCTGAGGCCACTCCGGAAGCCAAGATGGACCTGATCAAGAGCGAACAGGAGGGCGGCAAGCTCGTCGCGATGACAGGTGACGGCACCAACGATGCACCGGCGCTCGCGCAAGCCGACGTAGGCGTGGCCATGAACACCGGTACCACTGCAGCCAAGGAAGCCGGCAACATGGTCGACTTGGACTCGAACCCGACCAAGCTGATCGACGTCGTCGAAATAGGCAAGCAACTCCTCATAACTCGTGGCTCGCTGACAACATTCTCTATCGCCAACGACGTGGCCAAGTACTTCGCCATCATCCCGGCCTTGTTCGTGGCCACCTACCCGCAATTGAAGTCGCTCAATATTATGGACCTGCACAGCCCCGAGTCGGCGGTGCTCTCGGCCGTCATCTTCAATGCGCTGGTGATCGTGGCACTGATCCCCTTGGCACTGCGCGGGGTGAGGTTCCGCCCGGCATCGTCGGCAGCGATCCTGCGGCGCAACGTATGGATCTACGGGGTGGGAGGGATCGTTGCGCCTTTCATCTTCATCAAACTCATTGACCTGTTGCTCGTCGCCATCCACTGGTACTAGAGAGGCCAGGACGTGCTAGTAAACCTTCGGCGTTCGTTCGCTTTAGCCATCATCGCCATGGTCATCACCTTCATATACATGCTGGCCGGGACGGGTATCTCGCAGCTCGCCTTCAAACAGACGGCAGACGGCTCGATCACCTCCGACGGGTCAACCCTCATCGGGCAGAGCTGGTACAACCCTAAAACGTTCCACGGCCAGTGGTTCCTCGGCCGCCCCGACGATATGGGCCCGTACGCGGCCAATCCGAAAACAAATACTGCCGGCGGCGATAACCCGCTGGTTGCCAACGTGCCCGGGAGCAAGGTGCTCATTGACGGCGAATCGGCGGCGACCAACCTCGGCCCGCGCTCGGAGACCCTCCTCAAGGACACCCGGTCCCTGGTTGCTCTCTGGCACCACCTCGGTGTCAAAGACCCAACGCCCGACCTGGTGACTACCTCGGGTAGCGGCATAGACCCTGACATAACCCCTGAGGACGCCATTGTCCAGATCCCCATGGTGTCCAAAGCCACCGGCATCGCTCCCTCGGTGCTCCGGAAATTGATATCGCGCGAAACCCACGGCGCGGAATGGGGCTTTCTCGGCAGCACCTATATTGACGTGCTCCAGCTGAACGAAGCGCTGGCGAAGCTGCGCTGAACAGCTGACCGAGTGGTACGGCGCCGGGCGGCCGGAGATGCCCCTTCGCGCCCCGTTCTCGCCCCGCCGGGCGCCGGAGGTGCCGTCCCTCGAGCGCCGTTGCCTGGCTGGCCGGTACCGGCCCGTGCGGAGCGCCGTCCTGGCGAGGGACAATGGGCTCATGCGCAAGTGTGTGGCCGGCGCGACGACTGGGGTACTGTCGGCAGTTGCCTTGGGGGCGCTCATGTTCCCATTCCGGGCTCACATGGCCATCGCCACCGCCGCGTTGGTCCTGGTGGTCCCCGTCGTCGCCGGTGTGGTCAGCGGAGGGCTGCTCGCCGGTCTGCTGAGCGTGGCCGCCGGCTTCCTCGTGTACGACTACGTCTTTGTCCCCCCTTACGGCACTTTGACGGTCGGTACCACACAAGACTGGGGTGCGCTCGGCGTGTACGCAGTCGTGACGGTAATCGTCGCCCGCGTGGTGGCGAGCCTGGACCGCGCTCGCCAAGCCTCTCGTGCCCGCGAGACGAGCACTCGGCACCTGCTCGACCTGTCCGAGCTTTTGCTGCTCGAGAAGCCACCTGCCGAGCTTGCCCGGTCGGTGGTCAACTGGGCCCAGCAGGCGCTTGGCGTGCAGGGTGCAGCCCTGTTGACCGCTACGGTCGACGAGCAGCTCCAGGTAGCGGCCTCCTCTGGCGTACCGATCGGGGACGAGGAACTGGCGCAGCTACAGCCGGGCGCCGGCCTGCCGGTCCATCTGAGCACGGGTACTTCGAGCCATGCCCTCCAGGCGCTCGCCCTGGCCACCTCCGGCCGGCCCGTGGGCCTGCTGGTCATGCGCGACGTCCCGGCCGAGCCCGCGGTTCGCGACCTCCTGCCGATCCTCGCCAACCACGTCGCCGCGGCTCTCGAACGCGCCCAGTTACGCGAGCGGGCGCAACAGGTCGAGCTGCTCGAAGAGGTCGACCGGCTGCGCCGCTCGCTGATCGGAGCGGTGTCGCACGACCTGCGCACCCCTCTCGCGACGATCAAGGTGGCATCGTCGACCTTGCTCGACAAGGCGAGCGACCTCTCGCCCGCCGGCGCGGACGAGCTGCACAGCCTCATAGACATGCAGGCCGACCGCTTGGGCCGGCTCGTCAACAGCCTGCTCGACATGACACGGATCCAGGCCGGCTCGCTCCAAGTGCGCCCGCAGCCCTGGCCTCTGGCCACCCTGGTGGCCGAGGCGGTCTTCGGCTTGCAGTCCAGCCTGGGGGAGTGCGAGGTCCGTACAGAGATCGGCGACAACGTCCCTCTGGTCGCCGTTGACCCCCTCCTCATCGTCCAGGTCCTGGCCAACCTGCTGGACAACGCCCATCGCCACGGGCCTTGGGGCACGCCCGTGATCGTCTCCGCCCGCCCCATCGACAGCGGGCAAGAGGTGCAGGTTTCGGTCACGGACCAGGGCAGGGGGGTCCCTCCCGCTGAACGGGAAGCGATTTTCGAGCGCTTCGTGCGCTTTGACACCGGCGGGCGCTCCGGCCTCGGGCTCGCCATCGCCAAGGCCTTCATCGAGGCCCACGGTGAGCGGATCTGGGTGGAGGAAGCTCCCGAGGGGGGCGCCCGCTTTGTCTTCACCCTCCCGGCCGTGGCCGTAGCGCGGGACAATTAGGCGAATGGCGCGTGTCCTGGTGGTGGACGACGACCCGGCACTCTTGCGCGCCCTGCGGGTGGCGCTGCCGTCCAAAGGGCACGAGGTGGTTACCGCGGCGACGGGCGAGCAGGGCATCTCGCAGGCCGCAATGACCGCCCCGGACGTGGTGGTCCTCGATCTCGGGCTACCCGATATCGACGGCTTGGCGGTATGCAGGCGCATACGCCAATGGGACGACGTGCCCATCATCGTGCTCTCGGCCACCGGCAGCGAGGACCGCAAGGTGGCGGCCTTGGACGAGGGGGCCGACGACTACATGACCAAGCCCTTTGGCATGGCCGAGCTGGAAGCGCGCATCCGGGCTGCTTTGCGCCACAGCCGCCCCACGCCCTCCGGGCCCCTTGCGTCGGCGCTGGCGGTCGGGCCACTGGCGCTCGACCTGGTGCACTGCGAGGCACACCTCGGCCGCGAGCTAGTCGAGCTCACAGCCAAGGAGTTCGAGCTACTGTCGTTCCTGGCCCGGCACGCAGGCAAGCTGTGCACCCACCAGATGATCCTGGCCGAGGTCTGGGGCAGCGGCTATGCCAAGGAAGCCCAGTACCTGCACGCGTACGTGCACCGCCTGCGCCAGAAGTTGGGGCCGGGAGCGGGTGTGTCGATCAGGACGGCACCTGGCATCGGCTACGAGCTCTCCGCCGAGCCCGCTGCGGCCGCGCCTTCTCTGGCCGCGCCGTCTCCGGTCGCGCCTGGCGGTGCGGCGGCCCCTCAACGCCCGACGGCGTAGGCCTGCATCGAGCGCGGGTCGGCGGCCCCGCTCAGCACCCCCTCGGGGCCACGCGCAACGGCCGTGACCCGGCCGAGCGACCAGCCGCCGGCGGGGACCACGTCGTGGCCCTTCTTCCGTAGCCGCTCGATCACCGCTGGCCCGGCCCGCTCCTCGACCGTGAGGTGCCTGGCCCGGCCGAGCCGTGGGTAGAAGGAGCTCGGGAAGGCATCGGTGTGGTGATTGGGGGCATCGATGGAGGCCTGCAAGCCCAAACCGCCGTCAACATGGGCCAAGAACGCGTGCAGTGCCCACTGGTCCTGCTGGTCGCCGCCTGGCGTACCGGTGCTCAGGTAGGGCCGCCCATCGCGGCCCACCATGGTCGGCGAGAGCGTCGTCCGGGGGCGCTTGCGAGGCTGCAACGAGCTTGCCACGCCCTCTTCGAGCCAGAACATCTGCGCCCTGGTCCCGAGGCAGAAGCCGAGCTCAGGGATCACCGGAGCACCCGAGAGCCACCCCCCGCTCGGGGTTGCGCTGACCATGTTGCCAAGCCTGTCGGCGACGTCCACGTGCACGGTGTCGCCCCGGAAGCCGAGGACCGACGGGTCGCCCGAGGCGCTCACCGCCGGCGCCGGCGCCATCGCCGCGGCGAAGGAGGGCAACCGGGCCGGCGGCGCGCCCTTGGGAGTACCTGGCGACAAAACGGCCGCCGCCTCGTCGCCGACCAACCGGCGCCGTTGGCCGGAGTACTCGCGCGAGAGCAGCGCGTCAAGCGGCACGTCGACAAAACGCGGGTCGCCGTACCATGCCTCCCGGTCGGCAAAAGCGAGCTTGGCGCACTCGGTGACGAGATGGATGAACTCGGCCGAGCCCGGCCCCAGCGCGGCCAGGTCATAGCCCTCCAAGAGCAGCAATTGCTGAAGGAAAACCGGGCCTTGGCTCCACGCCCCAGGCTTGTACACGTCCAACCCGCGATAGGAGCACGCTGCTGGGACTTCGTAGGTGGGTTCCCATTCGCCCAGGTCGTCCAAGGAGAGCAGCCCCCGGTGGCGCCGGCCCGAGCTGTCCATCCAAGCCCGGGACTGGAAGGCGGCTACTGCCTCTGCCACCCAGCCGCAGTACCACACGTCGAGTGCGCATTGGATCTGGCCCTCGCGGTCGGTCGTGCTCGCCTCGGCCTCGTCCAGCACCCGCTGGTAGGTGAGGGCTAGAGCCCTGTTCCGCCCGAGCTCGGTCGGGCCCGGCACCGGTAGGTAGACCTCCGCGCTGGTCGTCCACTCCTCGGCAAACAGGCGCTCGAGCGCCCGCACCGAAGCCGTCACGCTCGCCAGCAAAGGGAAACCGGCCGATGCGTAACCGATGGCGTACTCGAGCACGTCCCGCAGCCGCAGCGTCCCGTAATCGCGCAGCATCGCCATCCAGCCGCCGAAAGCTCCTGGTACCACGGCGGCCAGCGGTCCGGTCCCAGGCACCAGGTCCAAGCCCAGCTCGTCACGGTAGTGGCCGATCGTGGCCGCCGCCGGGGCGGGGCCCTGAGCGCACAGCACGACGGGTTCGCTCCGTCCCGCCGGCCACAAGAGCGCGGGCAGGTCCCCGCCCGGGCCGTTCAGGTGAGGCTCGACCACCTGCAGGGTAAAGCCGGCGGCCACGGCTGCGTCGAACGCGTTACCACCGCGCTCGAGCGCAGCCATGCCGGCGGCTGACGCTAACCAGTGGGTACTGGCCACCATCCCGAACGTGCCGAGCAGCTCGGGCCTGGTCGTGAACTCCATGGAACTAATAGTTGACCCATGCCATGTCCCAGTAGTCAAGTGACGGCAGGGTGAAGGTCACATACTTGCCCCCGCTGTCGCTGCCGGTGCTGAACGACACGCTCTGGGCTGCACCGCCGTTCACGTCCGGCGAAGCCACGTAGACGCTGGCCGGGGCCACCGACGAGGTGTAGTAGTACTTCACCTGCACGTTGTCCTGGACAGTGGGAGCGGGTTGGTGAAGTTGAGCACGTCGGTCCCCGAGGTCGAACTGGCGAAGGTCCACACCGTGCCGGCGGCGCGGTCGGTGCTCGCCGACTGCCCGCTTTCCAGGTCGATCGTGTTTCTATTGGGCTTGGCGCGGAGCCGCTCACATGTTTGCTGCTCATCGGCGCTGCGCGAGACGCGCTCTTGTGTAGGCTTTGTCACCAGCTGCTCATCGAAATCTCGATAGAACTCCTTGGAAAGGCGGCACCAACACTGTCCCAGCCCGCCAAGTTGCCCGCTATGCCACGAGGTGCGGTCGCCCTCGTACCAGGTGTGCTCGTCGCTGGGCTCGGTATTGTGGCCCCCATTTCGGCCTCGGCTACCGACGCCGCGCCTTGGGGCAACCCCGGCTTCGTCAGAACAGGGCTGGTGCTGGCCAACATTAGCACCGACAAGTCTCGCTACGACCCAGGAGCTATGGTCAGAGTTGCGGTAGATGTCACCAACGGCACCGGCAGCGGCATCACCGGCGGTGATGTCACCTTGTACGCTATGCACCTACAGACGCCGGCCAGCGCGCCGATCTCCAAGCCGCTCGTCGTCGGCAAAGGGGCGTCATTGGTGCTCACCTTCGACTGGAGGGCGCCGCCGGCCGACTTCACCGGCTACATGCTGACGGCCGTGGCCACAAACCATTCCGGCACGCCGCTCGATTCCATCAACGATGCTGTGGACGTCTCATCGTCGTGGGCCAAGTTCCCTCGCTACGGGTACATGACTGACAACATCTTTGGGGACCCGAGCTTGACCCCGTCGCATGCGGCGTCGATCATGAGCGCCATGGTCCGTTACCACATCGATGGGCTCCAGTACTACGACTGGCAGTACGACCATGACCAGCCGCTGTGCGGCACCGTCAGCTCTCCATGCGCGTCCTGGACCGACGATGGCAGCGAGGAAACTGTGTACGCTTCGGCTCTCCTAGACCTGGTGAAGGCCGGCCACGCCGACAACATCGTAGCCATGGCGTACAACTCCATCTACTCAGCCGACAACGGCACTTGTTGTAATGCTCCCAATTACTTGCACCAAGGGCTCGGTATCAGCCCCACCTGGGGCATCTACACCGGCTCGGGCCATACGGCACCGGCGGCGCTGCAGCAGTGGGACTACATGAGCCCGAGCAACCCGAACTGGCAGCGTTTCATAATGGGCCAGGAGATGGAGGCGATCAAGGCGTTCGGTTTCGACGGTTTCCACGCTGACACCTTCGGCGACCTCGACGCAGTCGATTACACCTACAACGGCAAGCCGGCCGGGGTCGCGAACGACCCTTGTGCCACCGACACCGTCAATGCCAACAGCACCATCGCCGTTCACAATGTCGCCGGGTCGCCGACATGGGTCAACGGCACCTTCCCATCGTTCTTGAAGTACGCCAAGAGCGTCTTGGGGAGCAAGTACCTGATCTTCAACCCCGTGACCTACGACCACGCCCACTGCGAGGCCAACACCAGCCCGGTCAGCGTCCTTTACTCGGAACTGTGGCCCAGCACCGAGGACCAGTACTGGAGCTACAACAACATACGCCAAGCCATCGATGAGGCCTTTCAGGAGAGC
>DATJST010000044.1:0-2374 GCA_035503975.1 Acidimicrobiales bacterium | reverse complement strand
CGCAAGAGCATCATGTGGATGCACGTGCGTCGTCCAAGAGCCGTGAGCCGACCTCGGCGATGGCTCTGGACGAACCTGGCTTGGGCTCATCTGCCGATGGCAAGGGCGAGGAGGGTATTGACCGCAGTTTCGATCGGGCGGCTGCTCCGGTGCACCTGGGCGAGTACAAGTGCCCCTTCGAGCGTGGCGAGCAGAGTAACGGCGAGGTCGTCCGGGTCGATGCCGGGCGGGAGTTTCCCGTCGGCATGAAGGGACCTGAGTCCATCGGTGATGGCGGCGGCCCACTGATCGAACCCTGCCGCGATGAGCGCTCTGGCCTCGGGGTCACTCTCGGCGAGCTGGCCAGCAAGCGAGCCAAGTGCGCAGCCCCCCTTGGCCTGGGTGCGCTTTGCCGCGGTGAGCACCATGTCCCGCCACGTCTCGACGCCGTTTGCGCTGCTGAGTGCGCGCCGATTGCGATTGACGATGGCGTCGGCCTGGTAGTCGATGACCGCCTGCACGAGGTCGTCCTTGTCGGGGAAGTAGTGGTAGAGCTGAGAGCCGCTGACTTCCGCCGCCACCTTGACGTCTTCCAAGGTGGTCGCCGCGACCCCGCGCTCATGGATCAGGGCGGCGGCCTCCTCCACTATTCGTGCCCGGGTGCGTGCCCCCTTGGCGGTGAGCCTCGGGCGGTCACTCGTTTCGCTGACCATGCACCGATGCTAGCAGGGATTCTGAGTTTGACAACCCAGTGCGCCATGCGATCAGGCTGAGTCGCGCCACCCATTCTGGGGCGAGAGGGCATCACATCGTGTGACTGATCTAAAGGGCAAGGCGGCGCTGGTTGCGGACTCGGCGAGCGGGGTCGGCAGGGCTGCTGCATTGGCCCTCGCCAGCCGCGGCGCGTACGTACTGGTAGTCGGACGCGAGGAGCAACGAGCCAAAGACGCGGTCACCGAGATCGAAGGCGGCGGCGGCAGCGCAACGTTCCGGCTCGCCTCGTTGGTCGACCTCGACTCGGCCCGGGACCTGGTCGAGCGGGCCACGCTGGCAGGCGGCGGCCACGTCGACATTCCTGTCGCCGGCCTGATCCTCGCGAGCCGGGCAGTCGCTCTCGGGCGTGGCTGACCATGACGTTGCGGCCCAGGTTCTGAGTTTGACAACCCACTTCGATACTGACAGAGTGGGCTACACAACTCACTCCTGCTAGACATCTTCAAGGAGAGACCATGAGCAGGTTCGATGCTCAATTCGCCGGGAGGCTCGACGGCCAGACCGTGCTAGTCACCGGCGCCAAGGGCGGTATCGGCCATGAGACGGCCCAAGGCATCGGGAACAGCGGCGCGACCGTGCTGGTGCACGCCCGGCGCGCTGACGAGGCCAGGCGGGCAGCGGACCTGCTGTCCGTCAACGGCAACGGCAAGGGCCGGTACCTGGCCGTGGCTGGGGACCTGGGCTCGCTGGCCGGGGTCCGCGAGCTGGCCGAGGCGGTGCGCCAGGCGAGCCCGAAGGGCCTGAACGGGCTGGTCAACAACGCGGGCGCGGCCTTCGCCAGCAGGGCCCTGTCCCCGGACGGCTACGAGCGGACGATCGCGATCAACCACGTCGCCGCCGCAGCGCTGACCGACGGGCTGCTCGACCTCCTGCGCAAGGGAGCCGACGACTTCGCAGCGCCCTCCCGGGTGGTCACCATGATCGCCCTGATCGAGTCGCGGGGCAAGCCGGTCACCGACTGGAGCTACCCGGGTAAGTACAAGCAGATCCAGGCCTACGCCGATGCCAAGCTGCTGGCCCTGATGTACACCTACGCCCAAGCACGCCGCCAGGAAGGCCAGGGCCTGACATTCAACGCGGTCAGCCCGGGCGCGGTCAAAACCACTCTCGGCAGCAAGGCCGGCGGGCCGTTCAAGGTCATTGAGGCGCTGACCAACCCGTTCGTCGGGCCTCCGGAGAAGGGGTCACGCGGCTGCGTGCGGCTGATGGCCGATCCGGAGCTCGCGACCGCGACCGGGGGCTACTACAGCTCCGCGAAGCTGAAGAAGTCCTCGAAGAAGTCCCAGGACGCCGAAGGCCAGGACCGCATCTACGCCCAGACCGAACGGGAATTGCGCGCCCACCCCTGAGCCGGCGGTCACCTACCGATGAGACCCGCCGGCAAAGAGCTCACGCAAGCGGCGCGGGCACTGCGTGATCCTCGCGCCCTGGGCCGGCGGGGCGTTCCGGCGCCCCGTCGCCAAGCGCGCCGACGCCATCGCCGGAGCTGCCGCTCACACCCTGGGCCCAGTCCGTGACGGGGCGCACTCGCCCCGCCCGCATCACCTATAGGAGTTGCGCCGTGGCAGACTTTCTCGCCCCAGCCGAGGGCATCGTGCTCACCCATTTCCTCGTCTCCGGC
>DATJST010000043.1:0-6920 GCA_035503975.1 Acidimicrobiales bacterium | reverse complement strand
TACTCGTGTAACAGGCCGCCGAGAGCCAACTCCCAACGGCCGCGGGACCTGGGAACGGTCGCCGCCTCGACTCCTGGCCGGGTCCCTGTGCGCCAGCCACGCGAGGCCGGGCACGTTGGACGGGCATCGCCGCCTGGGCTGGCGCTAGCCCAGGCGAAGGCCAGCTCACGGTCAGGGTCCAGGCGCAGGGAACTTTTGCACGCGGTTCCGGGCCGTTACCAAAGCCCATCAACTGAGGTTCATGGCGCAAGTCCTCCCCTGGGAAGTCGCCCTTGGCCCGGTTTGTGGCTCTGGCCAGCGATGTACCTACGTGGCGCGCTGGTGTGAGTGCTCGGTCCGCGATGGCCAGATTGTCACTTGCCAGTGGGATGGGACCACCCCGTTGCCAGCAGCATGGGACCACCTTGGGCCCTCACTGGCCGGCCGTAACTGATGTTGCTCTCATTGCCTCCGCGCGTCAAGTGGCGCGCGGCCGCTTGCCGTTCGGCTTCTCGCTGACGCCCGGGCGCTCGCGTTGGCGGTAGGACTCGCCTTCGATCACGAGCTCCCAAGCTGAGCTCTGGAGCCGGTCGACCGCCGACTGGGCGAGCAACGGGTCCGCCAACATGGCCAGCCACTCATCGGGGCCCCGGTTCGATGTCATCACGGTGGCTGCGGCTTTGTGCCTTTCGACCACCAGCTCATAACAATCGGCCGTTTCGGTGGGGTCAAGCCGCTGGAGCGCGAAGTCATCAATTATCAAGAGGTCGGCGCCGATCAGTTTCCTCATTTCGGCGTCGTAACTGGCGTCGAGGCGTGCCGCCTTCAGCCGGCGGAACATTTTTTCCGCCCGCTCGAAATGGGCCTTTATGCGGTGGCGGCAGGCGACATGGCCGAGCGCCGTAGCGATAAATGTTTTGCCGGTGCCGACCGGGCCGAGCACGAAAACGTTCTGGGCCGCTTCGATAAAGCGCATGGAGACGAGCTCGTCTAGCACGGCCCGGTCATAGCTCACCTGCGCGGTGGGGTCCCAGGCCTCAAAGGTCATCTTGGGGTCCAGGTGGGCCGCTTTTGCACGCAGGGCGGCCGAGGTCCGGTCGCGCCGGCTCACCTCATCGGAGAGGACAAGCTCCAAGAACTCGGCGTGGCCGAGCCCGTGGCCCGAAGCCAGCACCAGCCGCTCAGGCAGGGTGTCGAGGACCTGGCCGAGCTTCAGGCGCCGGAGCGTTGCCCTGAGCTCGGCCGATATTGAAGGCGCGGGGCCGCTCATCGCGCCGCCCTCTTGTTTGTAGAGAACTCAGACGCGTCACGACAAAAACGGCCCGGCACGACGTTCGTTGGGGCTTCTTCACCCTTTTCGGCCTGCTCCTTTTCCTTCGCCCGCTCGAGCATCCGGCTCACCAGGCCGACGTCGACCACCTCCGCTTCAAGGGCCCTGGCACAGGCGTCCTCCACGCGCTGCGGCCCCCACTTCTTCACGAGGCCGAGGAGCCGGTAGACCTGGCGCATCTTGGTCCAGGGCAATGGGTGCCCGAGCAAGGCGGCCGCGTACTCGCCGACCGCCGGGCCGGCGACGGCGGCCTTCTTGCGGAGCTGGTCGAGGTCCCTCATGGCGTAGATCTCTTTGCCCGGCGGGAAGTCTGCCGGGTCGCAGGAGCGCTGGCCAGGTGGCACCCGGGGGTGGAACTTCACGAGCTCGCCGGAAAGGTAGAACTTGACGGTCTTGGAGTCGGCGCGGGCGCGCAGGTACTTGCCCACCAGGGTGTAGGGGACGCTGTAGAGCGAGCGTAAGACCTCGCAGTGGAAGTCCCGGTGCACCTTGGGGTCGGCCCATTCGGGTACGTCGTAGCCGGAGCTCGGCAAGCCCAAGAGCAGCGGCGCCTCGGTGGCCCTGAACGCCTCGCCTGGACGGAGCTGGGTCGTGCCGTGCAGCCTCATGCCGGCGACCTCGTTGCACCACTTCGCGGCGCGGCGCTGGGCGTCGGACAAACTGAGGAACTGTTCTCCCGCCCAGAAGCTCCCCCTTACATAGGGCACAGCCCTTTCCACCTTTGGCTTATCTTTGGGGTGGCGGACGCGTGCGGGGTCTATTTCGAAGCCCCGGGACTGGGCGTACTCGATGAAAGTGTCGTTGAAACGTGGGTTCACCGCGTCGGCGTCATCGACTATCGACTTCATATTGTCCGGTACAACGACCGGGAAAACGCCACCGAAATGCTCCCAGGCTGCCTCGAAGCCCTTTATCACCTCCTCGGTCTTCTGGGAGAAGCTGAGCCAGACGAACATATGGCGGCTGGAGCAGGCAGTGAATATCAGCGCGTAGCAGACCTTTTTGCGCTCCCCAGCGGCCAGCAGGCCCATGCGCCCGAAGTCGACCTGCAGTTCCTGGCCGGGCTCTGGGTCGGCCACGGGCACCGTGGTCGTCTTGCGCCCCGCCCCGCAGCGCTCGACGGCGAAGCGGGCGAGGGTCCGGTAGGGGACCTGCACACCTCTGCGGCTAAGCAAGTCGTGCACCTTCTGCACATTGATGCCCTCGTCCACCCAGGCCTTTATGGGCTCTTCTTCGGCGAGCAACAGCTGCCAGGTAGCGCCGTGGCCGTCGGGGCGGGACGGGCACACGGCCTCACATACCTGGCCGACGAGCTCGTCGGTGAGCTGGGACTCGTCGCCGTTGCGGAGGAGGCCAAGCTCGACGGCGGCGGCGATGTAGCGGCGTGCGGTCTTGCGGTCTACGCCGGAGCCTCGTGCCGCTGGGCGTTCTCCCTGGCCCCGCAGCCAGCGGCGGAGCACCTCTCGTACCTGGATCACTGTTACCTCCCTGAAGGTCAAGGAGCACCTCCTGCTCGGACTGGTGCCCCAAGCTGAACCGGTCTCAGGCCGGCGGTGGTGGACCTTCAGGTGGTCCCATAACTGGCAATCGGGGTGGTCCCATGAGGCTGGCAAAACCAGCCCTCAAGTGGTCCCTTCTAGCTGGCACGCGACAACATAGCTGTCCGTCCGCGGGGAGATCTGTTGTCCGTCCCTGGGGAGATCAGGTGGCCATCCGCGGGGAGATCTTGTGGCCGTCTATGGGGAGTTTGCCATGACCATCGTCAATGCTGGTAATCGGGAGCCCCCAGGCTACGACCTGGGTTCGGTTCGTCGTGAGCCATGGCGCTCGCTCTGCCAAGGTCATCTGGCACGGGCCCCGGGTCGAGGCAAGTGCGTTGCGCGTCCAGGCAACCCCAGCCCGGGACCGGGCCAGCCCGGACGGGGCCCGGTACATACCAGAAGCCATCTCACGCCCGGGCCGGCCGGGGTACCGTCGAGCGTTCTGCGACCGTCGCCGCCGTTGGCCCGGGCGGCCGACGTGGAGGTGGTAAGTGGGCTTGGACGGCCGAGAAGGCCTCGTCGGCCAGGGCAACGAGCGATGTCCTCGGTCGCTGCTCCCTGGCTCTTAGTTGCCAGTCTCTGATGAGCACGGTGCGCATGAGCGCCAGGGACGTCCGGGCATAGGCGTCGGCCAGGTACTCGACGTCTTCGGCGGCCATCGTTCCCGTTGCCTCTAGGCGGCCGCGGATCACTTGGCCGAGCGCCGCCTCGATCTTGAGGATGAGCCCCGGCCCCGACCTGGGTAGGCGGCCGCCTGGGGGCCCGTCCCTGAACAACCACAACGGTGCCGGGGCCAACGCGCCGACGATCTTCCTGTCCACGCGGACAAGCGCTTGTTTCACCGCGCTCAGCGGGTCCTCTGTCGCCGGCCTGGCCCGGATGCGGTCTTGGAGGGCCGGGAGCCACGCCAGCACCTGGTCGACGACGAGGTCCTCCTTGCCGGCGAAGTAGCGGAAGAAAGTACGTTCGGTCACCCCGGCCGAGCCGGCGATATCACGCACCGTCGTTGCGTCGTAACCGCGCTCGGCGAAGAGCCGTTGGCTGGCTTCTCGCAAGGCTTGCCTTGTCCGCAACTTGTTCGTTTCGCGCCGGCCGAGCGCTTCGGTCATGGCCCGAGCATGCCACATCCTGTCAGTCATGACACGTCCTGCCCGGGCCGCTGGCACAGGTGGCCCTCCGAGGAATGAAACTGACATAACTGACACAACCTGTAATACTGTCAGCCGTGACAGGACCAGCAGGTGGTGCCGGCGGCGCGTCGGGTGGGCGCATGGTCAGGGCCGGCCGGTGGAGCGCACGCCACGCCGGGTGGGTGGTCGCCATCTGGCTCGTGGTGCTCGTCGGGGCTACCTGGGGCCACAGCGCGCTGGGCGGCACCTACTCCGACAACTTCAGCTTGCCAAGCTCGCCCGCTGGGCAGGGTGCCGCCCTGCTAAAGGCGCACCAACCGGGAGTCGGCGGGCCAAGCGGTCAACTCGTGTTCAGCGTGGCCCGCGGGGCGCTGCCGGAAAAGGCCTCGGCCATCGAAGATGCCGTGGCCCGGGTGCGCCAGCTGCCGCATGTGCTCTCAGCCAGCGACCCCCTGTCGGCGGCAACGACATCGTCCAACGACCGGGTGGCGTACTCGACCGTCGACTTCTCTGCCAACCCGGACACCATGGGGACCGGCTATGTGGGCCAGTTCGACACCGCCACTGCGGTGGCCCGCAGCGCCGGGGTAACTGTCAATTACGGCGGCCAGCTGGGACAGGCGGCCAGGCCGAAGGCCAACGACCCCCTTTCCGAGGGCATCGGGATCGCCGTGGGCCTGCTCGTCCTGCTCATCGGCTTCGGTAGCGTCTATGCCGCCGGCCTGCCCATCGTGTCCGCCGTGCTCGGGGCCATAGCCGGCCTTGGGGTGCTCGGCATCGTCGCTTCGACGTCCACGTTCGCCTCGGTGTCACCGACCTTGGGCGTAATGATGGGCCTCGGCGTGGGCATCGACTACGCCCTGTTCCTTACCACCCGGCACCGCCAGCAGGTGATCGACGGGGTGCGCCCGGTCGAGGCTGCCGGTCGCACAGTCGGCACCAGCGGGCGGTCCGTGCTCATCGCCGCCGCCACCGTCATCATCGCCCTGCTCGGACTGTACGCCTCGGGGATCAGTTTCATCGGCAAGCTCGGCCTGGCCGCCGCCATAACCGTGGCCGTCAGCGCCGTCTGCGCCGTCACCCTCGTGCCCGCCCTGCTCGGCATCGCAGGTAAGAGCATCGACCGCCACCACGTGCGCCCGCCGGTGGCCGAAGCGGCGGCCGAGCACGCCGGGTGGAAGCGCTACGCGGAGCGCCTCGGGGCCCATCCCTGGCTTTACCTGCTCAGCGGCCTCGCTGTCTTGTTGGTGCTGGCGACTCCCGTGCTGTCGCTGCGCCTCGGCCACGTCGATGCCGGTGCCGACCCTGCCGGCTACACCGACAAGCAGGCCTACGACGCCATCAGCAGAGCGTTTGGCCCCGGCGCCAACGGGCCGTTGACCGTCGTCGTGCAGCTCGACCCGGCGCGGGCGAGCAACCCCAGCCAAGTACAGTCCCTCGGCGGGTCGCTCCGCAGCGCGTTAGAGGGCAGCGCAGATGTCGCCTCAGTCAGTCCCGTGCGGTCCAGTGCCGATGGCGCCGTGCTCTACGCCAGCGTCGTGCCCAAAACCGGCCCCCAAGCCGCCGCCACGGGCCGGCTGGGCAAGGCGCTCCAAGACCAGACCTTGCCTTCGGTCCTGTCGGGCACGGGGGCCAAGGGTTATGTGAGCGGCCCACTGGCGGCGAACCTGGACTTCGTCAACGAGGTCTCGGCTCGCCTACCGGTCATCATCGCCGTGGTCATCGCGGCCGCCTTCTGCCTCCTTCTGGCCAGTTTCCACAGCCCTGTACTGGCCATAAAGGCCGCCATCTTGAACCTGTACTCGATCGGCGCCGCCTACGGCGTGGTCGTGGCCGTCTTCCAATGGGGCTGGGGCGGCTCGCTGCTCGGGGTCAGCGAGAAGGTACCCATCGAGTCGTACGTGCCCATGGTGATGTTCGCAATCGTCTTCGGCCTGTCCATGGACTACGAAGTGTTCCTCCTGAGCCGGGTGCGCGAGGTCTGGGCCCGTACCCACGACAACCACGCCAGCGTGGCCGCAGGGCTCGCCGCCACCGCTCGGGTGATCAGCTGTGCCGCCCTGATCATCGCCAGCGTCTTTCTGGCCTTCTTGCTCTCGACCAATGTCGTGGTGAAGATGCTCGCTCTCGGGCTTGGCGCCAGCATCCTTATCGACGCCTCCATTATCCGCCTGGTCGTCGTGCCGGCCACGATGTTCCTGCTCGGCGGGGCCAACTGGTGGACGCCGAAATGGCTGGGCCACCTCCCAGATCTCCTCGAGCCCAGCACCGGCACCTGAGCGGCCCCGAATACCCCGGCACGAACGGCCGCAACGGCAAGGTCGGGTGCAAAGCACGAGTGCGGCACCCGGGGGCCCGGAGCAAAGACGCACCGTAGCGGCGCCTTGGACCGGAACCACGAATGGACGCTGTCGTTGCACGGCTCAGTCCAAGGAATGGCGGCGCCGCGGTGCCCAAGCATATCTTCGACCTCGCTAACTGGGGACCTTGGGTATCCCTCATAAATGTCGCGCGAGGGCCTGAACCTCGCTTAGGGCCCAAGGTCTGCTCAGCGGGCCCGAAGGTCCCAGTCCTGGTGGCCGCAGGCTGCCGGCCAGGCAGCCCCAATGACGCCCCTCGCTGGCGTGGGTGCTCTCCGTGGCGTTTCCGTGATCGCCGATTTAGCGCTCATGGGCCAACTCCCGGGGCCGGTGAACGACCGTCATTCTGGCGGTCTGTCGCCCTGCGCGTTCCCCTACGGGTGGTCATTTGGCACAATCTCGGCGAGTCGGGTCAGCTCGGTCGATCATGGCCTGGGCCCCGTCGAGGATGCAGTCGAGGCCAAACAGGTACTGGCCCCGGTCGGCCAGTCCTGGGGCGCTCGGAGTGGTCGACCAGACGATCCGGAAGAGCCGGGGATAGGTCTGTTCGTTGAGAACCAGTCGGAGAATGGCATCGAAG
>DATJST010000042.1:0-5677 GCA_035503975.1 Acidimicrobiales bacterium | reverse complement strand
GACAACCCGCCCGAGCGGCTGGCCTGGCCAGCCCAACCCCGCGAACACCGCGGAGGGGGCGCATAAGTGGCTATAGCCGTCCGGTCGTACACCTCAGCTCAGCGAGCGGATGACACTCTCGACCTTCACGCGCAGGAGAGGCCATTTGGCCGGCCTCGCCCCGTCGATGTCAGGCGTCGCCTCTTAGCTGCCCGAGTTTGGCGCCGGTGGGCCAGCCCGTTCGCCATCCTCGCCTGCTGGCAGTTAGCTAGCTCGCTCGGCATCGTCTCGGCGCAGAAAGTGCCCTCGCCGGCAACGGTCTGGACCACGGCCGTACACCTGGTGACGACCGATTCGGCTGCCTACGGGACGCTCCAATCCGGGATGGCGGCCTCACTCGAGCGGATGGCGATCGGTTTCTCCCTCGGAGCGGTCGCGGCTCTCCTGTTGGCGATGGTGGCCGGCCTCAGCCGTGTGGGGGAAAGTGTCGTCGACCCACCGATGCAGATGCTGCGAACACTGCCGCTGTTCGGCCTGGTCCCGGTGTTTATCGTGTGGTTCGGCATAGGTCAGCTGCCCAAGGTGGTCCTTATCGCGCTGGCGGCATCGATACCGCTCTATCTGAACACCTTTTCAGGCATCCGCAGCCTTGACGTCAAGTTGGCCGAGCTGGGCCAAGTACTGCAGCTGCGTCCTTTGGAGCGGTTGCGCTACATCGTCTTCCCCGGAGCCCTGCCCCAAGCCCTGGTAGGGCTGCGCCAGAGCCTCGGGGTGGCGTGGTTGGCGCTGGTGGTCGCCGAGCAGCTGAACGTCTCAAACGGGCTCGGGTTTATGATCAACCAGGCCACCCAGTTCCTGCAGAACGACGTCATCTTCGTGGCTCTGGCCGTCTACACCATTTTGGGCCTGTTAACCGATGCCCTTGTCCGCTTGCTGGAGAGGAGGGCTCTGTCATGGCGGCGCACCCTTCTCGGCTGAGGGCCACCCCGAGCGACCACGGGCACCTCTCGGCCCTCGGAGCCCCGGGGACGGGCGCAGTCGTACATGTGCGCGACCTTTGCCGGCATTTCGACGGGCGGCCGGTACTTCGCTCGGTGGGCTTCGACATCATGGCGGGCGAGTTCGTGGCCCTGCTCGGTCGGAGCGGTTCGGGAAAGACCACCGTACTGCGAGCCTTGGCAGGGCTCGACCGGCACGTGACCGGCGAAGTGATTGTCAAGGGGAACGTGGCCCTGGCCTTCCAAGAACCGCGGTTATTGCCTTGGAAGAAGGTCCTACCCAACGTGGCTTTGGGTCTCCGGTCACGTGAGCCGGGGACGGTCGCCCGTCGGGCCCTAGAAGAGGTCGGCTTGGCCCAGCGCACCAACGCCTGGCCGCTAACCCTATCGGGTGGTGAAGCCCAAAGGGCGTCCCTGGCCCGAGCTCTCGTCCGGGAGCCGCAACTGCTCCTGTTAGACGAACCCTTTTGCGCCCTGGACGCGCTAACGCGGTTGGCCATGCACGACCTCGTGCTGCGCCTGTGGGACCATCACCGGCCTTCGGTGCTGATGGTGACCCACGACGTAGACGAGGCCTTGGCCCTGGCCGACCGAGCGCTCGTCCTGAAGGACGGGCGCATTGCCAAGGAGTTCGGGGTGGAGGCGTCCCGGCCTCGCGACCGGGACCACCCGGACCTCCAAAAGCTCCGTCACCAACTCCTCGCCGAGCTCGGCGTTGAAATGAAAGGACAGATGTGAACAACTCTTTTGCCCCCTTGCGTCGAGCCCTGGTCCACAACCACCGTATGAAGCGGGCGCGGCTGTCCTCAGCAGCCGTGGCGCTCGCCGCCACCTCGGCCCTTGTGGTCGGTAGCGGCGCGTCCTCCCAGGCCAGCACCGTTGTGGTCGCCTCGCGTGCCAGTCGCAGCGGCACCACCTTGGCCGACGTGACCCTGCACGTCGGAGACCAAGCCGGTGCCGGCTCAGAGTCTCTCCTCAAAGCAGCCGGCCTGCTCAGCAAGCTCCCGTTCAAGGTCCAATGGGCCGATTTCCCTTCAGGGCCCCCCATGCTGCAGGCAGAGGCGGCCGGGTCGATAGACGTCGGGGAGGTCGGCGACGCTCCTCCCGTCTTCGCCCTGTCAGGGGGGGCCAAGCTGGCGCTCGTCGAGGCCATAGGTACTGACCCCACGGGTACCGCTTTGCTCGTTGCCAAAGGTTCGAAGGTGGAGAGGGTTAGCCAGCTGGCGGGCAAGACCATCGCTGTCGCCCAGGGCAGCTCGTCCGACTACCACTTGCTCATAACGCTCGAGAAGGCCGGGCTCAGCGTGAAGGACGTCACCATCGAGTACCTCGAGCCCGCCGAGGCGCTGGCGGCGTTGAGCTCGGAGAAGGTGGCGGCCTGGGACGTGTGGTCGCCTTATGTAGAAGAAGCCGAGGCCGACGGGGCTCGCTCGATCGCCGACGGGTCGACCACAGGGATTACGTACAGCTTCGAAGTAGCCTCCAAGGCTGCACTTGCGAACCGAAGCACCGCCGCCGCCATCAGGGTCTACCTGACCGAAGTCAACAAGGCGTACGCATGGGAAAGAGCCCATACTTCGGCCTGGGCAACGACGTGGGGACAAGCGACTGGACTATCGCTGGCGATCATGGACCGGGCCACCAAAGACGACATTTTCTCCCCCTCGCCGGTCACGACCGAGGTCCTGCGCTCCGAGCAGAGCGTTGCCAACGCCTTCTTCACTGCTGGCCTTATCCCCGAGAAAGTAGACATCTCATCTGCCGCCTACACCGGTTATAACAGCCTGTTCTCGTCTCACAAATAAGGAGCAACCCATGACTACCGTTGTACCGCAAGAAAAAGCCTTGCACTTTTCCGTCCAAGCGTTGTCCCCGGTTATCGGGGCAAAACTCACGGGAGCCAGCCTCGCAGAGGCAAGTGACGAGAGCATCGTCGCTGTGCGTAGGTCGCTGTTGGAGCACAAGGTGCTCTTTTTCCGGGACCAGGAGCTTAGCCAGAAAGAGCAGATCTCTTTCGCGTCCCGGCTGGGCGAACTGACGGGGGGCCATCCCACGCTGCCCTCGGCGGGGGGTAAGGACTATGTTTTGGAGCTCGACTCCCTGGCCGGCGGACGCGCCGACCATTGGCATACGGACGTGACTTTTGCCCTTGAACCGCCAGCCATCTCGGTCTTGCGGGCCGTGAAGGTGCCCGAGGTGGGTGGGGATACCCAGTGGGCGAGCACCGAAGCTGCCTACCGGCGCCTGCCCGAGCCGCTCAAGCACTTGGCGGCCGAGCTGCACGCGCTGCATACCAACGCCTACGACTACGGGCGGCCACCACTGGAAGCAGAGAGCGAGGCGGCACGTCGGCACCGCGAGCAGTTCGTGGGCACCGTCTTTGAGACCGAGCACCCGGTCGTGCGCGTCCATCCCGAGACGGGGCAGCCTTCGCTGCTGCTGGGAGGTTTTGCCCAGCAGCTGGTGGGGTTACCGCCCGAGGTGTCCCGGGACCTGCTCAGAGTGTTCCACAGTTATGTCGTGCGCCCCGAGCACATCGTGCGTTGGCGCTGGCGGCCCGGCGACGTCGCCATCTGGGACAACCGAGCCACCCAGCACTACGCCGTCAACGACTACGGCGACGCTCACCGTGTGGTACAGCGTGTGACCGTGTCCGGGACGTCGCCGGTCGGGCTCGACGGGTGGCAGTCGGTGGCTCGCAAGGGCGACAGTTCGGCCTACCAGTCCGGTTACGGCGCCTCGGTGCCGGTACCAGCCCACTGAGCTGCTGGAGGACACGGATGCAACCAATTGGAATTGGCGGCGGCGTTCGCCAGATGCACCTGAACGCCTTCTTGATGACCACGGGCCACCACGAAGCATCTTGGCGCATGCCCGAGAGCAACCCCCTTGCTTCCATGGACGTGGAGCACTACAAACACATGGCCCGTACGGCTGAACGCGGCAAGCTGGACTCAGTCTTTTTAGCCGACAGCCCCTCGATCTGGGGCGGCGTCGGCCGACGGCCCACCGGGGTCATCGACCCGGTCACATTGCTCACAGCTCTGGCAGGGGCCACCGAGCGTGTCGGGCTCATCGCCACCGCCTCCACGTCCTTTAATTTTCCCTACAACCTGGCCCGGCGCTTCGCCTCGCTCGACCACGTGAGCGGGGGCCGAGCCGGGTGGAACATCGTAACCACGTCCAGCCCGGACGCCGCGTTGAACTTCGGCTCGTCGGGCCAGGAGCCGCACGCCCAGCGCTACCAGAGAGCGAGGGAGTTCATGGACGTCGTGTTGAAGTTGTGGGACAGCTGGGAGGACGATGCCATATTGGCCGACAAGGCCGCCGGCCTGTGGGCCAACGAGGAAAAGGTCCACCCCGCCGCGCACCGAGGCCGCTTCTATTCGGTGCAGGGGGCACTCAATGTGCCCCGCTCGCCCCAGGGTTACCCAGTCCTCGTCCAGGCCGGCTCATCCGAAGACGGCAAGGCCTTCGCGTCCCGCTTTGCCGAGGCCGTATTCACCGCGCAACAGACACTGGCGCACGCACAGGCCTTCTATGCCGATATAAAGGCCGGCGCGTCGAGCGTGGGCCGGGGCCCGGGGTCGGTGAAAGTGCTGCCGGGCCTCGTCCCGGTCCTCGGGGGCACAGAGGCAGAAGCCCGGCGGAGAGAGCAGCAGCTCGAAGACATGATCGTGCAACCTGCCGCTCAGCGTGAGCTGGCCAAGCAGCTGAACCTGGCTCCGGAGGAACTCCCGCTCGACAAGCCCTTGCCCGCGACACTGCCCAGCGAGGCCCACATCCAGGCGGCCAAGAGCCGCTACAGCCTGATCGTCGAGCTCGGCCGACGGGAGAACCTGACCGTGCGCCAGCTCATCGGGCGCCTAGGCGGAGGCCGCGGCCACCGCACCTTTGCAGGTACGCCCGACCAGGTGGCGGCCACCATGGAGGAGTGGTTCCACACCGGCGCGGCCGACGGGTTCAACGTCATGGCGCCAGTCCTGCCTTCGGGTCTGGAAGATTTCGTGGACCACGTGGTGCCAATCCTCCGGTCCCGAGGTCTGTTCCGCGACGACTACACAGGCAGCACGCTCAGAGACCACTACGGTCTAAGGCGCCCGGCCAACCAGTACGTCGTCGACCGGGCCGAACGGGTGGCACTAGTGGGCAGCGCGCCATGAGCGTCGCGATCGTCGTGGGCAACCCGAAACCGCGGTCCCGTACGTTCCGGGCCGCTCAGCGAGTGGCCGAACTCCTGGCCGGTCACCCGCCCGACCTGGAGGTGGACCTGGTCGACCTCGGGCCCGAGCTGCTCGACTGGTCGAGCTCGGCCTTGCCCAAGGTAATTGCTGAGGTAGAAGCCAGCTCGTTGGTCATATTCGCTAGCCCTACCTACAAGGGCTCCTACACCGGCTTGCTCAAGCTGTTCCTCGACCGTCTGGGCGCTCGTGCTCTCTCCGGGCTGACGGCGGCTGTGCCCCTGATGCTGGGCGGAGACCTCCGTCACTCCTTGGCGCCAGAGGTCTTCTTGAAGCCGGTACTCACTGAACTGGGCGCCAGTTGCCCGACCCCCGCGCTGTTCCTTCTTGAAACGGAATGGAACGACCCCTGGGCTGTCGAGCCATGGTTGGAGCGTTCACGCGCCTTAGTGGCGTCGCGCACAAGGAACGCCGCATGACCGTGGCGGAGGCCTTAGAGCCGCCCTCCCTTCGTCGCGT
>DATJST010000041.1:0-6264 GCA_035503975.1 Acidimicrobiales bacterium | reverse complement strand
AATGCCTGGAGGATCTCACTAGGGTCGGTCAGGACGAAGGTGCTCTTTGTTTTTTGGCTCACACCTCAAACTTTGAAGCACCTTCGTCACACTTTGGGTGACCCTCTAACTGACCGGCACCCCGCTGGAATCCGATGAGCCACTTTCCTGGCAGCCCCAACGGGGTTCGAACCCGTGTCTCCATCTTGAGAGGGTGGTGTCCTAGTCCACTAGACGATGGGGCCAAGCGCAGCCAGTTTAGACGACTGCCCCAGCTCGGCTTCAGGCCGGCCGGGCCCACTGCCCACTGCCTTGCGTGGCGCGCCGAGCATGGTGGGCGTTTGCAGGGGTATTGAGAACCGAATTAGCGGCCGTTCTGGGTGCACGGGGGATTCTGGGCGTAGCAGCGGGACCGTAGGCAACGCGGCCGCGACCAAAACCTCGAACCGCAACCAGAAAGAGCTTCCTCGCGCCCTTGCAGTCCACGCCCAGACGCCCAGCCGCCCAGCCGCCCAGCCACCCAGCCAGCCAGCCACCCAGCCGCCCAGCCGCCCGACCCACGCCGGGCCGCTCCCAACCTGGAGCCCCGCCGGCCTGCTCCCAACCTGGAGCCCCGCCGGCCCGCCAGCCCGAGCGGGTGACAGCCCGCACCGAGCGGCTCGACCCAGCCGTAAGCAGGGCTAGCGAGCCTCGCCGGCCCTAGCCAGCACGGGCCGCAGGAAGGACGCCAACAGGGCGCCTTCGGCCTCGGTCTGCTCTCGTGCGGCCGCCGGTATGGCGGCCAGGTGGGTGAGTTTTACGCGGGGTTCGCCACCGACCAGCGCCGCTCGCCAGTGGGCAGCGACGAAGCCATCCACGAGGACGCTACCGGCAGCCAGAGCGGCGGTCGCCGGTAGCCGCCGGCGGAGGTCGTCGGTGACCACGTGCGACCGGTCGGCATGAGAGAGCAGGAGGTTGTCGAACACGGGGAGAAAGCGGGGAGGCGCCGGCGTGGCCTCATCCGGCCGGGGTGCCTCGGGCAGGTCGAACAGCTCTTCGCCCGACGGGCCGGCGAAGACGACCAAGCGGTCGCGCCTCCGTGCGAAGACTTCGCCGAGGCCACGCAGGCCAGACCAGGTCTGGGCGTCGGCGACCGACGCCGGGCCGAAGGCGGCGAGGTAGCGCAACACCAGGTCATCGACCGGCACCGGCGCCTGGTCGGCGCCCAACCAGGTCTCGGCCGTCACGTGGCGGGCTGTACCACCTTGCAGCCAGGTACCGCGAGGCGGGACCTGTACCAGGGCGAGGTGGGCACGGACGACGTTGGCCAGTGCCAGGTAGGGGTGCCCGGGCCACCGTTCGCAAAGTGCCGCCCCGAGCTCGGCCCACGACAGCGGCCGGCCCTGGTCGAGCAACGCCTGTCCGGCGGCCACCAGCGCCATGAGGTCCACGCCCTCCAGGTCACGACGAAAGCTGGCGAGCATGGCCTTGACCATCAGGTCCTGGAACAGCGGCCGCAGGCTCAGGCAATCCGTCGCGCTCACCAAGTGCACGGTCGACCTCATGAGCGGGAGCCGTACCACCCGGCGCGCCTCGAGCAGCGCCGCCAGCTGAAAGGGGTCGAAGCCGCGCAGACGTGACCAGAGCCCTAGGTAGGGCGCGTGCGGAGTTTGCGCCTGGAGGCCCACGAGGTGTTCGACCGCGTCGGGCAGGGCCATGCTGGCGCGCTCCAGCAGCAGCTGGCGGGCGAGCAAGGCGCGGTTCCTAGCCCTCAGGCTGAGGACCGCAGGCGACGGGCCGCCGCGAGATGCCACCTGTCTGGGTTATCACATCCGCACAGGATGAGCAGGAGGCTTGACGCGCCTGATGGCCCGGACCTTGACGCCCGGGCCATCAGCCAGAAAGGGGCAGCTGCTATGCGGCGCTCGGGGCGGGAGCGAGGTTGCCGCGGTTGGGAACGGCGCCGGCTGCCTCGTGATAGTGGCGGCGCGCAGGCAGCCCCGCGGCGGCCAAGGCGGCGCTGACCACGGCGACAGCGGCGGCGATGGCCAGCCCGTGGCCCATGGCGGAAGTGAACGCCTGGTGGGCGGCGTCGGCCAGCTGGCGGCCTTCGGTACCCCGCACGGCGCCGGCGACCTGGTCGGCGGCAGCCACCGACTGGCGCGCGGCCCGAGCAAGCGGTGCCGGCAAACCGCCCAGCCGCAAGTCAGAGGCGTAGGCGCTGGAGACCAGGCTGCCGATGACGGCCACGCCGAGAGAACCACCGACCTCGCGGACCGTGTCGTTGACAGCGCTCCCTATGCCCGCCTGCGACTGGGGCAGGGTGCTCATGATCGACTCCGATGATGGCGACAAGACGAGCGCCATGCCCGCGCCCATCAGCACCACGGCGACGGTGATGTAGCCGTAGGAACTGTCCGGGGACACGGTGCTCAGCCAAAGGAGCCCGGCACCCATCACGACGAGGCCTGCTGGGATCACCAAGCGGGCGCCCAGGCGCTTGGCGAGGACGCTGCTGACCGGCGAGAGGGCGCCCATCGCCAGAGCGAAGGGAAGCGCCCGCACCCCTGCGGCCAAGGCCGAGTAGCCATGGACGAGCTGGAGGTACTGGGTCAGGGCGAACAGGCTGCCGAACAGGGCGAAGAAAGTCATGGCGATGGACCCGGAGGCCGCCGAGAACGCGCGGTTTGCAAACACCCGTACGTCGAGCAGAGGCCATGGGCTCCTCAGCTCCCAGGCGATGAAACCTGCCAAGACCACCCCCGCCAGCGCCAGCTCTCCCAGCGTCCGGGGCGAAGCCCAACCCGCGCTCGGAGCCTGGATCACAGCGTCCACCAGGAGCAGCAGGCCCGCGCTGGAGGCTACCAAACCTGCAATGTCAAACCTGAGTGCTCTTTCCTCGATGGCAATCTCAGGCACGAGGCGTGCGACGGCGGCGAGAGCCACGCCCACCAAGGGGACGTTCACCCAGAACACGCTGCTCCAAGCGAAATGGTCAAGGAGAAGGCCGCCCATTGTCGGGCCAATGACGATCCCGACCCCGGACACCGCCGACCAGGCAGCGATGGCCTGGGCCCGTTCGGTTGCGGGGAACACGGCGTTGAGGATCGAGAGGGTGGCCGGCATGACGAACGCCGCCCCGAGCCCCATGACCGCTCGCCAAGCGACCAGTGTTGCGGTGCCCCCGGAGAGGGCTGCGCCGACTGATCCGGCGGCGAAAACGACGAGCCCACTTAGCAGGGCGCGCCGGCGGCCGTAGCGGTCGCTGATCGCGCCGGCCGTAACGAGCATGGCGGCGAAGACCAAGGAGTAGGCGTCTGTTACCCACTGCAGGCTGCTCGTGCCGGCGTGCAGCGAGCGGGCCAGGGTGGGCAGGGCCGTGTTGAGCACGGTGTTGTCGATGACGACGACGAGGAGCGACAGGCACAGGACGGCCAAAATGCGGCGCCTCTGAGGGTGCGTCTCGCCGCCCGGCCATCCGGCACGGGACGAGAGGAAAGTGGTGACGGTTGCGGGCATCGGGCTCATCCTTCACTTACTCACTTGAGCTTACAGATGTAAGTTATACCACGTGACCAAACGGGTGTAAAGTTAAATTCCTGTGAGCCCAACGACTAACCCGGCCATGTCGCCGGCTGGGGCGCGCCAGCGTCACCGCCGAGGTGAGGGCACGCTGCTGCGCCAGGAGATCCTGGAGGCCGCGTCGCGCATCCTGGAAACCAGCGGCTCGGAGGACGGCGTGACCCTGCGGGCGATCGCCCGGGAGATCGGTATCGCCGCCCCATCGATCTACAACCACTTTCCCTGCCGAGAGGCCATCGTGGACCAGCTCGTGGTCGACGGTTTCGACGAACTGGCAACGATGCTCGAGGCCGCCGCCGCGGGCGTGACTGACCCCGTGGTCCGTTTGCACGCCATGAGCCGCGGCTACTTGCGCTTCGCGGCGGAGCGCCCGCGCAGCTACGCCGTGGTGTTCAACCACTCCTCCCTGGGCCAGGGGCAACGGCAGGGAGGTTCGGTGCCTGTCGCACGCGGATTGGCTACCTTCGACCTGCTCGTGCAAGCCATTGCCGCATGTGCCGAGGCGGGGCGGTCGGCCAGCACGGATCACTTCGCCGATGCCGTCGCGGTCTGGGTCGGGCTCCATGGCCTGGCGACGCTGCGCGCTTCGTTACCCGGTTTCCCCTGGCCGCAGGACGAGCAGGTGGTCGAGGCGATAGTGGGTCGCCTGGCCCGGCTGTCCGGCGCCGATTAGCCGTACGCGCCATATGGACTACCGTCGGACCAGTGGAACAGGGCGCCGCCGCCGGCAGCATCGGCGAAGCGGGGGCCATTAAGCCCTCGCCCAGGTTGTGGCAGATGCGTTGCACCGAGTTGGCGGTGGCGACGGTGGTATTGGCGGCTCTGGCCGTAGCCATCGGTGCGGCCAGCGCTTCCGCCGGCGGGGTGGGAGTTGCGGCCGGTCTTGGCGTCGTAGTTGTCGGCGCCGCCCTCCTGTACCCTGTGTACCGGCGGTTCCGGGCCTGGTCCTATGAAGAACGAGAAGACGACCTCGTCGTGTCGCGTGGCCTGATGTTCCAGCGCCAGTCCGTGGTGCCGTACGGGCGCATGCAGTTCGTCGATGTGACCGCTGGGCCTGTGGAGCGCCTGTTCAAGCTGGCGACCGTCAAGCTGCACACGGCGGCCGCGGCCAGTGACGCCCGTATCCCGGGCCTGGAACGGACCGAGGCGGCGCGGCTGCGCGACCGCTTGGCGGCGCTGGGGGAGGCCAGGGCGGCAGGACTGTGACGCTGTGAGCCCGCCTGGCCCGCTCGAGGGCCGGCCCGGCCCGCCGTCGAGAGCGGGCTTGCCGAGTGAAGGTGCGCCCGAATGGCCACCGCCGCCGACACCTTCACCGCCCGGCGCGGCCCCGTCGCATGGCCCGTCCAGGTGGCCCGCTCCCAGCTGGCCGCCTCCCAGCTGGCCGCCTCCCAGCTGGCCCGCTCCGGCGACATCCCCGGAGCCGCCACCGCCCGCCGCCTCGGCGCCGGCGCCTCTCGGTATGCAGGCTCATGCGCCCACCCCTCCATTGCCAGCCGCCCCGCCCACCGGCCCCGCGGCCTCCCCGCCCACGGGCCCGGCGGCCTGGCACCGCCTGCACGCACTGACTCCGCTCGTGAACGTGGCCCGCACCGCCGCCGTCGTCGCCATCGTGGCTGTCGAACAAACGACCCTCCGCCAGAGCGGCGGGAGCAGCGACCTGGCGCTCGTGCTCGCACTTGGCGCCATTACGGCAGTGATCTTCGTGCTCACCCTCATCCGTTACCTGGTGACCCGGTGGGCGCTGGACGGGCCCACCTTGCGCATCGAGACCGGGCTGCTCCGCCGGGACCTCCGCCAGCTGCCTCTCGCCCGCATCCAGGCGGTCGACGTCGTGCGGCCGTTCATGGCCCGCATATTCGGGCTGGCTGAGCTGCGCATCCGCCTGGCCGGGAGCTCGAGCCGCTCGGGCGGTCGCCTGTCCTACCTGTCCGAGCCCGTGGCCCTTGACCTGCGCGCCCGCCTGCTGGCCGGCCACCATGGCCTCGACCAGTCGACTCCCGCCCCGGCAGAACAGTGGCTCGCTGCCGTCGCGCCCGGTGAGCTCATCGGTTCCGCCGTGCTGTCGGCCGCGGCGGCTCTAGTCGTCGGCTGGTCCGGGATCGCGGCGGGCGTCCTAGCCACCTCGTCATCGGGTACGGCGACGGGCGTCGGGGCGACCACCCTCGTGCTGTCGCTCGTCGGGTTCGGCCGCAACACCTGGCGCCGCGTGGCGGTCATGTACGGCTTCCGGGTGGGGGTGGCGCCCGATGGCATCCGCATCCAGCGGGGCCTCCTTTCCACGGTGTCCGAGACGGTCCCGCTCAACCGGGTCCAGGCGGTGCGCAAGATCGAGCCGCTGGTCTGGCGACTGTTCGGCTGGTGCCGGCTCGAGGTGGACGTCGCCGGGTCACCGGGCGACGAAGCCAGCGGCCGGTCGTCGCGCGTCACCAAGTCGCTTTTGCCTGTTGGCCGCCATGGCGTGGCCGACACGCTGCTCGTGTCGCTGCTCGGGTTGTACCAGTTCCCGCTCAGCCGGCCGCCGCGTCGAGTGCGGTGGAAAGCGCCCCTCAGCTATCACTTCCTCGGCGCCGGCATCCACGGCCCGGTCGTGGGGGCGAGCGGCGGCCGCCTACGCAAGGTCACGGCCTGGGTGCCGCTCGAAAAGACCCAGAGCGTACGTCGCGTGCAGGGGCCGTTGCAGCGAGCCCTCCGCTTGGAGTCGGTGCATGTGGACGCGGCCGGTCG
>DATJST010000040.1:0-20258 GCA_035503975.1 Acidimicrobiales bacterium | reverse complement strand
CCCGGCGTGGCCACGCCTCCTGGCGCCGTTACTGGCCCAGTCGCCCCGTCCGACGCCAGGCCGAAGCCGGTCGCGCTCAGCGATATCGGGGGCTGGCCGGCCGTGCTGACGAGGCTGGCAGCGGGAGAGCACTTGTCCGCTATGGAAGCCGGCGCGGTCATGGGCGAAATCCTCGACGGCGCGGCCACGCCTTCGCAAATGGCCGCATTTATTTTCGGCCTGCGCTGCAAAGGCGAGACGGCGCAGGAGCTGTCGGGCATGCTCGAGGCCATGTTGTCCGTCGCTGAAACGGTACAACTGCCTGCCGAGGTGGCGGCCCGCTTAGTCGACACCTGCGGCACAGGCGGCGACCGTTTGGGCACGATCAACGTCTCCACTATTGCCGCGCTCATCGTGGCCGGCGCCGGCGTCCCCGTGTGCAAACACGGCGGCCGCGCCGCCTCTTCACGCACCGGCTCGGCCGATGTCTTGGAGGCTCTCGGCGTGGAGATTGCTCTGCCACCGGAGGCGGTCGCCCGCTGCATACTGGAGGCAGGTATCGGGTTCTGCTTTGCCCCCCGGTACCACCCCGCGATGCGCCACGTGGTGCCTACTCGGCGCGAACTTGGCGTTCCCACAGCGTTCAACCTCCTTGGCCCTTTGGCCAATCCAGGCCGTGCTCGTTACCAGCTCGTCGGTGTGGGCGACGGCCGCACGGCTGAGCGTTTGGCCGCTGTCCTGGGCCAAGCCGGAGCTGAGCGGGCATGGGTGGTGCACGGACATGACGGTCTCGACGAACTCTCCACCGTGGCCCCTTCCCGCGTCGTGGAGTGGCGATCCGGTCCTGGAGCAGGAGGTGCCCACAGCTTCATCGTCGAACCGGCCAGTCTCGGGCTCGCTCCAGCCCGCCCGGAGGACCTGAAAGGCGGCGACCCGGCGCGCAACGCCGCCGCTGTTCATGCCGTCCTCGACGGCGCTAGCGGGCCCCACCGCGACATCGCCCTCCTCAATGCTGCTGCCGCGCTGGTGGTCGTTGGCGAGGCCGGCGAGTTGGCTGCAGGTCTCGAACAGGCCGCAGCGTCATTGGACAGCGGGCGAGCCCGTGCGGCTCTCGAACGGCTGGTGCGGATCTCCAAAGCCGAAGCGGCGGTTGGCGCCTAGTACCCGCCGGTACCTTCGTGCCCTCGGCTTGTTCCGCTCAGGGGGGCTGCTAAGGGTGCCGCGTGCTGCGAAAGCTCCGAGAGTCGTCCTGAAACATCCAATAGTGGCTCGAAACCTCCAAGAGTGGAGGCTGCGAGGCACTGTCCCACGTGTTTTCCCAGGTAAAGGCTGTCCTTTGTGGTGGTGAGCGGGCACTCTTGGAGGTTTCAGCGCACTCTTGGAGGCTTCCACCGCAACTCTTGGAGGTTCCACCGCACTCTTGGAGGTTCCACCGCACTCTTGGAGGTTCCACCGCACTCTTGGAGGTTCCACCGCACTCTTGGAGGGTTCCAGCGCACTCTCGGTCGCTGCATGGCGGCCCTGCGAGGTTCCACGCCCGCCCTGCGAGGTTTGCGTGGCGCCTGCTCGGCTCGTGACGTGTACCCGTGCCCGGGTGCCGAGGGCCATCCACCAGCTGGAGGACCAGCGGCGCGGGGGAGGCAGGCTCAGGCGTTTGGTGGCCGGACGGTCAGCTCGCCGTACGCCTCTTCCATAATTGCGATGCGCTGCTCGAGGCTGGGCGCCTCCGGGGCCGGCGGTCGGGCCACTTGGGCGCGGCGAGCAGCCAGCTGATGAACTCGCCGGGCGGCGTCCTCTACCGCCCGGACCTGGTAGTCGAGCGCCCCCATCGCTTGCATCCGGGGCGTACCGCGGGCGATGTAAGTCGCGGCCACGATCTGACGGTCGACTAGCACCGCTTCTGCGAGCACGTCGCGGGCGAGCGCCGCAATGCTGTCGAGCGGCGGTTGCTTGCGCTGGCGCCTCCAGCCCTTTCGAGGCGGTTGCGGCAACGAGCCGACGAGTTGGCAGGCGGCGCGCAGGCGCCGGTGCATCTGGGCGGCAGCGCTTGGGCTCCAGAGCCAGCGCAGTGGTGGGGAGGTCGTGGGGCTGCGGCCAGGAGTCAGCCGGTTGGCCCGCCTCAGCGACTCGGCCGTGACGAGGGCGGCACCAGTGAGAACCGCCAGCGGTGCGAGCAACACCGCCAAGAGGACAAGCACGACCCACTCCACGTAAAAAATGGTACGGCGTGTGGCAAGCGATTGCAGGTTCGCTGCCGCTACGTGGTGCTAGCAGCTTGCCGCTCGCCCGGCGGGGTGGCACTTCGGCTGGGCGGGAGGAGAGCGGGAGGAGAAACGCGTCCTTGGTAGACCGGGTAGGGCGTTGAGGCGAGCCCGGCGGGCGGCTATTCCGGCGCGCCCAGCTCCCACATAGCGTCGAGATCTTTGCGGCTATAGGACTGGAACGCCACCAGCGTCCGGGTGTCGGTAACTCCCGCGAGCATGTGCAAGCGCCCCGTCACGACCTCGGCGAGCTCGTCAAGATGCCGCACGCGCACCACGGCGACCACGTCCGCGTGCCCCGCCACCGAGTACGCCTCGGCCACGCCCTCGACAGCCGCCACTTCCTCGGCCAGGGCAGCAACGCGAGCAGGTTCGGCATCAATGAGGACGAACGCGGTGACCATGGCGGATACGGTAGCGCTGCCGGCCGGTGGCTCGCCGTTGCGCGCCGTCCACTGGTACTTGCTCCACTGGTACTTGCTCCACTGGCACTTGCTCCACTGGCACCTGCGTGCGTGCCGCCGTTAACGGTCCCACCTGCGTGGCACGCTGTGCACTATGACCTGCCTCACCATCGACTGCGAGCAGTGTGCGATGAGGTGCACCGACGCCTGCACTGACTGCGTGGTCACCTTCCTATGCGATCGGTCTCCTGACGAGGCGGTCGTGTTCGACGTCAATGAGGAGCGAGCGTTGCGCCTCTTGGGCCGCCAGGGCCTGGTCCCACCTCTGCGCCATCGCCGCACCGCTGGCGCAAAGGGTTAGGCCGGGCGGCAATGACAGCTGTGGGCGAGACGTGGGTTTGCACGAGGAGCCAGGCGGACGGTCTCCCGGCCGTGTGGCCTGGTCTGAGCGAGAGGTAGGTATGCGCGAGGGCCGGGCCGGCGCGAACGGCTCGGCCGGTGCGCACGGCTCGGCCGGCGCACGGCTCGGCCGGCGCACGGCTCGGCTGGTGCGCCACCAGGCGTCCACGTCTTGGTCCAATTCGCCGAGGGAGCCAGACTGGAGCGGTGAACACGCCTCACGTCGCTGAGGCCTCGGCCGGGGACCCCTCCCCGGCGGGGACCGGCAGCGGGCCGGCTATGGCGGCGCTGGCAGCCGACGTGCGCCGTTGCGGGCTCGCCGCCGGCTTGGCGGCAGTGGGCGTAGCACCGGCCGCCCCCATGCTTGCCACTCGCCGCCTTCTCGAGGAGCGTAAGGCCGCCGGGCTCAGCGGGGGTATGCAATTTACCTACCGGGATCCGGCGCGTTCGACCGACCCGGAGCGCGCCCTTCCAGGGGCCAAGGCGCTCGTCGTCGGCGCGTGGCGATATGCGCCTGTCAGGGCTCGACCTGGCGCGGGTTACGGTGCGGCGGGGGATCAGGGGCCAGGGGATCGCGGGGCAGGGGATCGCGGGGCGGGCCACACCCCGTCTCAGGACCACGCGCCAGAGGGGGCCGGGCAAAGCGCCAGCCCCCCGAGCCGCACCGCTGGAGACGACCGCCCACGCAGCACCCCCGCCGACGACCGCCCACGCAGCACCCCCGCCGACGACCGCGCACCCAGTACCGCCGGAGACGACCGCCCGATGGGGCTGGTCGCGCGGTATGCGGTCAAGGACCACTACGCCGACCTGCGCAGCGCTCTCAACCAGGTAGCGTCGCTGCTCCGCGCTGCAGGCTGGGCTGCCCGTGTCGTGGCTGACGACAACGCCATGGTCGACCGCGCCGCCGCCGCACTCGCTGGTCTCGGGTGGTTTGGCAAGAACAGCAACATCCTCCTCCCTGGCCAGGGCTCCTGGTTCCTGCTTGGGTCGGTGGTCACCGACGCCCCGCTCCCACCGGACGCCGGGGTTGTCGATGGGTGCGGGCCATGCCGACGGTGCCTGACTGCGTGCCCGACTGGTGCCCTGGTGGCGCCCGGTGTGCTTGACGCCAGGCGTTGCCTGGCCTGGCTGCTGCAGGCAGCGGGCACCTTTCCCTTCGAGTTCCGTGAGGCGCTGGGTTCCCGCATCTACGGCTGTGACGATTGCCAAGAGATCTGCCCGGCCAACCGGGCGGCTGATCCCCGGGTGGACCTCGAGTTCCGGCAACGTGGGGCGGAAGCCGGGCTCGACCTCGTTGCCGACCTCGACCCTGGACAAGGTGGGCCGGAGGGGGCGGTGGACCTGCTCTGGTTGCTCAACGAGACAGACGATGTGATCATGGCGGCTTTTGGACGTTGGTACATACCGCGCCGTGAACCGCGTTACTTGCGCCGCAATGCCCTCATCGCCTTGGGCAACGTCGCCGACGGGCGCGCGCCCGCGGTCGAAGCAGTGCTCCGCCGGTACTTGGCGGATAGTGACGAGATGCTCGCCGCTCATGCGGTCTGGGCGGCAGCCCGGTCCGGCCGGCACGACTTGTTGTCCGAGGTGCCCGGTGTCCGTGACCACCCCGGCCAAGCCGTGCGCGCCGAGCTGGAGCGAGCCGGCCAGGTGGCCGCGCGGGACACCAGGTCCCGGTCGGGTGGAGCCCGAGCCCCATCCGTCGCCAAGCGCTAACGCTGTCGCCGGGCACCAAAAGCGCTCTGCGAACTTAGAAGCCTACTCCGAGCGCAAGAGCTCACTTCGACCGCCAATAGCGTCGCCAAGCGCTAAAACTGACGCGTGCCACGCCACATCCTGCTGACCAACGATTTCCCGCCCAAAGTGGGCGGGATCCAGTCCTACCTGTGGGAGCTGTGGCGGCGCCTTCCGCCCGAGGACGTAACCGTGCTGACGGCCTCCTACCCCGGTGGCGATTGGTGGGACCGCGACCAGAAGTTCCGCATCGTCCGAGCCCGTGAACCCATCCTGCTGCCACAGCCTCACCTTGCCCACCGGGTCCGCGAACTGGCGCGCAGCGTAGGGGCAAAAGCCGTGGTGATCGACCCAGCTGTCCCCTTGGGCCTGCTCGGCCCGTCCTTAGGCCTGCCCTACGCCGTCGTCCTGCACGGCGCCGAGGTGACGGTGCCGGGGCGGCTCCCGTTTAGCCGCCAGTTGTTGGCGCGCGCCTTGAGCCACGCGTCGCTGTGGGTTGCCGCCGGCACCTACCCCGAAAATGAGGCGCGGCGGGCGATCGGGCAGTCGCTGGTCGGCGAAGCCGTTCCCCATGGCGCGGGAGTTGCGGGTGGTGTGCCGCCGTCGGTGCAGGTGCCGCCGGGAGTGGACACAGAGCGCTTCAAACCACTTTCGCCGATCGAGAAGGCTGCAGCGCGGGCGCGTCTCGGCCTGCCCGTTGCCGGGCCACTTGTAGCTAGTGTCAGCCGGCTGGTGCCGCGCAAAGGCATGGACACGCTCATCCGGGCCGCGGAGCTCGCCCAAGCGCGTCTTGGTCGGCCCGGCTCGGGGCTAAGCGTAGCCATCGGCGGGACGGGCCGGGACCGGCACCGCTTGGAGAGGATCGCCTCCAAATCCAGCGTGCCCGTCAGGCTCCTCGGCCAGGTCGGCGAGGCTGACCTGCCCGATCTCTACGCGTGTGCCGACGTCTTCGCCTTGTGCTGCCGTTCGCGTTGGTGGGGCTTGGAGCAGGAAGGTTTTGGCATCGTGCTCGTCGAGGCGGCCGCCGCTGGCGTCCCGTGCATCACGATCGGCAGCGGAGGCGCGGCCGAAGCGGTCATCGATGGGGAAACGGGGATCGTGGTTCCCGAAGGGGACGGCCACGGCGAGAAGGGGCCCGCGGTGGCCGAGGGCGGCGGCCACGGCGAGAAGGGGCCCGCGGTGGCCAAGGGCGGCGGCCACGGCGAGAAGGGGCCCGCGGTGGCCAAGGGCGGCGGCCACGGCGAGTCCCGCACCCTCCAGGTGGAAGGTGTGGCCGATGCCATCGTGGGGTTGGTCTCGAACCCAGCGCGGGCGCGGGCCATGGGTGAGGCGGGCCGCCGCCGGGCCGAAGACCAACTGTCCTACGACATCCTGGCGGCCAATCTCGGCCAGGCCCTGGAACGGCTGCCGGAGACAGCGGGCGAAGCCGGGTCGGCCTCCCGGCGCCCGTCCGGCGGGCTGAAGGACTGGGCCCACCGTAGGCGTGGTCGCTGAGCACCCGGCTGGAAGGACCTTAAGTCGGCCGCAGCCGCCGCGAAGGCGCGTAAGGTTTTCTTGTCGAGGAGGTTCGGCCATGGAGGAGCAGGTCACAGAAAGGATGGTCATAAGGGCCAGCCCCGCGTACTGCTTCCAGGTGCTTACCGATTTCGAGCGTTACCCGGAGTGGGCGGCTGACATCAAGGCTGTCAACATCGACGAGCGCGACGACGACGGGCGGCCGACGCAGGTCACTTTCCGTGCCGCCGCTTTCGGCCGCAGCACCTCTTATACGTTGCGCTACGACTACAGCGCCGCCCCCACCCGGCTCTCGTGGCAACAGGTCAAAGGAGACGTGACGAGCCGGCTCGACGGGAGCTACGAGATAAACCCGAGTGACGACGGCTCGACCGACCTCACCTACAACCTCGTGGTCGACCTGAAGGTACCCCTACCTGTGTTCGTCAAGCGGCGTGCAGAAGGGCGGATCACTTACACCGCGCTGAAAGAGCTGCGAGCGCGAGTCGAGAGCTGACGCCGTGGCCGAGCGCCGCCAGTCAGGCGAGGGCGTGGCCCAGGTGATGTCCGTCGGCGGCCCGCAGTGAGCAAGTTGGCGAGCCGCACTTCACTCGATGACGTTGCCATCCTGGCCGTCGACGACCCGGGCGACCCTCGCCTGACGGGCTACCGCGACCTCAAGGACACGTCGTTACGTCGGCGCACCGAGGCGCGCCAAGGCCTGTTCGTGCTCGAGGGCCGCTTTGCCGTCGAAGCGGCATTGCTATCGCCCTACCCGCTGGTCTCGGTGCTCGTAATGCGGCGGCGCTTGGCGGTATTGGACGAGCTCGGCTTGCCCCCGGGTACGACCGTGTACGTGGCGGACGACGAGGTCATGAACGGCGTGGCCGGTTTCGACGTGCACCGCGGTCTCCTCGCCCTTGGGCGGCGCCTCCCCGTGCCCAGCGCCGGCGAGCTTTTGGCCGGGCGGCCCCGCTCGCCGCTGGTGGTCGTCGAAGGCGTCAATGACCAGGAAAACCTCGGTGCCCTCTTCCGCAACGCGGCGGCTTTCGCCGCCGGGGCGGTACTGCTCGACCCGACCTGCACCGATCCCCTCTACCGGCGCTGCCTGCGGGTTTCACTCGGGTTGGTGCTACGCGTGCCCTACGCTCGGGTCGATCCATGGCCCGGCCCAGAACCGCTTGGTTGGTTGCGCGCCCACGGCTGGGTACCGCTGGCGCTCACGCCGAATGCGGGCGCCGAACGGCTCGAGCATGTCGCCGCCGAGCTGGCCGGGTGCCGTGTGGCACTGCTCGTCGGGGCGGAAGGGGCGGGCCTGAGCGCGGCGGCCCTCAACGCTTGCCGCCGAGTGCGTGTGGCCGTGGCGCCGGGAGTCGATTCCTTGAATGTTGCCGCCGCCACGGCTGTGGCGCTGCACCGCTTCTCGGAGCTGCCATGACCAGGGCGGTCTTCCTCGTGACCGGCGCCTCCCCGTGACCGGGCCCTCACTCGTGACCGCAGTCTCCCCAGCGAAGGGGGCCTCCCTCCTGACCTGGGCCTCCCCCGCGACCGGGGCCTCCCAGCGACCGTGGCATCCTCGCGAACTGGGCCATTGAGTGACCGTGGCTGACCTGGACAGGTGTGCGATCGGCGTTGACATCGGGGGCTCGAAGGTTCTGGCCGTGCTCCTCGGGCCTGAGGGGCGGGTAGAAGCTACCGCCCGGCTGGCAACTCCGGTCAGCGGTGGCGCCGACCAGGTGGTGGACGCCGTGCTCGCCGTGAGCGCGGAGGTGGCCGGGACCGCCGGGACAGCGGCCGAGCTGCCGCTCGGCGTCGGGATCCCCGGCATGGTGGACCGTTCGGGCGTCGCCCGGTTCTGCCCTCACCTGCACAGCGTCGACGGGGTGGACCTACGGGCTGAGCTGGCCCAACCGCGTGCGCCGGCCTCGGTGACGACCGTCCTCAATGACGCCACAGCGGCCTGCTGGGCGGAGCACATCGCCGGCGCCGGGGAGGGCTTTGACGACATGCTGATGGTGACCCTTGGTACCGGGATCGGCGGCGGCGCCGTGTTCGGCGGCCGCCTCGTCGAGGGGGCGCACGGTTTCGCGGGCGAGATCGGGCACATGGTCATAGACCCGCATGGTCCGCCCTGCCCGTGCGGCAAGCGGGGCTGCTGGGAGCGTTTCGCCTCAGGCAGCGCCCTAGGGAGGCTGGCCCGGGAAGCCGCCGAGGCAGGAACTCTCGACCGGGTGGTGGCGCTCGCCGGCGGCGACCCCGAAGCAGTCAGGGGCGAGCACGTGACCGCGGCCGCCTTGGCCGGTGACCGAGGGGCGCGCGCAGTCATGGAGAACTTCGCCTGGTGGCTCGCGCTGGGGCTGGCGAACTTGGCCAATGCCTTGGACCCAGCGGCGATCGTGCTCGGCGGTGGCCTCATGCAGGCCGGTGACGTCGTGATGGCGCCGCTCAAACGGGCTTTTGCCGAACTGGCTGAAGCCGCCGACGCGCGCGGGGTGGAACTGCGGGCCGCCGCCTTGCGCGAGCAATCGGGCGCCATCGGTGCTGCCATGCTGGCACGCGCTGCCGCCGGGAGCCCGAGCTAGGCACCCTGGGGCGCCACCGCCGCGCAGCTCCAGCGCCGCGGAGCTCCACCGCCGCGCCGTGCCACCGCCGCGCCGTGCCACCGCCGCGCAGTGCCACCGCCGCGCAGTGCCACGGTGTTGCCCGGTAAGGACCGGAGCCCCGTGCCGGCCATGCTGGCGGCCTAAGGGCATGGCGCCAACGCCGGCCCGAGTCGCCCTGAGAGTGGGAAATGGGCCCGGTGCCCCAACGGTGCCCGCTAGCCTTTTATGAACAGCAAAGACGTCCCAGGGAGGGCTTGTGGAGTTCCGCCGGATCACGGGGCTGCCGCCGTACGTGTTCGCCGCTATCAACCAGCTGCGGGACGAGGCGCGCCGAGGCGGCGCCGACGTCATCGACCTTGGCTTCGGGAACCCTGACATCCCGAGCCCTCCGGTCGCGGTGGAAAAGCTGGCAGAGGCCGCCCGCAACCCGCGCAACCACCGTTACTCGTCGTCCCGGGGGCTGCCCAACCTCCGCTTGGCGGTGTCCAAGCTGTACGAGCGGCGCTTCGGGGTGCAGCTGGACCCCGACCGCGAGGTGGTGTTCACCATCGGAGCCAAGGAAGGGCTCTCGCATTTGATGTGGGTGCTGGTCGGGCCCGGTGACACAGCGCTCGTGCCGTCGCCGTCGTACCCAATCCATATTTATGCGCCGCTTTTCGCTGGTGCTGAAGTGTGCCACGTACGAGTTGGCCCCGGCGAGGACTTCTTCGCCAACCTGGAGGCGGCTTGGGAAGCAGCATCGCCTAGACCGAAGGTGGCGATCCTCTCGTTCCCGCACAATCCCACTACGGAATGTGTGGATTATGCCTGGATGCAGAAGGTCGTTGATTTCGCCAAGGCCAATGAGATCGTGCTAGTGCATGATTTTGCATACTCGGATACCTATTTCGACGGCTACGAGCCCCCCTCGGTGCTCCAGGTGCCCGGCGGTAAGGACGTCGCCGTCGAGCTGTACACGCTGACAAAGAGCTTTTCCATGGCCGGGTGGCGCGTCGCTTTCGCCGTCGGCAACGCCGAGGTCGTGGGGGCGCTGGCCAAACTGAAGAGCTACCTAGACTACGGGACGTTCCAGCCCATCCAGATCGCGTCGATCGTCGCCCTCAACGAGGCGTCCGAATACCCCAAGCAAGTCAATGCCATTTATGAGTCGCGCCGCGACGCCTTGGTCGAGGGGCTCAACCGGATCGGCTGGGCGGTCGCCAAACCCATGGGCACGATGTTCGTGTGGGCGCCGGTCCCCGAGCCGTACCAGGAGATGGGCTCGCTCGAGTTCGCCAAATACCTAATCACGGATGCCTCGGTGTCGACGTCGCCGGGCATGGGTTTCGGCGTTGGAGGAGAGGGCTACGTCCGGTTCGCCCTAGTGGAGAACGAGCAACGTATTGGTCAAGCCGTGCGCAACCTTCGGCGTGTGCTCACCAAGTTGGGATAGCGCAGCCCGCGCAACATGGCGCGGCCCGGTCCCGTCGGGGCCTGCCGCAGCACAAGCGCCGAGGCAATTCAAGGATTATTAACGCCGCAGTCTGCGAACCGAAACCTGCTGTTCACGGAGAGGGCTCTAACGTGGGTGAGGTGGGTGATGTGGCAACTTACGTAGTGCGTGTCTGGGTCCCGGACCGGCCCGGAGCGCTCGGCGCAGTGGCGAGCCGCATTGGCGCCGTGCGCGGCGACTTGGTCGGCATCGACATCTTGGAGCGGGGGGCCGGCCGGGCCATTGACGAGCTGGTCGTCGAACTACCCCAATCCAGCCTCCTCGACCTCATGGTGAGCGAGATCAACGAGGTGGACGGCGTCGATGTGGAGGATGTCCGCCAAGTTCCTGGCGCGCCTGCCGACCCTCGATTAGATGCCCTAGAAACGGCGGCTTTCCTGGTAGAGCGGCACGACCCGGCCGACCTCCTGCGAGCACTCGTGGCGCACGCGGCGCGCGACTTCGAGGCCGACTGGGCCTCCGTGGTGGACCCGAGCGCACCCCAACCCCTTGCCCGCGTAGGTGAATCTCCACCTGACGCTTGGGTGTTCGCCTTCGTCAAGGGCGCTCGGGCGTCGTTGGTCGGGCACCCGACGGTCGCCGCCAGCCCATCTGACGTCGCCTGGGCGGGCATGGAGGTGGCATCGCTGGTGGTCGTGCTCGGACGGGAGGGCCGGCCCTTCCGGACCCGCGAGCGCCGGCAGCTGTCGGCGTTGTCCCGCATCGCCGACCACCGGTGGGTGGAGCTGGTGACTCGGGCACCGCTCCCGGCCTCCAAGGCCGCGCCCCCGTCTGCGCTTCCCGGAGCCGCCGCGACGCCCACACCGGCGCCCACGCCGGTGACCGGAGCGGCGACGGCCGCCCTCGGCGGCGCGTAAAGGGCCCGCCCCCTACCCGGAAACCCGCAGGCTCTCGACCTGCGCTACCGAGCGCCGGCCCGACACCCACAGGACGAGTTCGCTCACGGGGCCCTTGACCAGAGGCCCATCGCTCGTCTTGGACAGGACGAGAGGCTCTCGTCCGGGAGCCTCCAGCCGGCGTGCCGGGCTGCGGGCAATCTTGGCCGCAAAGCGCAGGTAGCGCCATAGCTGGTCCTCGTCGGCCGGGGCGAGTGGGCGCGCCATCCACTCTGGCTGCGCCCGGCGCAGGTCCTCATAGTGGACGAAGTACTCGATCGTGTTGATCGCGGGATCGATCGGGCGCAGAAGCGCCGGTGGGCCCGCCCGCAGCCTCTCCACCAGGGCGTCCCAGGTCATGGTGTCGCGCACTCCCTGCTGCACCCGGTCTGTCCAGCGCCGGAACGGGCGTGCCCGCAGCGTCATACCCGGGGTAGCGTCCGGGCGGCGGTCGCGAGCGACCAGGTGGGAGGCCAAGTCGGCGCTGCGCCAGCCCTCGCACAGGGTCGGCGCGTCTGGGCCCAGTTCGTGGAGCAGGTCGCACAGTGCCCACCGTTCCCGGCGGGAAAAAGGTGGGCCGGTGCCAGCCATGGCTGGATCATAAGCACCAGCGGGTGGGTACCGCAGCTAAAGGATCCAGTTGCCCGAGCGAGCGGGGCCGCTCGCTTGCACCGCAGAAGCATTCCCCAGCAGATCCACAAGCTATCCACTTTCAGCCCACAGGCCAGGGCTCTTACGGTGGTCGGGTGGGGCGTCTGCCGGCCGGGCCAGCTATTGACAAGGCTGTAACTACACCCTAGTATTTATCCCGCATCTTGTGTATCGTAGACGTTGACAGGTGGTGTGACCACAACAGGTTGTGGTCAGGGCTCGACGAGCCCGGACAGCGCACGCGGTTGTAAGCCGGCTGCCGCCACCGGGAGATGGCGGCCCACCTCACTAGCTCCGTGACAGGAAGGACCATAAATGGCAATCGCCCCCGAGCGGACGGGTATCGGCATCCGGCGCTACTTCACGAGCCCCGGTGTTCACCCCTACGACACCGTGACCTGGGAGCGCCGGGACGCCCGGATCACGAACTGGGCCACCGGCCAGGTCGCCTTCGAGCAACTGGGGGTCGAGGTGCCGATCGGGTGGAGCGTCAACGCCACCAACATCCTCGCCCAGAAGTACTTCCGGGGCACGCTCGGCACGCCCGAGCGGGAGTGGTCCCTCAAGCAGGTCGCCGACCGGGTCGCAGGCACCATTACCGCCTGGGGCCTGAAGGACGGCTACTTCGTCGACAGCCAGGAAGCGGACACCTTCGCGGCCGAGCTCAAGTGGCTCATCGTCCACCAACGGGCAGCGTTCAACTCGCCGGTCTGGTTTAACATCGGCGTCGCCGGCGTGCCGCAACAAGCAAGCGCGTGTTTCATCCTATCTGTTGATGATTCGATGGATTCCATACTCAACTGGTACGTTGAGGAAGGCAAGATTTTCAAAGGTGGGTCCGGTGCGGGCATCAACCTGTCGCGTATCAGGTCGTCCAAGGAGGGGCTGCGCGGCGGCGGGACGGCGTCGGGGCCGGTGAGCTTCATGCGGGGCGCTGACGCCTCTGCCGGCACGATCAAGTCGGGAGGGAAAACAAGGCGCGCCGCGAAGATGGTGATACTCGATGCCGACCACCCCGATATCGAGGATTTCATTTGGTGCAAGGCTCTCGAGGAGCGTAAAGCTAGGGCGCTGCGCGATGCCGGGTTTGATATGGACCTCGACGGCCAGGACAGCTACTCGATCCAGTACCAAAACGCCAACAACTCTGTGCGGGTCACCGACGAGTTCATGCACGCGGTCCTCGACGACAAGGAGTGGGCGCTGCAGGCCGTGACCAGCGGCGAGGTCCTGAAGACCATGAAAGCCCGTGATCTTTTCCGCCAAATTGCCAAGGCGGCCTGGGAATGTGCTGACCCCGGTATGCAGTTCGACACGACAATAAACAGGTGGCACACGGCCGCAAATACCGCACGCATAAATGGCAGCAACCCTTGCTCCGAGTACATGCATATTGATAATTCAGCGTGCAACTTGGCCAGCCTAAATCTGCTGACATTCCTGGACGACAGCGGGGAATTTGATGTCGAAGGCTTCCGGGCCGCGGTGGAGGTGGTGTTCACCGGGCAGGAAATCCTGGTAGGTAACGCCGATTACCCGACCAAGGCGATCGGCGACAATTCCCGGCGCTTCCGCCAGCTCGGCCTGGGCTACGCCAACCTCGGGGCGTTGCTCATGGCCCAGGGCCTGCCGTACGACTCCGATGCCGGCCGGGCGTGGGCGGGGGCAGTGACTGCCCTGCTGACCGGGCATGCCTACGCCGTCTCGGCCCGGACCGCCGCCCGCATGGGGCCCTTCGCCGGCTACCACAAAAACCGGGCACCCATGCTCGAGGTACTGCGCATGCACCGGGCCGAAGTGGCCAAGATCGACGAGGAGCTGGTGCCGCCCGACCTGTTGTCGGCCGCCCAGGAGTCGTGGGACAGCGCGGTCGAGATGGCGGAGCTCTACGGAGTGCGCAACTCGCAGGCGAGCGTCCTGGCGCCCACGGGGTGCCTCGTTGGGGGCTCGCTGGTCGCCACCGAACGCGGGCTCGTCCGCTTGGCCACCCTGGGCGACCCCGACGGGCCCAAGTGGCAGGCGCTGGACGTCAAGGTGGCGACCGACCAGGGCGCCCGCATGGCATCCGAGTTCTATGTCAACGGCGCGGAGCCGGTGGTCACGGTTGACACGGGCCGGGGGTACCGCTTGCAGGGGACGGCCCAGCACCGCATAAAAGTGGTCGACCTGGTGACCGGCGAGTGGCGCTGGAAGCGGTTGGCCGACCTGCAAGAGGACGACATGGTGCCCCTGGCCTTGGACCACTTGGTGGGGCACCCCCAGCTAGTGACCCTGGCCCCCCTGCCGGTTGCGCGCGCCGCTGAGCACCACGCTTCTGCCCCGCAGCTGGTAACCGCGGAGCTTGCCGAGATGGCGGGGTTCTGCATGGGAGCGGGGTGTTCCCAGGGCGGCGCGCTCCGCCTATCGGTGGCGGGTGGCGATATCGAGGTCGTCGAGCGGCTGCGCATGCTGGTCAAGTCCGTGTTCGGGCTGGACGCCTATGTCAGCACCTCGGCAACGGGAGTGAGCGACGTGGTGCTGAGGTCGCCTTTGGTGGCCGAGTGGTGGGAGGCAAATGGTTTAGGCCCACGCCGTGCGAGCTCGGGGGCGACAGATGGTCGTGGGACGCACGTGCCCCAAGCCATCTTGGCCACGAACGACCGCAATATCTATTCTGCGTTCCTACGCGGCCTGTTCGAGGCGGCGGGTGACGCCATTGCCGGGTACCCCACACTGCGCACCCCTTCGATCAGTCTCGCCCGCGAGGTGCAGTCCATCCTGCTGGCGCTCGGCTACCCGGCAAGCGCTCGGGTCATCGACAGCCGCGGCGCTTTGGGTGAGCGCCAGGTGGCCACGGTGCGGCTGCTCAACCTGGCTTGGGCCGAGCAGTGGTCGACCGAGGTGGGCTTCATCGGGGGCCGCAAACAGGGCCGCCTCGAGGCGCCGCACGCCCGGTCCGCGGGCAAAGACGACTTCGTGCCCCTTAGCGCACGCTTGGTGGACCGGCTCTGCGCCGCGGACCAGGGCCTGCGTGAGGCCCTCATGCAGGGCCTGGAGCGAGGTAGCCACATTTCGCGGACCGTAGCGAACGGCATCTACGAGGCCACAGGCGACCGGGAGCTCGGCCACCTCTTGCGGTACTTCTACGACCCTGTGACGGCCACGACGCTCGGGCCAGACGAGCTGACCTTCGACCTGTCCGTGCCATCCAATGTCACCTATATCGCCAACGGTTTCATCAGCCACAACACCATCGGGCTGATGATGGACTGTGACACCACGGGGATCGAGCCCGATCTCGGGCTCGTCAAGACCAAGAAGCTCGTGGGCGGTGGCACGATGTCGATCGTCAACCAGACGGTGCCCCGAGCACTGCGCCGCCTCGGCTATTCAGCGGACCAGATCGCAGAGGTAACCGCGTACATCGACCAACACAAGTCGATACTCGGCGCGCCCCATGTGGCCCCGGACCATCTAGCTGTTTTCGCCTGTTCCATGGGCGACAATACGATCGATTACCGGGGCCACGTAAAAATGATGGCTGCCGCACAGCCTTTCATATCTGGGGCTATTTCCAAGTGTGTCACCGGGGGCACTCTGGTCACGACCGAGGACGGCCTGGTGCCGATAGGTTCGCTCTACGACGGCGAGAGGCCGGGGCAGTTCCGCGAGAAGGCGATGGCGGTGGCCTCCTTGGACGGCACCAGCAAGACCGACTCGTTTTACTACGGCGGGCAGCGGCCCGTGATGTCGGTGACACTCCGCTCGGGTATGAAGGTCACCGGCACCTACAACCATCGCCTGCTCACGGCCGGCCCGAGCGGGTTCCAGTGGCGGCGCCTCGACCAGATCTGCGAGGGCGAGTACGTGGCCACTCGTTATGGCGCCGACATGTGGTCCCCGGTGCCGGCACGGTTGGACGGCTTACTGCCGGCCGGCGACGGCGCCGCCGCGGCCGAGATAACCGAAGACCTGGCCTTGCTGCTCGGGGCCTACACGGCCGTGGGCCAACTGTCACGCTCAAAGCGGAGCGTGCGGTTCTCGTGCGCCGACCCTCAGGCCTTGGAGGTGCTCAGCCGGGCTGCGCGAGCAAGCCTGGGTGCGCCCGGACGGGCCCGGCGTCCCGCCACCGCGGTGGCTTATTTCGAAATGGCATCGCCGGTCGCGGCGCAGCTCTTCGACCGTGCGTGCGGTTCGGGCGAACCCATCAGGCAGGTACCCGCGTCCGTGCTGCGCTCGCCCCGGCAGGTTGTCGTTGCCTTTCTGCGCGGTTTGGCCCTGGGTGCCACTGTTGTCGCTGAGCCCGTAGCCAAGTGGAGTTTTACCTCGAGGTCGCCCCGGCTCCTCGACGAGTTGCAAGCGGTGCTGGCTAACTTGGGCGTCTTGACGGGCCGGGAACTGGCCGCAGAAGGCGGCGACGAGGTTGTGGCGTCGGCGGACGCGGCACACAAGCTGGTTTCCGTTGCTCCGTTCCTGGAGTTGGCCAAGGCGGCCACGGCCGCGAGGCTGAGCCCTCGCGGGTTGGCGCCAGGAGCTGCTGACGTCGTGCCGGGCGTGTCAGCGCCGCAGTTGTTGGCCTACGTACCGCGGGGCGCGGGAGCGGCCGAGATGGGCCGGGACGCCGCGTGCACGCACGCCGAGCCGCGCACGTTGCAGGTGTGCCGGAGGACCCTGGAGCGCGTCGCGGCCATCCCGGGTGTGCGGCTGCCGTCGTGGCTCCGGGCGGTGGTGGACCAGGGCCTTCATTTCAGCCCGGTGGCCACTGTCGCCGACGCAGGGATCCAGGAGGTTTTTGACCTTTCGGTGCCTCACTCGCACTCGTTCGTAGGCAACGGCATTGTCAACCACAACACGGTCAACATGCCCGAAGATGCCACCGTCGAAGACGTCGAGCAACTCCACATCGAAGCCTGGCAGCTTGGGATCAAGGCCATCGCCATCTACCGGGACAACTGCAAGGTGGCCCAGCCGTTGGCTACGACCAAGAAGGTGAGCGCCTCCGATGTCGCCGCGGCGTCAGAGGCCGAGGCCCACGACGCCGAACTAGCCTTGAAAGTCGCCGATCTGGAGAAGGCTTTGGCTAGGCAGACGACGGTGGTAGTGAAGAAACCGGTGCGGGAGCACATGCCGCGCAAGCGCAAGTCCTCGACGTTCTCGTTCCGCGTCGCTGACTGCGAAGGTTATGTGACCGTGGGCGAGCTGGAGGACGGGCGCCCCGGCGAGGTGTTCATGAAGGTCTCCAAGCAGGGCTCGACCCTGGCAGGGATAATGGACGCCTTTGCAATCTCGGTGAGCCTTGGCCTGCAGCACGGCGTGCCATTGTCGACCTTCGTGCGACATTTCACCAATATGCGTTTCGAGCCTGCGGGCATGACCGACGACCCCGACCTGAGGTTCGCCTCGTCGCTGGTCGACTACATTTTCCGCCGCCTGGCGGTCGAGTACATGAGCCCGGCCGACCGCTTCGACCTCGGGATCATGACGGTTGGGGAGCGCATGCAGCCGACGCTGCCGGGAGTGGAGGAGGCCGTCAACATCGACGCCCCCCTGCGGGCCGAGCTGATCGAAGAGCTGGAGTTGCGCGAGGGCCGCCTAGCGGCGACGACGGCCCAGCCGGCGGCGACGGCGCAGCCGGCAGCACCGGCGGCCGAGCCTACGAAGCCAGGGGGCGCCGCGTCCGCCAAGGTGGGTGCCAGCGATGCCCCCTACTGCATGCAGTGCGGTATCCAGATGCAGCGTGCCGGCAGCTGCTTTGCCTGCTCGTCGTGCGGCTCCACCAGCGGGTGCTCATGATGTGATGTGATGTGATATCACGTCACGTCAGAACGAGGTGAGACGACCTGAGTGGCGGAGCGAGCCGTGCCCGGCGGCCTTAATGTCGGTGCGTCGCTTCCACGAAGCTCGGCCCGCACGTGGTGGCCACGGGCGACCGCCGCATCCCGCGCTAGGTGCTGTGCAAGCCCGGAGAAGAAGGGCACGGTCGCCGGACCGCTGGCTACAGTGATCGGTCAGCTCAGATTCGCCGCCTTCTTGTCATCGTGGCGATGTTTTGAGGGTGTTGCTTTCCTTGGCACTGTGCCGCGAACGTGACGGCGGGCTTGGTCCCAGGAGGCCCGCTTCCCGGTCGCGCTCGGTCTTAGCTCGGTGGTCGGGCCAACATCGCGGCTCGAGGTTGGCCATACTCGTAGGGCCCTGGTTGGCGACGGGGTTTACGTGGTCGTACTCCAGGCCGAAGCGCCGCCCGCAATCGGCGCAGCGCGCGCCGCTGAACTCTGGGGGCGAGCCCAGGTCCAAAGCAGTGCGCAGCTCGGCCGGGAGGTGACGGCCGAAGTGCTTGATGGTGTGCACCGCCACCCCATCGTGCAGCACTGCCTTCAAGAACGCGTCCTTGGACAGGTCCCGGGCAATGGGCACGGGGATCGGCCCTCCGTCGAGGATGTGGCACACTTCGTCGGGGTGCCTGTGGCCCCTCCTCCAGGCATTGATATCGCACACGATGACCAAGTCGGCTCGGTTGTCCCGACGGGCGACGTCGCCCGAAGTGATGGCGACCAGCGCGTCGGCTGCGTAGGCGTCGAACGGCTCGCGTTTGTCGTTGCTCCCGACGGCGACGTCCCGCCTCAGCCGTTGCGCAGCAGACTCGATTCGATGCACAAACGCGACACCGGTCTCCGGGGGCAACGCGCCAGTAAAGCGGACCATGCCCAGCCGGTCACGCCAGTGCCGGAAATGCCGCAAGCGGTGCTGCTCGTGACGAAGCTCTTCTTCCGGTGTGTTGGACAAGCGATGCTCACGCGCTTTGTCCCGGAGCCCTGCTAGTCCGCCGTGCCGAGCAGTCTCCAATAAGGCCTCCTCGGCACCGGGGCACGAGGACTGGGCGCTGGTGATCTCGCTGGCTTCCGCCCACGAGACTTCCCCTGCCAGGAGGGCCGCTTTCGTACCGGGGCAGTCTCTGAGGCCGGCTGCAGCATCGAGGATCTGGCGGGCTTGGCTTGCGGTGACTCCCCCCTGGCGAGCGACCCACGCGGCGCCGTCGTGGAAGCCCCGGCTCTCGTGGGCTTTGCAACCTATCGCCCGAGCGGCGGCCAGGACTCGCGCGGCCGCACAGGCTTTCTCCGTGGCGGCCAGGTCATCGGCGACCCGTGCGCAGTCCGCGCCGGTGAGCTGACCAGGCTCGAACGTTGCCAACTGAGCGCGCAGGGACGCGGCCGTAGAGAGCAGGATGCTCGACACCTCTCACCCCCTGGACATGGACCAACACGACAGGAGGAGGCCGTCACACCCGGCCTCGAGGTATCAGGACTTCGGTACTTCAGTACTTAAAAGTCTAGCAAACATGCGTTCGATCCGTCAAGACCGTCAAGGACCGTCAAGACCGTCAAGACTATCAAGACCGTCAAGGTCCCGGCAAGGCCGCCATGGAGACAAGGGATCCGGCTGCTAAGGGCTTTGTAGCCGCCCTCGGAGGCCAGCGGGGGGACACTTGGCCCGCGCCTAGACATCCCACGGTCCTAACTTGTCAAGCCGCCGAGGGAAGTTTCTCTTGACGGTGCCCCCAAGCGGTGGCCTCGTCGTAGTCACTGTGGTGGCGTAGGCATCCGTGCGGGGCCCCTACCAGCCGGTTACCAAGAGCCCTGAGAGCTTGGTGGTGGGTGTTGCCGGCAGCGCGGCGCTGGTCGTAATAGGCCCGTGCCCCCGGGGAGGCCGTGAGGGCGGCAAACGACCACAGGTAGATGGCGTCGGCCAGGCGCTGGTTGCGCACGTGGTGGGCCAGCACCGCCTTTTTGGGTGCCCGACGCCCTGGTTATGGGCGACCTGCCGGCGTAATTTTTGCGAGACTTAGCGGTGGCATAGCGGTCCGGCTCATCGCCGAGCTCGCCGGGTGCTGTTCAAACCCGCCTCGAGCTCCTTGGCCAAGACGGCGACCTGAGTGTTCATAGCGGCGATCACGCCCACACTGGCGGCCACCGATGCCCCCATGGCCGCCGACAGGGCAGCGGGAGCACCGAGCTGGGGGGAACGCAAAGCGGCCTGGGTCTCGCTGGCTTTTTCGTCGACCCGGCGTAGACGGCCACCACGGCGTAGAGCCGCAGCGATCTTGGAGCGCGACAGGGCCCGGCCAAGCGCGGGAGTGGGGGCCACGGCCAGCACGGCCAGGGCGTCGGGGCTGGCCAGGTCCTCAAACGCAGCCAGGGCGGCGGGGTAGAACTCGCGCAACGTAGAGCGCAGCTGGTCCGTCTGTCGACCCCGGGACCACGTCGTGGTCTGGTGGGCCCGGGCCAGGACCTTCACGGCCTGGGCCACCTCGGTGCCCGTGGCCACCGGGCGGTGGTTGTGGCGGTCGGTGCGGACCATGTCGGCCAAGACCTTGGCATCGCCGGGGT
>DATJST010000039.1:0-13581 GCA_035503975.1 Acidimicrobiales bacterium | reverse complement strand
TTCGCACTTCCAACAGCGCAACGTCCCGTGAGGCTTGGGGGTCGGGCACTCCTCAAGCATGGAGGAGCATCGTGAGTAACCGTCTCGCTGCCTCCCGTCGTCGTGGGCACACCCAGGGCCAGCGAGCATTCCCGAGCTATTTTTCATCGGCTCCTCTATATAGATGATACTATGTATATGTCCGCAGAAGAGGAGCAGGGACATGGTTGTTCGCGACATCGATTTAGCCAAGCAGGACGGCCACAGGGCTTACTTCCCGGGCGGCAGCCGCGAACTGCTCGACGAAGTGCCTGGCGTATGCGGTTCCCCCTTGGTGGTCTGGGGCAGTGGCGGGACGATCCTGCTTGCCAACCAGGCCGCACTTGATCTGATCGGCCTGTCGGCGGAAGAACAGATCGGCCGCTCTCTCTTGGACCTGGGCGTTGTTCCTCGCCATGCCACCGGAGAGATCATCGCGGCCTTTGTCGACGGGACGTTGGACCGCGCTAGGACCAAGGTCGCCCTCTCCCGACCGGGAGCTGAGGCTTTGGCGGTCTGGGCGTGGAGCCGCTCCACCAAGCTGGACGGTGGCCCGGTCGTGGTGTCCTTGGTCATCCCCGCCTCCGATATCGGCCGCCTTGAGCACGACATCGCCAAGCCCTGGCGCGACCTCGCACCGATAGCGGTAGGTGTTGCCGACGGCCAGTGGGCCGTCCAAACCGTGAGCACCGAAACGCAGGACATCTTCGGTCTTCCCGCCAGTGAGTGCATCGGCTTGTCGCTGCTCGCGCTGGTCCATCCCGAAGACCGGGCCAGCCTGTCCCGGCTGGACTGGGACCAGATCGGACCGGTGGTGCCACGGAGCGGCCTTCGCCTGGCCCGGCCTGGCGGCGGCTGGGCGAAGGTGTGCCTGCTCGTGGCCCGTCCCTGGGGGGAGCGGGATGGCCGGATGACCTTCGCGCTGGCCGGAGCAGGCGGCCCCGCCACCGCCTCGGTGATAGACCGAGTGGAGGAACTCGAGCTTCGTCTTCGCCGCATCGGGGCCGAGGTGCGCACCGCCGGGGTATTCGACGACCGCGGCTGGTCGGCGGGCCGCGAGGACCACCCTGCGCTCGGAGAGATCAGCACCCGTCAATGGGAGATCCTTGACCGGCTGCTGAGCGGGCAGCGGGTACCGACCATTGCCAAGGAGCTCTATCTCAGCCGGAGCACGGTCCGGAGCCACCTCGCCGCCATCTTCCGCAAGTTCGGTGTGCACTCGCAACCCGAGCTGCTCGACCTTCTTCGGCAGCGTCGCGAGTGCGCGTAAGCGGGATGAGGAGCGACCTCCGCCGGGAGGGCACTCGGCGGATCCGCGCTCTGTCCACTGAGTCCAGCGTCATGACGATTCCCGCCGGCCTGTGGGCGGCCGATCATTGTGGCATGCCGCCCGAGCCGCGCCAGCCTCAGCCGTACCAGTCGGACGAGCCTTCCGCTGCAATGGCCGGCAGGCCGCTCGCCTGCGCCGAGCGGCTGCTGTCGCCGGTACTTGTCGTGGAGGCCACGGGTTTGATCAGCTACGCCAACCCGGCCACCGCATGGGCGCTCGGGTGCACCCAGACAGCCCTACGCGGGTCCCAGGTGCTCGACCTCGTCCACCCGCTCGACAGGCGACGAGCCAGGTACGACCTAGCCGAAGCAGTTGCCGGCAGGCGCCTCCTCTCGCCCCACGAGTACCGGGTACGAGGCAAGGACTCCGGTTGGAAAACTGTCTCCGCCGTCGTCTTGGACCTCTTGGCCGGCTCTCCCCCGTCAGGCCCTCTGCTCGTCCTGAACGTCATCGACATAAGCGAGCAAAAAGCCGAGGAACAGTCTCTTCGGAAGCTGGCCTTCAGCGATCCGGCGACGGGACTTGCCAACCGCCACGCTCTGGCAGAGCACTTAGAGGGCGCTATGTCTGGCGAAGGCGACCTCGCTGTGGCCTTCGTCGCCTTGGACCGGTTCAAGTGGGTCAACGACTGCCTCGGGCACACAGTGGGCGATGCCGTCCTCCAAGCGGCGGGGTCGCGCATCAGTGCGCTGCTGGCGCCGGGGAGCTCGGTCTTCCATTTCGGGGCCGACATTTTCGTCGTGGTGATGGCTGGGCTGGGCCAGGACCAGGCGGTCGCCCTCACCTGGGCGATAACGGCGCGGCTCACCGACCCCTTGTTCATCTCGGGCCATGAGGTCCGCATATCGGCCAGCGGCGGCGTCGCGTTCCAAGGTGCGGCGGCTACGCGGGAATCGATCCTGAGCGACGCGGACACAGCCCTGAACCGGGCCAAAACATCGCGGCGCGGCGGTGTCGAGGTGTTCACCGAAGAGATGAGGGCACAAGCTGTCGAACGCGTGGCCATGGAAGTGGACCTGCGGCATGCCATTGAGCGCGGCGAGCTCCGTCTGGTGTTCCAGCCGGTCGTGAGCTTGCTCGACGGTCGTCTGGTCGGGAACGAGGCGCTCATGAGGTGGGAGAGGCGCGGCCAGGTCGTCTCCCCTCTGACTTTCATCCCCCTGGCCGAGGAAACGGGGCTCATAATGGCGGTTGGGGACTGGGCCCTGGGTAACGCCATCCGGGCTGTTCGCGCCGGCGGGGTGACCAAGGCGTTCGTGAACCTGTCTGCCCGCCAGTTGCTCGACCCTGGGTTGCCCGCTCGGGTAGAACAGCTCTTCAAGGCGTCACGCATTGCGCCGCGAGCCCTTGGCTTCGAGGTGACCGAGACGGTCGTCATCGAGAACTACGGGTTGGCCGTGGAGTGCTTGAGACGGCTCCGCCACCTCGGCTGCTCGGTCGGCCTGGACGACTTCGGTGTCGGCTACTCCTCTCTGGGGTACCTGCGACGCCTCCCGGTCGACTTCTTGAAGTTGGACAGAGAGCTGGTCCGTGACCTGGGTTCTGACGCCCAAGTCGCTCCTATTGCCGAGGCCATCATCTCGATGGCCCACTCTCTTGGCCTGACCACTACCGCCGAGGGCATCGAAGAACAAGCCCAAGCTGATGCCCTTACCGTGATGGGCTGCGATTTCGGGCAAGGTTGGCTGTTCGGGCGGCCCGCACCGGCCCCATCACACGCTGGAACACCGGCCCGCCCGAACGGTTGTCGACCGTCGCGAAAGGCACGAATACCCGGGTGAGCATTGACGGCCCTTCAGGTGCTTTGGGTGCTCATCGCCATTGCCTGTCGGCGGGTCCTGCAAGCGGGCCTATCGATGCCGAGGCAGCTGGTGAAGCGCTCTTCCTTTTGGCCGCCGAAATGGTGCGCCGCGTGAACACAGAGGTGAGTTTGACCTCACTATTGACGCTGGCCATGCTCGAACGGACCGGACCTCGACGCGTCACCGAGCTGGCGGCCATCCAGGAAATAACCCAACCATCGATGACCGCCCTTGTGAACCGCTTGGAGAAGGCGGGCCTGGTCATGCGGCTTCGAGATCCCGATGACCAGCGTGCCGTGCGGGTGTCCCTTAGCCCAGCCGGCGCCGCTCATCTCCGTTCGTTCGAGGAAGCTGGGGCGGAGAGGTTCGTGCGGCTGATCCAAAACCTCCCAGACGACGAAGCCGGCGCCCTGGGCGGGGCGATAAAGGCGCTCAGGCACCTTTGGGAGCTCGCCGCTGGCCAAGAACTGGTCCCCACCATCCGGTTGCCTTCGCCGTCCGTTGAGAGCGCTTCGGAAGGCAGTGGCGCAAGATGATACGTCGTAGTGCCGGCGCCGGGCCTTGGGCGCTCAGCCGAAACGAAGAACGAGCCCCCCAGTCGGGCTATAGCCGGCCGCGTAGCACTCGTATGGGGACGGGCAGGCCACACCCTTGAGCGCGCTGATCCCAGCGGGAAGTGGCTGGCTGGCCCAGCTGGCACCACCGTCGGTCGAGCGGGCCGCGCCGACTGCAGGAGTCGTTTCCTCAGCCGCGGCCGACCCAGCCGGAGCGTGTGAACCGACGGCCTCGCAGACCGAGGGCGTGGGGCAGGCAATCGCATCGAGGTCCCCCAAGTCGGTGGGAAGCCTTGTGCTCACCCATCTCGCTCCGCCATCTGCGGTGCGCAGGGCGTAGGGGTAGGACGGGACGTCACCGGCGGCCACCCGGCACGCAACGTTTTGCGAGCACGGAGGGCGGGTGTAGCTACCAACGGTGACCCCCCCGCTGATCGCGTAGCTCGAACCGACGGCCTCGCACGTCGCGGTTGTCGGGCAAGCCACGGCAGTCAGCTCGGCGATATTGTGCGGGAACTTCTCGGCGCCGACCCACTTCAGCCCGCTGTCGGTGCTGCGGATGGCTACCGCACCGCCGCTCTCGGAGCCAACCTCGCCGACGGCCACGCAAACCGACACCGATGGGCACGCGAGCCCCAAGAGGTAGTCGTCGGATGCGAGCCGGGAGCCTACGTTCAGCCACACGCGCCCGCCGTCTGTCGTGCGTAGCACGTCACTTCCAGTCCCCGTGTTTATGAGACCTACGCAGAACGAGGCGGTGGGACAAGCCAGGCCGGTGAAGGGCTGCCTGCCCAGGCCCGGGGGGAAGGTGGTGCTCGCGACCCAGGTGGTGCCGCCGTCCGTGGTGTGCAGGACCGCTGATGCGGCGCCGTCTCCCGCTTCGCACACCGCGACCGAGGAGCATGCGATGGAGTCAATACCGTAGTCGGAGTACACGCCGACCGACTGTTGGGCCCACGTGGTGCCGCCGTCAGTGGTGCGCACCGAGCCGCCGAGGCCACCGCCCTCGCAGACCTTGGTGGACCGGCAGGCAATGGCGTCGAGCTGCGTGAGGCCGGTCGGGAAGTTATTGCTCACCCACCTGGCGCCGGCGTCCCTGGTGCGTAGCGACACCGCGCTTTGGCCGGCACTGCCTGCAGCCACGCATGTCGAGAGAGAGGGACAAGAAAGAAGGGTCGCACCTGTAATGCCGGTGAGGAATGCCTCTTGGGACCACTTCTTCCCGCTGTCAGTTGTGCGCATGAAGCCGTTCGGGTCGATAGCCGCGCAGACCGATGCCGAGGGGCACGAGAGGGAGGTGATGTCCCCGTCGCTCAGGCCGGACGGGACGGCCTCGGGTTGCCAGCTCTTCCCACCGTTGGTGGTGCGAAGGACCAACGGTGCCGCCGCTTTGGTGCCCGACGCCTGGCACACAGTGGCGGACTGGCATAGCACGGACTCGAGGGACTGAGCTTCGCTTTGCGCCATTGTCTTTTCGCTCCAAGTCCTACCGCCGTTCGTCGACCGCAGGGTAACGGCGTAATCGCGGTTGCTGAGCCCGACTCCCTCACAGGTCGTGGGCGAAGGGCAAGAAATAGCGAGGGCTTGGTTGACACCGGGGACCGCCCTATTGGCCCAGTTCGCCCCTCCGTCGGTGGTGCGCGACGACTCGGCCCCCGAGCCGCTCGACTTGGTGCCAATAGCCTCGCAGACCGAGGCCGTCGGGCACGAAATAGCGGTTAGCTGCCCGATCCCCGCCGGGAGCAATTTGGCCACCCACGTGGCACCGCCGTCCCTGGTGCGGAGCGCGACGTCCCCGGACACGCCGTAGCGGCCGTACTCGCCGACCGCCACGCAGACCGACGCGGAATGGCAGGCGATGCCCCTGAGCTCCTCAACGCCGCTAGGTAGCGGTTGGTCCGACCAGCTGGCGCCGGCGTTCGATGAGCGCAGTGCTATCCCAGCACTGTTGAAATCGCCGACGGCCTCGCAGGTGGCCGCCGCCGGGCAGGTCAAGTCCCAGATATTGCTGACGCCCGCGAACGATGCGATTTGCGCCCATGAGCGCCCCCCGAGCGCCGGTCCTGTCTGCACTGCTCCGGCGCTCGGTAGGCCTATGCCCGCGATGAGTGCTAACGCGCTCACAGCCGTGACGGCGGTCCCAAAAAACCCACCCCGGCGCCGCGGTGGCTCGGAGGAGCCCGCTCTCCTGGTCCCTCTTTGCCAGCGCACCAGCTACCTCCCTGTTGATCGCCTAATTGACCGCAGTATGCTACACGGGCGCCCAGCCGGCGGCCTCGCCCAAGACGCGCCGCGGACCTCTCGGTGACGGGTTGGTCCCAAGATGGTGAGCATGTGGCTCAACCCGCTCTCGCCGATCGAGCTGGGCCGGGGTGAAATGTAGATGGGCTAGGAAAGCGTTTGTTCAGCGTACCGAAGCCGCCACCACGAGCAACGCGACCAATGCCAACAACATGTAGGCCACGTATGCCTCCAGCCGCCCTGATTGCAGCCTCTTGGCGGCCGCCACGAGCGCAAGGTAGGCCTTTATGGCGGGACGGTAAAAGTAGGTCTCGACCGGCTCGGCCACGCTCGCCCGGAAAGTTACGTGGGACTGGTCCCCTTCTGTGAGCGCGCCCCCGGCAACGCCCTCCTCGGCGGGCGGCTCGGCGCTCGAGACAGTCAGTTCCCTTTGGCTGCCGAGGATGTTCGCCAGCACATGGCGCACGGGGTTGGCGTAGGCGAACGCGCTATAGCTGTCTTCGCCGTGGACACCCGGGCTCGCGGAGCGCCAAGCGGGCACGCGGCGCACGGACAGGAACCGTCCTCGCGACGCCAGCACGGTGCCGCCGGCCACGGCCGGCAGGCCGACCGCGAAGACGACGAACAGCCAGCTCGGTGAAAGGGCGGAGAAGTTGGCCAGGACGGGTTGGAGGACCCAGGGCGACCTGAGCGCACCAAGCGTGACCGATCGAGGGACGTCGGGCCCGAGGCCGCGCGCCAAAACGCGTACGACCAGCGGCGCCACCGCGGCCAGGCCCAGGCACAGCACCGGCAATACGGCCATGGGCACTCTTTGCGCCCAGCCAACGCCCGAGCCGCGAGAGCGCCCCCGCCCGTTGGCCCCGAGGACCGTGAACCCGAGCAGTCGTACGAACGTCAGGGCCGCGACCCCGGCGGTCAGTGCGACAAGCGCTCCAGCGCTCGCCGTAGCCAGCCGCAACGCGAGCTCGCCGAAGCGGAACTGCTGCATGAGCGCTTCCAGGATGAACCATTCGGAGACAAAGCCGATCGTCGGGGGGAGCCCGGCGAGAGTGAACGCGGCCGCCGAGAACGAAGCCGCGCCCCACGGCCGCGAGCGGCCCATGGCCACGAGCCGCTCGAGCGACGTTGTGCCCGTGGACGTCTCGAAGTCTGCCGTAGCCAGGAAAAGGCCTGTCTTGGCCACGGCGTGCGCGAGTACCTGGAGCGACGCGGCCAGCAGCCCGACGGCGACGAGGGACGCGTTACCGGCATAAGCGCCGGCCAGGGCGAGCCCGTAGCCAACCATGATGAGGCCGCCGTTCTCGGCGCTCGAGTAGGCGAGCGCACGGTTGACGTCTTCCTGCACGGCGGCAAAAGCGATCGCCAACAGGGCGGTCAAGCCTCCGAGGACGAGGACGCAGGCAGCCAACCACTCAGGTGGACGGCCGAGCACTGCAAAGAAGCGCCAGAGGCCGTAGAAACCGACGTTGACTGCCACGCCGGCCATCGCCGCCTTGAGCGGACCGGGCGCGGCCGGGTAGCCGCGGGGCATCCAGACCTGGAACGGGACCAAGCCAACTTTTGTAGCGAGCCCGAAGACAATTAGTGCATATGCAGTCGCATGCCAGCCGCCCGCCGGTAGGCCGGCCCACGCCGCGAAGCTGAAAGAGCCAGAGCGGCCGGCCAGCAACAGTAGGCCGACGAGCAGGGCAGCGCCCCCGGCTTTGCCGATGGCGGCGGTGACCCACGCCGCGTTGGGTTGGTCGGTGCGCTCGCGAGTGGCGGCGCTCAGGATGTAGAACGCGACGGTCAGTGCCTCCCAGGCAAACAAGAAGCTGAACGCGTCGGCGGCGACGACGACCACGGTCACGGCGGCGAGCATCAACATGTAACCGGGCGCAACCGCTCGGCTACCAGCCTGAGGGGAACGGCCCGCCCAGCTCACTAAGGCAAGTGAGACCAAGGCCCCCAGGCTTCCCGTGAGGGTCAGGAACAGTCCTGCGAGCGGGTCAAGGCGCGCCGCGGTGCGGCCGAAGGCCAACAGGTGCCCAAGGTCGATGGTAAGAGGCGCAGCGTAGATGGACAGAGCACCTACAGCCGCAACCAGAGCGGAGGCCACTGCGCCGGCAGCCTGTACCGCCAAGCGCGACCAGCGGCGGTCACCGCCCAGGACCAGCCCGGCGACGCCAGCCATGGCCATAAGGCCAAGCGCGACCAGGAGGAGGACCTGCCTCATGGCTGCCCGCGCTCGGCTAGCAGCCCGACGGCCAAGAGGATGCCGTGCAGGATGGAGAACGGGCTCGGAGGTGATCCGGGGACCCAGACGTCCACCGGCACAACTCCACCAACACCGCCGGTAGTGGCGTAGCTGGGGCTCACTATCCCCCCGCTCACAGCGTCGGTGCCCACGGCCACGACCAGCCGGGGGTCGGGCATCGCCTCATAAGTGGCAAGCAACGGGCCGGCCATCCCGGTGGCGCCGGCCCCGGTCACCAAGAGGATATCGGCGTGGCGCGGGCTCGCTGTGAAGAACACACCCAGCCGGTGGACATCGTAAATCGGGCCGAGCAGTGCGGCTATTTCCCACTCCTCCGAGCCGTCGGAGCCTGCGTCGACGTGGCGCAGGTGGACCGAGCGCCGCAATCGCCTAGCCCTTTTGGCCAGCTCGGCGCGCGCTTCTGCCACCGAGGCGTCACTTTCTTCTGTGGCCGGCACGACGAGCGCCCCGCGAGCGACGCTCGCCACCTCGGGCGAGGGGTCGAACGCGAAGGCATCGGGACGCTCCGCCACGCAGCGGCCGCAAAGGATGCACTTACCGCGGTCGAGCGTGGGCGCTCCAGAGAGGCCGGAACCGATGGCGCCGGTCGGGCAGCCCACGAGCGGGGGCAGGGTTGCGCGGGCGGCGCCGCTCGTGGTCACGCTGCCCCGCCAACCGTGCCCGTAGCCGTCGGCGCGCTTCGGGTACCGAGTCGTGAGCACGCCGTTGCGCAGGCCCCTTGTGACCCAGGGCATCAGCCCGCCACTCCCGCGATCGACAGGCCAAAGCTCGCCTCGATAAAGGCAAAGTCGGTGAAGATGTCCCCGCCGAACGCTTCTGGGAAGAGGCTCAGGTTGTGGAACGACGCAGAGCGCGGCTTCACCCGGCGCAGGCGGCCGCCCTCGACTTCGACCATGTAAAGCAGTTCGCCCTGAGGGGCTTCGGCCCACCCCCAGCTGACGCCCTCAGCGGGGGCGACCTCGGCTGCCCACGGCCCCTCCACCGGGCACGCGGCGATGGCTTCGAGGGCTGATTCGCACAGCCGGAACGACCCCCACAGCTCCTCGAGGCGCACAAGCTGGCGGGACAGAGCGTCACCGGCGTCGCGGTAGCGGTGTTCGGGGACTTCCACTCGCCCGTAGGCGGCGTAGGGCCGGTGCGTCCTGAGGTCCTCCTCTGAGCCCGATGCCCGCGCCACGGGCCCCAAAGCGCCCCGTGCGGCGGCGACCTCGGGCGCGATGACACCGGTGCCCCGTAAACGGTCGACGAACGACGACGTCGACATCAGCAGGTGGGTGTCAGAGCGTACGTCGGCCTCTATGTCGGCCAGCGCGCCAATGGCAACCTGGGGAGCCAGGGCGGGCGGTCCCGCCACGCCTCCGATCACGATGACGCCACGGCCGAAGCGATGCCCGCAGAGGGCCGCCCGGAGGCGCAAGAGGCGCTCCTTGTGCCACGCCAACCGCGCGTTGGCTACCGCCTGGCCCGCGGCGTCGGTGTGGCGCATCATCGAGTCGAGGTGGTTGGCGATCCGTTCCATTTCGGCGTGCAGGACGCGCGCCAGGAGAGCACCTCGGGGCAGCTCGGTCGCTCCACCCTCGAGCGCCTGGCAGTAGGCGAGCGCGTGAGCTACCGCCGCGACTCCCTCGACTCGCTCGGCCAACAGGACGCCGTCGGCAGGCGCCATGCCCTCGAAACGGCTCTCGACGCCGCGGTGCTTGTGGTAAACCCGGGCCCGCACGTGCAGGATGTCCTCACCGGGCGTCTCGACCAGGTACTGGACGGACTCGAAGACGCCAGAACGGACCGGTCCGTAGGGCAGGGTGAAAAGCCCTTCCCCCGAGACATGGGCGGGCAGCGCCGCCTCGTCGGGGTAGTGGGGCCGGTCGCTGTAGACAGCGCCCGAGCCGGGGCGTGGGGCGACGTGACCTGGGCCGCGGGGCAGCACGAGGGGGTCGACGCGGGGGTGGCCCTCGGGGCGAAGGCCGAACATGTCGGCGACCTCGCGCTCGTACCAGCTGGCGGCCGGGATTGCTGGCGTAAGTGCCGGGTAGCATGCGGTCGTCCCGTCTCTGCCGGCGGGCACCGAGCAACTGACCACCTCGAGAACGCCGCGGCGCGATATGGCCGCCCGGAGGTGCACCGAGCCATCGGCGCGCCCCGAGCCGAAGAGGCCGGCGAGGCGAGCACCCGCGACCCGGGCGGAGACCGCCCCAGCGAACTGGGCGGTCGGCACTTCTGCCTCATCGGGCTGCGCCTGGCCGGCGTGCCGAGCCACTGGCTTCACCGTGGCCCTCCTAGCTCGGCCGCGGCCCCCCGGAGCAGGTCGCTGAGCTGGGACGGGGGGTGAACGCCGAGGATGAGCAGCCCGAGCAGGCCGAGCGACATGGCCAGCACGATCAGCCAGCTCGTTTCGCCTTTAGCCACTGAGCCGCTCGGGGTAGGCGAGAGCAGGCTCTGGGTGAGGTGCCACGAAAGCCCCAAGAACCCGAGTGTGGCCAGCACTACCAGCGCCACTGCAATTGCCTCTTCGGCGGTGTTGGCGCCCGCACCCCCTGACAGGCCGCCAGCAACGATCGACAGCTCCGATCGGAACGTCCCGAACGGAGGCATGCCGGAGAGCCCGAGCATCCCCGCCACCAGCATCGGCCCGCTCCAGGGCAGCGTCCCGGCGGCTCCCCTGATGCGCTCGAGGTCTTTGGTACGCAGCTTGCGCACGACGCTCCCCGCCCCGAAGAACGAAGTGCCCTTGGCGGCGGCGTGAGCGAGTACGTGCAGGAGCGCCCCGGCGATCGCCAGAGGCGAGGCGAAGCTCACACCGATCGCCAAGATGCCCATGTGCTCGATGGAGGAGTAGGCCAGTAGCCTCTTCAGGTCACGCTGCGAAGCCAGGTACAACGTGCCGAGCAAGAGGGTCGCCACGCCGAAGCCCGCCAGTACGTCGCGGGCAAAGCCGCCGGCCCCTGATCGCTGGGCGACCTGGTAGTAGCGCAGAATGGCGTAGAAGGACGTCGCCAGTAAGGACCCCGAGAGTAGGGCCGAAACTGGCGTGGGTGCCTCCGAGTGGGCGTCGGGCAGCCAGGTGTGGACCGGGAAGAGGCCGACCTTGGTCCCAAAACCGAGCACCGCCAACAAGTACGCCAGCCGGACCGTACCCGCTGGTAAGCGCGCCGAGTGGGCCAGGAGCTTCGAGTAAGAGAGGTCGTAGGCCTGGCCGAGGGTGTAACTGCCGGCGTGGTAAATGACCGCCGTCGCCAATAGCGAAACGCCGAGCCCCAACGAGGCAAGGAGTATGTACTTCCAGGCGGCTTCGATGGCGGCATCAGTGCCCTCGATCGCCACCAATAGGGCGCTGACCACGGTCGTGACCTCGATGGCGACCCACAGCAGGCCGAGGTTGTCCACGCAAGGCGCCATCGCCATGGCCCAGGCGAACAGGTTGAGCCCGGCGAAAAGACGCCGTTTGTAGGTGACAGTGACAGAGCGGTCTGCCGCGGCGTAGCCGACGGCGAACACGGCGGTAATGGCGTAGAGGAACGCCGTTGCGATGAGGAAAACCATCGAGAGCGGGTCAACCCTGAGCCATCCGGCGAAGGCGCTGACGCTCCGCCCGTGCCCGCCGGTGGCCACAGTCGGGACCAGGGCCAGGCACAGGCCGAGGGTGCAAGCCCCACCCGCCACCGTGACCACATCGGCGAGCCGCGGGCCGGCCCACCAAGAGACGATGGCGGCCACGAGGGGGACCGCCACCAAGGCGACAAGGACGGCGCTCACGGGCGGCCTTCAGCCACGGAGCTGGTCCAGTGTTTCGGTGGAGAGCGACGCCGCCCGGCGGTGGTGGGCGCGCATGATAACCCCGAAGGCGAGGGCGGCCACGAGCAGGTCGAAAAGGAAGCTGACCTCCAGGATCAGGGGCATACGGGCGGCGAAGACGAGGCTCGCCACCGACACCCCGTTTTCCATGGAGAAAAAGCCAACGGCCTGCGAGACGACATCGCTCCTGAACATGGCCAGGACAAAGGACACGAGCACCGTCGCCATGGCCACGCCCAGGACGGCGACGGGCAGCCCGCCAGAACCGGCGAGGCCGAGGTGCACGTTCCCGAGCGCCACGAACCCGAAGCCGGACACAACTATCCCGGCAAGGACCATCGTCGCCACCCCGAAGCGGTGGCTGCCGGCCAGGTCAACCTCGGCCTCGCCGAGAAGGTGGAGAACGATCGCGGGCACGAGGACGACCTTGAGGACGAAGGAAAGCACTGCCAACGCATAAAGGTCCCTGGCGTGCTGACTGGCCCCCAACACGGCTGCCAGCGCGCACACCGCCAGGGACTGCAGGGCGTAGAGCTTGACCTGGGAGCGCAACAGCGCCTCTCGCAACATGGCGAAAACGGTGAAAAGGACAAGGACAGCCAAAGCCTCGGTCGCCCCTGCGAAGATCGAGGGCGGGGTAGGGACCGAAGCGACCAAGGAAGGCAGCATCAACCGCTCCCCAGGTACAGGACGAGCACAGCTACCGCAGACAAAGCGAAGGCCGAGGCCATGAACTCGGTGATCTTGTAGAGACGGAGCTTGGAGAACGAGTTGTCGATGAGCGCGAACAAGGCACCGGCACCGAGAGCTTTGCCGAGCAGGATGGGGATGGCGAGCAGGACGGGGCCGAGACGCCGGGAGCCGGCCAGGCCCCAGGGCGCGGAGAAAACGTCCACCAGGATCACGTACAGGACCAACTGCTTCACCGCCGCTCCCCACTTCAGCAGCGCGAAGGCTGGTCCTGAGTGCTCGAAGCCTCGGGCTTCGTCGATCATCCCGAGCTCGAGCGTGCTCACGTGCGTCTCGACAGGGATCCGCCCCGTGTCGGACAAGACGACCAGGAAAAAGGCCACGGCGGCGAAGAGGTGGGCGGGCCTGATGGCCTGGGCGAGAGAGGAGCGGTCAACAGCAGCCATCGCGTAGGGGAGATCGGTAGTGGTGATGAGAGCGACCGCGAACACAACGAACAGGACGGACGGCTCGATCAATGCCCCGAAGGTCATCGCCCGGCTGCTGCCGAGCTGTGCGTAGGGGTCGCCCGTACCCACTGCCGCCAGGGCGAGCGAGAACCCCCCCAAAGCCAGCACCAGGCCGCCGCCCATGATGTCGCCCATGTAGCCGAGCGGAAGGGGAAAGTCCGTGAGGACGGGGATGAGCATGGGGACGACAAGGAACGACGTGAAGGCGATGACCGGTGCTGCGAGGAAGAACCAGCTGGCGTCCTGTGGCAGCAGGGTCTCTTTGGAGAAGAGCTTGGCGATGTCGTAGTAGGGCTGTAGGACCCGCGGGCCTCGCCGGCCCTGGATCCGCGCTTCGATGTGGGCAATTGCACCGCTCACGAAGGGCGCCGCGACGAGCACGACC
>DATJST010000038.1:0-3342 GCA_035503975.1 Acidimicrobiales bacterium | reverse complement strand
CCCACGGCTCTCGCTGGCCCAGCGAAGGTTAGCCGAGAAACCGCGGCCGGAGCTTCGTTTGCAACCGAAGCCCAAATATTAAGGTCCGCCGGTGCTAGCAGGGCGCCATCTGGGAACGGAGCTGCCGCGGGGTACTGGGGCCTGATAAAGACAGTCGCGACCGCTTGGTTGGGCTCAGCGGCGCGAGATGACCCCGGGCTCGGATGCGCAGGGACGCCCAGGGACAAATAATCGAGGGCTCCTCATTGTGGTTCATTTTGTCGAACCCGTTGAACCGGCCGGTAGGCGTTCTATGTACGTGTTCAGTCCCCGTACCGTTCTTCTCTGGTGGGCGGCCCGAACGGCCCGCTCCCCCAAAGATTCATCGCCACCCAAGGAGATTTCTGTATGGCTTTGACGCATCAGTTCGCCCGTGTCAACACCGTGACATCGTCTAGGTAGGGGCTGGCCGCTTCTCGACTTATCATCGGTACCTGGTCGTGAGCGGGTGCCGGCGCAACGTCGGGCCAAAGCCAGGGCCACCGCCCGGTGCCCTCCTCGCTTGGCTTAACTGCGACCGTCGCAGCTACCAGAGGATCACCTACATATCATGCGAAGTTAGGCATCTAATTGTCACATAAGGCGCGCCCGATAATCCGCTGCTCTTCCAGCCGATAGTCGCGCGTGACGGCGCTTATTGGCAGTTGCTGTTGTGCCGCCGCGGGTTCGGTGCTTGACTTCGACTAGACGAGTACCTAAAGGCCGAGACCTAGCGCCACGCTCAGCGCCCTTTCTATATGCTTGGTCCTCTTGGTGCGTTCGCACGCATCGTGGCGACATCTTTTTCGATTGGCAGCGGCGGCTCGGGCAGGGTGTTCGGCCCGGGGATGGTCGTTTATGTCTTACCGGCCTTGCAGTGCGGCGGAGCTTCGCTCCGACACCGGCCACGGGGCCGTTCTTTTCGTAGTGGTGGGCATGATGGCTGTCTTCGGGCGGATCTCGCGCCCCGGTCGCTCTAATGCTGATAGTCGCCGATACGATTGGCAGCATCGGCCTGTTGGAGCTGGCGATGGTCGCCGTGACTATCGCTTGGTTCATTATCAGGAGGCCAACGACAGCACCTACCGCTCGCAGCCTCGCACACGTGAGGGCTCGCCTGCCGGCCGACTCCGTCCCGGCTTGTCCTCGCTTTAGCAACAGTGACGGTGGGCGAGCTCGCTACCCACCGAGCTTGATTTTGACAGACACCTCATGGTCCCAGAAGCTCTGGCCGTGCTCGAGATCATCGTCGCCATGGCTGGAACTCTACGTTCCGGCCGTTGCCCACGCAGGCTGCCGAACTGACATTGGAGACGGGGGTTAGCGGCGTTGCCCTCGGGCCCATGAGGCTCGCAGGGTTTGTCCGCTGGCCCACAGCGGCCTACGCCGGAGATTCCGTTATGATCCGATGGCGCTTACGCTGCGCCATTACCGTTCTGACCCACTGGTGTCATCTTTTTTGCAAGTTGTTGGCCACCATTCCTCGCCGCTTTCTTACCTGTTGCCACCGTTGCTCCCAGCTTCTCGTCACGCCCGGCCCATCCGGAACTGGCACTGAGTATAGCGAACACGTGTTCGGTAGAGTCGACAGTCCGTGCGGGAGCAGATGATGTCGGCGGGCGTGACCTCTTTCCTGTGCTGTCGCTGTTCGAGGAGATAAGGCCGGACGCAGCCCTCGCCTTCCAGAGCCGCCCGGACGCGGCCAGGTTGTCCTCGCCCATGCCGGCGGCCCCGTGCAATCCGGCGGAGCGGTAGGGCGCCGCCGCGGCGATCACCAGAACAGCCTTCGCAGCCGGGACCCGGGCGGCGAGGCGAGGGCGTAGGGCCCGCCCGGGACGACCCGGCCACCAAGCACCGGTTGGCACCTATGGCCTCCAGGACTGCGGTGGTGCCGGCGACTACGTCAACCACGACGCGACCCGGTTGGCGGGTCGAACCTCCATAGCCGGGCCTGGTCAACGACGTTGGGGCTCACAATACGAGCTCGCCTTTACGCTTCGCGCTCGGCCTGTGCCACGGGCCCGCCTCCCGCTCGCCCAGCCCTATCGAAAAAGAGGCCAAGGAGCCTGACGCGCACGAGGCTCGTACCGTCACCCGGACTGTCGCTGTGCACGCCTCGAGGCACAGCCGAATTATCTCATGGCTCTGCGGGTCCACCGGCGAGTTCCCGCCCACGGAGGTCGTCGCCTCCTCGACAACCAGTGCTGCTGGACAGAGGGCCGAAGTCGGCCGGGAGACGACCAGCCGGACGGCTCGCCACACCACCGGCGTTGACAACCGCCGCTGACCAAGGCTCGGCCAGCAGAGGTCGACGCAGCCGGTCGCCTACGACAACGGAAAGCTCGAGGTCCCATCGGTACCGCCTACCCGGCCGTTGAAGTGGTGCTAGGTCCCCGAGCCATCGAGGCTCTCTGACCTGGGCACTCAGGGCGGGAAGGTTTCGGGAACGGGGTCCCTTCATGATGACGCCAGGAGCAACAAGCCCGACAGGGCTCGAAAAGGAGCCGAGATGAAGAACGACGGTTCAGTTGTTCAGCAAGCAAGTTGGTCCCCCCGCTGGGCAACGCGCGCCGTGGACGCCTTGGCCCTCTGGGGGGCCATCAAGTCCAGTGCCGTCGACACGATGCCTATGTCGGACTACGTCACTCCCGGCTCCGTGGACGAACCCTGGCGGGGCCGTCTATTACGCCTCTTCGTCGTCCGAAGGGACAGGTGAAAGAGCATCGACAGGGCGGCACATTTCGACGCTCGGGCTCGCCCCTCTCGCACTGTCGCTACCTGGCCATTCGACACTTCAGCTATGAGCTGGGCGAGAGCTCGCTTGGCTTCACGCTTGCCGCCTCGCACTGTCCGGTTGACGTGGCGGGTCTTCCCGTTACTGCCTCGACCCGCCGAAAACCCTGATCAGCCAACGACCAGGTGTGCGCTCGACCGTTGTGCCCTGCATCAGCATCCTCCCGGCGCCTCGGTTGCGCATTGTTGCACTGCCGAGAGTACTGACACGGATGGGTAGCAGTGCCGGCGTTCCATTTCAGCTGGTCAAGCTAGGTGGGCCGGGAGGGATTCGAACCCCCGTAGGCATCAGCCGGCAGATTTACAGTCTGCTCCCATTGTCCGCTCGGGCACCGACCCAATGTTGCGCGGGCCCTCGGTTCTTAGGCCCTTGAGGCACATAACGCTAGCGTGTTGGGCATGCCTACGTTTGACGTGGTCTCGCAAGTGGACATGCAGGAGGTCCGAAATGCAGTCGACCAGGCGGAGCGTGAACTGACTACCCGTTTCGACTTCAAGGGCACAGCTTCGACGATCGAGCTCTCGGGTCAC
>DATJST010000037.1:0-27194 GCA_035503975.1 Acidimicrobiales bacterium | reverse complement strand
GCCGCCCGGCGACCGATCAGGATCACGAGCGGCCGGGTGAAGAAGTAGGTCGTGACCACATTGAGCAAGGTGGCCAAGCCGAGAAAGAAGGCGAAGCCGCGCACGTCGCCCACGGTCAGGGTGTACAGGATCAACGCAGCGATGAACGACGAGAAGTCGGCAGCCAGGATGGTCCTAAAGGCGCGCGAGAACCCTTTTTCCACCGAAGTGCGGACCGTGCGCCCGCTACGTATCTCTTCTTTGAGGCGTTCGAAGTAAACGACGCACGAGTCAGCGGTGACGCCGACTGACACGATCAAGCCGATCACGCCCGACAGGGTCAGGGCGAGCCCTTCCGTATCGCTCAGCAAAGTCGTTATGGAGTAAAGGAAAGCGCCGGACATGCAGATGCCGACCACCACGACCAGGCCCAACGCCCGATAGTAGACAAGCAGGTACAGCAATACCAACAACACCGCGATACCACCAGCGATGGCACCCGCCTTGAGCGAATCGGTCCCTATCAAAGGCGACACGTTCTCGATGTCCTGGGGAGCGAAACGCACGGGGAGCGAGCCGTAATTGAGCGCGTTGGCGAGGTCGTTGGCCTCGGCGGAGGTGAACGGGTCAGACGTCGAGCCGTTGATGGTGGCGCCACCCGGGAACGACTGCGCTTCTATGGCCGGGGCCGAATAGACGGTGGCGTCTAGCTCGATGGCTTGCAGCGCACCGTAGGGCGGGCAGTCCTGGGCGTCGGGCGGGCTGGTCTTGTCCTCGCTGTAACACGCGTAGTACTGGGAGGCGTAATTGTTGAACTCGTTGGAGCCCGAAGAAGTGAAGCTGAGGTCAACCTCCCATTCGTCGGTCGTGACGTCCACGGTGGCCGTCGCCGACGAGACGATCGACCCGGTCATCTGGGCCGGCCCAAGCACAAAACGGTCGTCGTAGCGGTACTTGCCCTTGACAAAGTCGGCGTAGTACGGCAGGACAACCGTGTCGTTTTTGTTGTCGTACTGCACCGGGGTGAGACCGTACTGGTCCCCGTGGGGGGGCGACCAGGTCTCCTGCTGCTGTTGGCTGAGCCCGCAGGCATAAGTGCTCATGCTCGTTGTGGTCGGCGTGGGGGCTACGGTCGTCGTGGGCGCGCTGGGCACAGTCGAGCTGGTCGCGCCCTTGGTGGTGGTACCGGTCGTAGTGGCCACCGTTGTCGCCGTGGTGGACGTGGCTGCCGTAGTGGCGGTTGTGGTAGCCGTAGTCGTCTTCGAGGACTTGGCCGCGGCGGCGAGCCCGGCGGCCAGCTGGCCTCCGGCTGCGGGAGCCGTCCGAACAGCGTAACGGGCGGCGGCGAGGCTCGTGCTCAGGGTGGTGACGAGCGGGCCGGCGCTTACGTGCCCGGTCGTGGACGAGGTCGTCTTGGGCTTGGCCTTCGTCTTGGGTTTTGCCTTGGCCTGGCCGGGCCGGGTCGTGGTGGTGGCCTTACGGGGCGAAGTGGTGGTGGTCGTGGCACCGACCAGATAGGGCGCTATCTCGCACTCGACCGGGCGGAAGAAGAGCTGTGCCGTCTCGCCCACCAGCGCCAGGATCTGCGTGTCGTTCTTGGCCCCTGGCAGCTCGATGTCGATGTCGTTGCCTTGCACGGTGACCTGGGAGTTGGACACCCCGATGCCGTCGATGCGGTTCTGGATGATCGTCTGGGCCTGGGCCAGGATCGTCGAGTTGACGCGGCCCTGCGGTTTCTCCACGACGGAAACACCGCCCTTCAGGTCCAGGCCGAGCAGCGGTGTCTTGCCCGCGAACACGGTGGCACCCACACTGAGCACGGCGATCAGCATCATCGTCACCAACGAGTACAACAAAGGCCGGGGTTGCATCCCCTACAGGCTCCCGCCGGCGCTGTCCGGCCAAGCATCGCTCGCCGCCGGGCCCGTGTCACCGCTGCCCGTGGCTGTCCAGTCCGTGCCCCCTTCACTAGTGGAGGACGAGCCACTGGACGCCTCGTCGCCACCTGTACCGTTCGCATTGTCTCCCGGAGCTTGCCCGCTGCCCAGCGCCTTGCGGCGGACCGAGCGCGAGCGGTAGGGGCTGGTGGCTCCGAAGCCGGGCCCACTGCTGGCCGCCGTCGGCCCACTGCCGGAGGCGCTCGCACTCGCCGGGCCACCGCCGCCCAGACGGCTGCCCGCGCCACCGAAACCGCGGCCTCCGGCCTGGTAGGCGGAGCGGAGCTGTACGGCCTGGGGGACGAACTGGACGACTACGCCGTCGGAAACCTCGACGTCGACCGCACCGTCACCGATGCGCACCACCTTGCCTACCATGCCGCCCGCCACCACCTCGTCGCCCAGGTCGTAGGTATTGCGCGCGCGCATCGCGGCCATCTGGCGGCGCCGGTTGGGGCGCAGCAAGAAGAAGTAGAGCAAGACGAACAGAACGATGATGACCAGGAAAAACTCAGACGATGAACTGGTCGAGGTCTGCTTGGTGGTCGTCGTAGTCGACGCGGCAACCAAGTGCGAGAAACTGCTCAAGAGGTGCATATGAAAACCGGAGCCATCTCCAGGGGAACCCATAGCCCCGGTACCGGGGCGCGAACAAACAAGCGACTAGCCTAGCGGCTCGCAGGTGCCGCCGGACAGCGGGGTGCCGGACAGCGGGGTGCCGGACAGCGGGGTGCCGGGCAGCGGGGTGGCGGCCCAGGTCCTTTGCACCTCGCGCTGGAACTCGGCGAAGCGGCCGTCCAGCACGGCTTGCCTGGCCTCGCTCACCAGGCGTAGCAACCAGTGCAGGTTGTGAAGGCTCACCAGGCGGCCGGCGCTCGGTTCGGCCACGTTGAAGAGGTGCCGCAGGTAGGCGCGGCTGTGCCTGGCGCACACCGGGCACGGGCAACCCGGGTCGATGGGCTGGGCATCAGAAGCGTACCGGCCGGCCTTGACCGCTAATTTGCCCGAGCCGGTCAGGGCGGTGCCGTGACGAGCGAGCCGGGTGGGCAGGACACAGTCGAACATGTCAACCCCGAGGCCGATCCCCGCCACAACGCTCCAGGGGTCGCCCACGCCCATGAGATAGCGCGGGGCGCCGGTGGGCAGTTCGGCCACGGCCGCGGCGAGAGCGGCCAGCATTTCACCCGGCGGCTCGCCCACCGATAGGCCGCCCAGGGCGTACCCGTCGAAGCCGAGGCGGACAAGGCGCCGGGCGTAAGCCGCCCGCAGGTCGAGCTCGGCGCCACCCTGCACGATGCCGAACAGCATCTGGTCCGGTCCTTGGTGCGCTTCACGGGCCCGCGCTGCCCAGTCCAGCGTCCGCTCGCCCGCAGCCACGAGGGCGTCTCTGGCCGCTGGGAGCTCGGTGCATACGTCGAGCACCATCTGGATGTCCGCTCCGAGCAGCTGCTGGGTCGCGACGGCCGATTCGGGGGTGAGCCGGTGCCAAGATCCGTCGTAGGAGGAGCGGAAGGTCACGCCGCCGTCGTCAACCTGGCACGGCAGAGACATGACTTGGTAGCCACCCGAGTCCGTGAGGTAATGGCCGCTCCAGCCGGTAAAGGCGTGCAGCCCGCCCATGGTCGCCACCACGTCGGCACCAGGGCGCAACATAAGGTGGTAGGTGTTCGCCAGCACCACCTGTGGTGCCAGCGTGTCGAGGTCGGCGGCTGAGAGCAGGCGCACGACGCCGCGAGAGCCGACCGGCATGAAGCAGGGCGTGGCCACCTCGCCCCGCGGCGTCAGCAGTGAGCCGGCCCGGGCCGCTCCGTCGGCGGCGGCCACTTGCATCGCCGTACCCGCCGCCATCACGGCACGCCGGCCCCGGTGCGGTCCGTGATCATGGCGTCACCAAATGACAAGAACCGGTAGCCGCTGGCCAGCGCCAGCTCGTAGAGGTCCCGCCAGCGCGGCCCGGCGAACGCCTCCAACATCACGAGCAACGTGCTGCGGGGCTGGTGGAAGTTGGTCATGAGGACGTCGACCACGGAGAAATGGTGCCCCGGCCGGATGAACAAGTCAGTCTGGCCCTCCAGATGGCCGGTTGTCGCCGCTGATTCCAGGGCGCGCACGGTCGTCGTCCCGACCGCGACCACGCGGTCGGCTGCGCGGCAGGCCTGCCAGGTGGCTTGGGGCACGCGGTAGCGCTCGGCGTGCATGGTATGACCGGAGAGATCGGCCGACTTGATGGGGCGGAATGTGCCCAGACCTACGGCTAAGTCGACGTGCTCGATCTTCACGCCGCGGTCGCGGCACGCACTTAGAGCCTGGTGGGTGAGGTGAAGGCCAGCCGTCGGTGCTGCCACGCTCCCGGGCTCGTCCGAGTAGACGGTCTGGTAGCGCTCGGGGTCCTCCAGCGGCTTGTGGATGTAAGGAGGTAGAGCGAGCGCACCATAGGCCTCGAGGTCGTCGACCAGGCCCACCACTTCTCGTTTGCCATTCGCCAGGCGCGCGCCGACTTCGACGACGGCCTTGTCGCCGGCATAGAGGACCGTGCCCGGGGCAAGCCGCCGTCCGGGGCGGACCAAAGCCTCCCACGCTCCGGAGCGCCCCCCGTCGAGAGGGCCGAGGAGCACCACCTCGGCCGCGCCGCCGGTGCTCTTGCGTAACGCCAGGCGCGCGGGCACCACCCGGGACGTATTGACCACCAGCACGTCCCCTGGGCCGAGGAGCTCGGGCAGGTCCCGGACATGGTGGTGACGGGGAGGCCCGCCCAGGCTCACCAGCAGCCGCGCGGAGTCCCGCGGCTCCACCGGTACCTGGGCGATGGCGTCATCGGGCAGGAAGTAGTCAGGGACCATACCTGCGCCAGTCTGCCGTCCGGTGCCGCCGCGCTCGGGAGCGCTAGAAGAGTTGACCGTCGCCGCCGGCAGCCGCCCTCGCCGGCGGGGTAAGCCCGAGGTGTTCCCAGGCCAAGGCGGTGGCCACCCGGCCCCTCGGGGTCCTCATGAGCATCCCGAGCTGGAGGAGGAAGGGCTCGTAAACATCCTCGACGGTCTCGGGGGCTTCCCCCACCGCAACGGCGAGAGTGCCGAGCCCGACCGGGCCGCCGCGAAAGCGGCAACAAGTGGCGTCCAGGATGGCCCTGTCGACCTTGTCGAGGCCGAGCTTGTCTACCTGGAACAAGTCCAGCCCGTCAGAAGCCACACGCAGGTCGATGGTGCCGTCACCGCGCACCTCGGCATAGTCACGGACGCGCTTCAGCAACCGGTTGGCGAGCCGGGGCGTACCTCTTGCCCGCTTGGCGATCTCGGCGCCGCCACCCTGGTCGAGTACGGCCCCGAGCAGCCCGGCCGAACGGCGCACGATCAGCTCCAGCTCCGCTTCGGCGTAGTAGTCGAGCCGGGCGACGAACCCGAAGCGGTCCCTGAGCGGCCCGGTTATCAGGCCGGTGCGGGTTGTGGCCCCGATCAAGGTGAAGCGCGGGAGGTCGAGGCGAAGGCTGCGCGCGGCCGGCCCTTTGCCCAGCACGATGTCGAGCTGGAAGTCCTCCATCGCCGGGTAAAGGATCTCTTCCACCGGGCGGGCAAGGCGGTGGATCTCGTCCACGAAGAGGACGTCTCCCTCGGACAGGTTGGTGAGCAGGGCTGCCAGGTCGCCGGCGCGGACCAGCGCGGGGCCCGAGGTGACACGGAAACCGGCCTCCATCTCGTTGGCCACGATGGCGGCCAGAGACGTCTTGCCCAGCCCCGGGGGGCCGGCGAAAAGCATGTGGTCCACGGGCTCTCCGCGGCGGCGGGCGGCCTCGAGCATGATCGAAAGGTGCTCTTTGAGCTGGCTTTGGCCGACGAATTCGGACAGCCGCCGGGGCCGGAGCGACACCTCCTCGGCCGCCTCCACCGGGCCGGCCGATGGAGCCAGGAGGCGCTCTTCGGCGGCCGCTCCGGGGCCAACGGCACTGGGCGCCATCGCCCCGGCGGCAACGGCCCTTTCTCGGGGCATTAGGACCGCTTCCGGAGCCGGCACACGGAGCTGCTACTGCCGGGCGAGGAGCCGGGGGCCACTACCGCCCAGCCAGCTCACGCAGGGCATGGCGCAGCAGCTCCTCGATCGGCCCGTCCGCCGGGAGGTGAGCGACCGCCTGGCGCACCTCATCGGCCCCGTAGCCAAGAGCGCTCAACGCTGCCCGCAGCTCGTCACGCTGCGCGGCCCGGTCGGCGGCGCTGGCCTCGTGCGGCGCCTGGCCGTCCGCGGTGGCTCCGTCCTCGTCGCCCGCCCCGGCCGCAGGCAAACGCCCCGCCGTGCCGGCGATGAGGTCGAGCGCCGCGGCGGCTTCGAAGCGCGGCGCCAGCTCGAGGATCAGTCGGGCAGCCGTCTTTTTACCGATCCCGGGCACCAGGGTGAGGGCGTCGGAGTCGTCGTTTAGGACGGCGCGGCGCAAGCTCGCCGGCGACAACACCGACAGCAGGGCAACCGCGACCGCCGGCCCCACCCCGTGCGCGCCTAAGAGCAACTCGAAGCAGTCCCGCTCCTCGCGCGTGGGGAAGCCGTAGAGGACCAGGGCGTCCTCGCGTACGTGGGTGTGCACGTGCAGGAAGCAGCGGCTCCCCAAATCCCCCGCACGCTCGGCGCCGCCCGCTGGCACGACGACGCGGTAGCCGACCCCGCCCACTTCGATGAGCAGCTCCAACTGGTGGTCGGAACGCACGACGCGATCAAGCAAGGTGCCGCGTAGCGAACCTATCAATGCCTTCTCCCCGCCACCGCCCCGACGGCCACTGCCCCTCGCCCGACACCGGACCGGCCTACCGTCCCCGACCCGCGGGCGTCGGCGACGGCGACTGCCTTGGCGAGCGGAGCCAATGCCAGATGGCACAGCGCGAGCGCGAGCGCGTCTGCCCGGTCAGGAGGGCTCGGTTTGTCCGGGAGGTCGAGCAAGGCCTGGACCATGCGTTGCACCTGGTCCTTGCCGGCATTTCCCCAGCCGGTCACGGCTTGTTTGACCTCGTTGGGGCTGTACTGCACCACCGGGACGCCTATCTCGGCGGCAGCGGCCAGGGCCAAGCCGCTCGCCTGGCCCACCGCCATGGCGGTCCGGGCATTGGCCTGGAACAGCACCCTCTCAACCACTACGACCTCGGGGGACAGACGACAGAACAGCTCGCGCAGCTCCTTCAGCAGCTCGCCAAGACGCTGCTCGAGGGGCCGGCTGACCAGTGTGGTCAGGACGCCCGAAACCACCGCTACGGGCTGGCCGCCCTCCTGGCGCACGGCCCCGTACCCGCACCTGGAGACGCCGGGATCGATGCCCACCACGAACATTAGTTCGCTATCTTACCAGGCGCCGTCGCCTACCTGGTGGATCTTGCGGCTGCGCGCTGAGCGGAGCGACCTAGACCTCCACCAGCTCCATAACGGAATCGGGGATGTCGAAGTTGGCGTACACGTTCTGCACATCGTCGTGATCATCGAGCAAGTCGATGAGGCGCAGCACCCTGCGCGCGTCGCCTTCGCTGGAGATCGGCACGGACTGCGACGCCTGCATGGTGAGCTCCGAGCTCGACGCAGGCCAGCCGTGGGCCTCGATGGCAGCTCGCACCGCACCCAGCTCCGCAGGTGGGGTGAGAACTTCCCAGGTGTCGCCGTTATCGCGCACGTCGTCAGCCCCGGCGTCGGCAGCCACCAACGTGAGCTCGTCCTCGTCCACCTTCGGGCCGTGGTTGACCATGACCACGCCTTTGCGCTCGAACTGCCAGGCGACCGCGCCCGGCTCAGCCATGGAGCCACCGTTCTTGCTGAAGATAGCCCGGATGTCAGCACCGGTGCGGTTGCGGTTATCGGTCAAGCATTCGATGATTACGGCGACACCACAGGGCGCGTAACCCTCATATGTCACGGCTTCGTAACGGACACCTTCCAGCTCTCCGGTGCCGCGCTTGATAGCTCGTTCGATCGTGTCCATAGGCACCGATGCGTCACGCGCCTTTTGGAACATTGTGCGCAGCGTCGGGTTGCCCTCGATGTCGCCGCCGCCCTCGCGAGCGGCCACCTCCACCTGGCGTATCAACTTGGCGAACAACTTGCCCCGCGCCTTGTCCAAAGCACCTTTTTTGTGCTTCGTAGTCGCCCATTTAGAGTGCCCTGACATTTTCCTTCCTTGTCGAAGAAGCCTGATGGTATTGCAAGAAGAGCTCGTGCAGGCGCACCTCGCCCACGAGCTCGGGATGAAAGGCGCTGACCAGCACCGGGCCTTGCCGGCAGATGACCGGTCTAGGCCCAGCGGCGGTGGCCACGCTCGCCAGGACCTCGACGGCCGGCCCCGCCTGCTCAACCAGTGGGGCCCGTATGAAGACGGCATGCACAGGCTGCTGGGCCGACGCGCCGTTGCCGGCTCGGGCGAGGGCGCCGCGACCGTTGCCGTCGCCGTTGCCGTGGCCCGAGACCGCCGGCCAGCGCACGTCGAGGTCGGCCTCGAAGGAGTCACGCTGGCGGCCGAACGCGTTCCGGCGCACGGCGATGTCGATTGCACCCAGTTTGACCTGGCCGGCTTTGCCGTCGAGGACGTCACGGGCCAGCAGGATCATGCCAGCGCACGTCCCGAAGGCGGGCATCCCCGCGGTCAGCCGGTGCTGGAGCGGCTCGAGCAGGCCCGAGCTGTTCAGCAGCAACGACATGGTCGTCGACTCCCCGCCGGGGATGATTATCGACCCCGCATTTTCCAGGTCCTCGGGGACGCGGACCTCGATCCCCGCTGCGCCGAGGCGCGCGAGCATGCTCAGGTGCTCGCGGAAGTCACCTTGGAGCGCGAGGACGCCGACGGGCCGAGGCTCGTACGCGCGAGCTCGGGCCACCACCTGGGGGCACCTTTCCCATGAACGTCCTCCCGGTCGCCGCTACCAGCCGCGCTCGGAAAGCCTGGTCGCCACTGCCCCGGCTTCCTCGCCGCGCATCGCCTCACCGAGACCGCGGCTCACCTTGGCGACTATCTGTGCGTCGGCATAGTGGGTGGTGGCCTCGACGATGGCCCGGGCGAAGCGGGCCGGGTCGGAGCTCTTGAATATGCCCGAGCCCACGAACACCGCCTGGGCGCCCAGCTGCATGACCAAAGAGGCGTCGGCCGGCGTGGCGATGCCGCCGGCGCAGAACAGCGGCACAGGGAGCTCGCCGGTCTCGGCCACCTCGGTCACCAGCTCGAGCGGGGCTTGCAGGTGCTTGGCCCAGGCGTACACCTCAGCCGGGTCAGCCTGGGTCAGCTTGCGGATGTCGCCCAAGATCTGGCGTAGGTGGCGGACGGCTTCCTTGACGTCCCCCGTACCCGCCTCTCCCTTGGAACGGATCATGGCGGCTCCTTCGGAGATCCGCCGCAGCGCCTCGCCCAGGTTGTTCGCGCCGCACACGAAGGGCACTACGAAGGGCCACTTGTCGATGTGGTGCTCCTCGTCGGCTGGCGTGAGCACCTCGCTCTCATCGATGTAGTCGACGCCGAGCGCTTCGAGCACCCGGGCCTCGGCAAAGTGGCCGATCCGGGCCTTCGCCATCACCGGTATGCTCACCGCCGCCTTGATGCCCTCGATCAATGCCGGGTCGCTCATACGGGCGACACCCCCATCGCGGCGGATGTCCGCCGGCACCCGCTCGAGAGCCATGACCGCCGCGGCCCCCGCCTCTTCGGCTATGACGGCGTGCTCGGGGGTGACCACATCCATGATCACACCGCCGCGCAACTGGGTGGCCAGGCCCCGCTTGACCAATGGTGTGCCGGTCTCGCGGCCATCAGCTCGCCGTCCCGGGCTGCTCGTCACGCGCGTGCTGGGGAAGGGGGAGCCCGCCACGGGCACGCGCCCGGAAAGGGCGTCATCATCGGTCATAACGAAGATCCTATCGAGCGGCCCTGCCCGAACCAGGGCCATTAAGCCATTCGTGCACCCCGCTCGGGCCGGGAGGCTCAGAGCTCGCGCAAGGCCTCGATGCGGTCCTTCAACGACGTGACGGGCACCGCCCCCTCGTACGCGGCCGCGAACCAGAGTTGGGCGGTTGCCCGCGTGGCGCCCCGGACCTCCGTCCCTTTGGCGGCGAGCTTCTCCAGGGCAGAGATCAGCCCCGGTGGGTAGCGAGTGAAGCTGACGGCGGCCCGGTCCATGGCGGTGACCGGCTCAGGAGGGGACAAGATGGAAGCGCCGATCCCCAACGTGGCCACGGTGACGGTGGCCGGGAGCATGTCGTGGCAGCGGATGCGCGTGAGCTGTTGCGCCACGACCCCCTCCAGCTCCACCCGGTTGAGCTGGTCGAGCAGGCCCTGAGTGACGACCAGGGTGGCGCGGCGACGGCGCCGCCCGCAGACGGCGGCGTTGAGCGAGGTCTCGGGCCGGACGCGCAGGTCCGGCTGGTAGGCCCCGATGGTCGCGCACAGGCCTTCGACCAGGTTGAGCAGGCGTGCGTTACGCACTGTGTCAGCCGGCTCGCCTCCCAGTGCCCGCCGCGACAGCGGCTCGGCCGCCCACCACATGAACAGCCCGAGCACCAGCACGGCGCCGGCGAAGCCGGCCAAGCCGAACGGCCAACTGGACGCCCACCACACGAGCAGGCCGGCGGCCACGCCCAGGATGGCGGCAGGGGCGGCCACAAGCGCCAGCCCGCGGCGGCGGTTGGCCGTCGTGCGGGCGCGCAGTGGGTCGACGTGCATGGCCCGTTCATGTTAGGGCTGCCACCATGATGGGCGGGCACGCCGGGTGGGCACGCACGCCCGGCGTGCACGCACGCCGCGAACACCCGGGCGCCCCTCTTTCTGGGTGCGCTGCGAGGTTCTGGGTGTACCAGTGTTGCCAGGGCTAACGCCAGCGCGACCAGTACTGCCACTGCACCCAGAACGCGGCACCAGCGACCACGTGCGACCCCCCGAAGGAGCCCTAGGTCCGCTCCTCGCCGCTCCTCGCCCCCGGGTAGAGCGGCCGCTACAGGATGATGTGGTCGATGCTCAAGGGCAGGCCGCCGCCCGGGCCGATGCTGCGGGCGATCAGCTCCCCCAGTTCGGCTGCAGGCAGCGCGGGCGAAAAGTGGTACCCCTGGCCCTGCGGGCACCCGAGGGTGCGCAGGAGCTCGGCCTGCTGCGCGTTCTCGATCCCTTCCGCCACCACCTCCAGGCCATAGGTGTCGGCGATAGCCAGGATGGCCATGACGACGGACAGGTCGTGTGGGTCGGGCAGTTGCGATGTGAAGGTCTGGTCCACCTTGATGGCCGTCGCCGGCAGCTGCTTCAGGTATGCGAGCGAGCTGTAACCGGTGCCGAAGTCGTCGATGGCGATCCCGAACCCGCTCTCGCGCAGCTCGCCCAGCACCGAACTGGCCGTGGCACTGTCCTCCATCAGCGCCGATTCGGTGACCTCGAGAACGAGCGAAGAGGGGCGCAAGCCGTCCTTGACCAAGGCACGCACGCTGTTCAACAAGGCCGCGCCGCGCAGCTGCAGCGGCGAAACGTTCACGGCGACCTTCATGCCGGGCGCCATCTCCCACCACTCAGCGGCCTGGCGGCCGGCTTGGACCAGGACCAGCTCGCTGATCTCGCCCACCAACCCGAGCTCTTCGGCGAGCGGGATGAAGTCCTTGGCCGCGACCAGGCCACGCGCCGGGTCCTCCCAGCGCACGAGCGCCTCTGCGCCCACCATCTGGCCGGTATGGAGGTTGACGACCGGTTGGTAGTAGGGCACCAACTGGCGCCTCTCGAGAGCAAGGCGGAGCAGGCGCGAACCCTCGGCGCGGCGCTCGAGGTCGGGTCTTGTCGACGGGTCGTAGCGGCCGACGCTGCCACGGCCCCGTTCCTTGGCGTGGTACATGGCGGCGTCCGCTTCACTGAGCAACTGCGCCACCGATGAGGACGCCCCGCCGGTGACCACTCCGCCGCTCAGGCTCACCCACAGCTGCCGGTCAGGCAGCACCACCGGCTCGGCGAACGTCGTCCTGATGTGGGACACGATGGTGTCCAGCTGGATGTCATCGCTGACGTCCTCGCAGAGCACGACGAACTCGTCGCCGCCCATGCGAGCCACCGTGTCGACTGAACGGACCGATTGGCGCAGGCGCGTGGCGACCGCGCGCAACAACTTGTCGCCAACGTCGTGGCCGGCCGTGTCGTTCACCGTCTTGAAGTGGTCGACATCGAAGAACATGACCCCCACCTGATGGCCCTCGCGCCGGCATCGTTCGATGGCGTGCGACATCCGGTCCTCCAACAGGCTGCGGTTGGGCAGGCCAGTGAGGTGGTCGTGCATGGCTTGGTACGCGAGGGCCCGTTCGGAAGCCTTGTGCTGAGTGATGTCGCGCACAACCTGGGCGACCGCCACCACCTGCCCGGACCGGTCGCGCAGCGGTAGGAAGCTGACCGAGACCTCAACCCGGGACCCGTGCTTGCAGGCACGCACCGTCTCGACGCGAGCCAGCACCTCGCCGGAGCGCGCACGCTCCATGAGCTCCTCGGCTTCGGGCTGGCGCTCATGGGGCACGAGGATGCTGTCCGGAGCGCCAATGACGTCCGCGGCGGACCAGCCAAAGAGCTCCTCGGCGGCGTTGTTCCAGATCTCGATGGAGCCGTTGACCAGGCTGCCAATGATCGCCTCGTCGCAATCGCGGGCAATAGCGGCCAGGATCCCTTGGCGCCGCATCGGGTGCGCCCGAGGCGACCGCGCCCTGGCCGTCAGCACGTAGCAGTTCGCGCCGTCGGCACCCGCGAGCGGCCTAGGGCTGAGCTCCGCGCTGAAGCGGCGGCCGTTCTGGTCGTGCATCACCCAAAGGGACCCGGCCACTTTGCCGGTGCGAGCGGCGCGCCGGAGCGCCTTCTTGGCAGCGGGCCTGTGCTCTTCGTCGACCAACGGGAAAATGTCGGCCCCAACCAGGGCCCGAGCATCTTCGCCGAAATGTCGGGCGAAATCATCATTGGCGAAGACCACCTGTCCTGCCGTGTCGATCACGGCCATGGCCACTGGTTCGACGGCCGCGCCCATGTGGCCACCCGACCTGCGGGGACCGGCCAGCTTCTCACCGGCCAGCTTCTCACCAGCCAGCTTTTCACCGGCCAGCTTTTCACCGGCCGCCTTGCCGACACTCACAGCCGGGCCCCCCACACCACCCGTTCCCGGGTGCCCTGCCCCCGCTCGTGCCAGACTAGACGTGCCACCTTTCTACCCCTCAACCACTCAGAGCAATCACGCGACCACATCCTATGGACGCCCTGAACCTTAACCTCCGGCGTGGAACCAACGTCGCTCTCGCCGTGTCTTCCTGGTGGTGGAAGGCGTGAGCGAGCAGATCGCCCCGAGGCAGCGGGTCGCTACGACGGCGCCCGGGGGCGCCGGACGCCACAAGCGCATGCCCGCTCTGGACGGCCTGCGAGGCATAGGGATCGTCGCCGTCGTCGTGTTCCATCTCAACCCGTCCTGGTTGCCCGGCGGCTACCTCGGTGTCGACGTCTTCTTCGTAGTCTCAGGCTTTTTGATCACCGGCCTGCTGCTGGACCTCTTCAGCCCTGGCGCCCCGATCGCACCCGCGCTCCGGCAGTTCTGGGCAAGGCGGGCGCGGCGCCTGCTACCGGCATTGGTCGTGCTGTTGTTCGCTACGGCGGTGGCCGCCTGCTTTGTCGCCCATGACGCCGTGCCCGAGCTGCGCGTCGACGTGCCCGCGGCCTTGGCCTTCGTGGCCAATTGGCGGTTCTTGTTGCACCACGACAATTACTTCCAGGCCATCGGGCGGCCACCCCTGCTCCAACACCTCTGGTCGCTCGGGGTGGAAGAGCAGTTTTACCTTATATGGCCTTTTGTCGTGCTCGGGGTGGTCGTCGTTGCTCGCCGCTCCGCTGCCAAAGTCCTTTTGTGGTCATCCTTGGGGCTCTCGTTGGCGTCGGCGGTGGCTATGGGGGTGCTGTTCGTGCCCGGCCACGACGCCTCGAACGTCTACTACAACACCTTCTGCCACGCGTCGGGACTCCTCATCGGAGGTGCTCTGGCGGCGGCTACCCGGGGGAGCCGGCCGCCCCAGGGGGCAACCGCCGCCCGGCGCCGTGCCCGCGTCGGGTTCGTCGCCCTCGCCGGGTTGGGTGGCATGCTCGTGTTCCTCGCCTCGTACGACACTTTCACTTACCGGGGCGGCATATTCCTGGCTTCCGCTCTTACCGGACTGGTCCTGGTACTGGCCCTCCAGCCAGGCCCGGTGCAGGGCCTGCTCTGCGTACGGCCGCTGCGCTACCTCGGGACACGGTCTTACTCCTTGTACCTGTGGCACTGGCCGGTCATCCAGCTGACCCGGCCAGACATTGACATTGCACTTTCCGGCGTACCGCTCTTGACCCTCCGGTTGGTTCTCATGCTGTCGGCAAGCGAGATCTCCTACCGTTTCGTGGAACAGCCTTTCCGCACCGGCCGGGCCCAGGCCGCCATCCGGGCATGGCGGCGCGCCAGCCGTAATTTCACACTCGTAAGCGGCACGGCCGTGGCATGCGCGGTGTGCGTCACCGGCATCGCCTTGGCCGTCGTCAACCCGCCACCCCTGTCCCCCGCGCTCGCCGCCGGTTCCACCCCGGCGGCCCGAGCCCACCTTGTCGCGGCCTCGGCCACCACCACGACCACCGTCGCTCCGCCGCCAACCACGACCGCCACCAGGGGGGCTACCGCGACCACGACAACGGTGGCGCCACAACCGGCCACGAGCCGACCGGCTACGCCCGCGCCCGGACGCCTTGGGGGGGGCCGAGCGCCCGGCCCGCACACGTCGCCCACGGCTACGACATCTTCCACCACTTCGACCTCTTCGCCTAACCTTTCAGCCACCTCAACGCCAAGTGCGGCGGGCCGCCGGCACCTGCACCCACAGGGCCACAAGGCGCACTCGACGGGCAAGGCGCACCCGGCCCGCCGTAGCAAGCTGGGCAAGGACTACCTGGCGATTGGCGATTCGGTGATGGTGGCCGCCTCCGTTGCCCTGGAGCAACGCTTGCACGACGACATCGTCGTCGACGCCGCGATCAGCCGCCAGGTCTGGACCGGGATCGACCGCTTGCAGGAGTACAAGGCGGGGGGCTACCTGGCCGGCCTCAAGGCGGTGATCATCGGCCTCGGCACCAACGGGCCGATGACGCCCCAAGACGTGGCGCAGATCCGGGCACTGTGTGCCGGCGTGCCCCTCTTGGTCTTTGTCAATGTGCGCGTCCCCGACCCGTGGCAGTCCGAGACCAACGACTCCCTGGCGGCGGTGGCACACCAACCGGGCGTGCGGGTTGCTGACTGGTACAAGGCCTCGGCTGCTCCTGGCGCGTTGTGGCCGGACGGGATCCACCCCGACCCCGAAGGCCAGGTCATCTACGCCAACCTGATCGCGGCTGCCCTCGGCCTCACGGCTCGCACCCACCATGAGCCCAAGCACAAGCACAAGCAAAGGGCCTCGCCCGCCCGGAGCGAGGCGGACTTGGTAACGGCTGGCACGGTGGCCGCTGGTGGGCAGTCTCCTCGTCCCTGACCTGCGTGCCGGCGGGATTACGGCCCTGGGCAAGGGTAAAACTGGGGCATACCGCGCCCACACCAGACCACGTTGATCGGCACATCGGGTTGGTCCTACCCTCACTGGCGCGGCACCGTATACGACCCCGGGATCCCGGCCAAAGAGTGGTTCTCCTGTTACTCCCGCCTGTTCAACACCGTCGAGCTGAACAACACGTTCTACCGCTTGGCTCCCCCGGCGACGTTTAAGGGGTGGCGGGAAGGAGCTCCCCCCGGGTTCGTCTTCGCCCTGAAGGTGAGCCAATTTGGCACGCACCGTTTGAAGCTCAAGGACCCCGCTCGGTGGCTACCCCAGTTCGTCGAGAGAGCGCTCCTGCTAGGACCCCATCTCGGACCCAACCTGGTACAACTGCCTCCCCGTTGGAAGCGTGACCTCGGGCGGTTGGCCGACTTCTTGGGAGCGGCCTGCCAAGCCGGCGGCCCTGAGCGCCGTTTGCGCTGGGCAATCGAGTTCCGTGACCCCTCATGGCTCGACGACGGTACGTACGAGCTGCTAAGAGGAGCCAACGCCGCCCTGTGCTGCCACGACTTGCTGCCGGAGCACCCTTGGTTGCTGACAGCGGACTGGGCGTACGCGCGCTTCCACGGGCCGCAGGCGACAGCCGAGCGCTACGCAGGCGAGTACGGAGCAGGCGGCCTGCACCCGGCAGCAAGAAAGCTGGCGGAATGGCAGCAGCAAGGCTGCGACATCTATGCCTACTTCAACAACGACAGTGGCGGAGCGGCAGTGCGTGATGCTGCCTGCCTCGCTCACCTACTAGGCTCCGGCTGATGGCAACAGCGCACTTTCTGGCGGCGGCCAGCAACGCGCCCATGGACTGGGTGTGGGGCCTCTTGGCCTCGGTGGCTTTCGTCGCCGTCATCGCCATACCGGCTGCCGCGCTCAACGCTCGTGACCGCAAGCGCCGCCAGGAGGAGCGTCCGGCCACTGCCGTGGAGGCGCCACAAACCTGAGCCGTGGAGGCGCCACAACCTGATGCCTGCCGCCCCCTGATGCCTGCCGCCCCCTGAGGCCTACGGCCCTCCTGCCTGCCGCCCTGAGGCCTGCGGCCCTGATGCCCTGGAGGTCCCGCGGCCAGTCGCCCGCTGGCGCCCGACAGGCGCTCCTGCCTGGGTCGAACAGGCTCAAGCCGCCCCTGTCGCGGCCGGTGCGGGAGAACCTTCGGCTCGGTCCGCTCTCCGGTTGCGCAAGGTCAGCCACAGGGCGGCCGCCCAGCCGACGAGCAACAAGAACCAGTAGCTGACGGCCCGGTACATGAGCGTGCCGGCGGTTGCCCGCGTCACCGGTACATGGAAACGGGTGAGCACCTCGACCAACCCGCCCTCCACAATGCCCAAACCACCTGGGGTGATGGGCAGCTCAACCAGCAGCTGTGCGGCGGCGTAGCAGAGGAGCACGCCGCGCCAGGGCACCGGGCCTCCTACGGTGAGGAGGCCCATAACCAAGACGACCGCGTCCAGTCCCCAATTGAGCGCGGCCGCAGCCAGGCATAGGCCCCACGTACCCCAGGAGGGCTCGAACCTGGCCATCTCTGCCGTCGACCTTTCGGCTGCACGGAGGTGGCGACCAACGGCCTCGGGCAGATGGCGCTCCGTGAAACGCGAAACGCGCCTGATCAGGGCGCTGAGGACGGGCGCGCGCCGGAAGAGCGCGGCCGCCACCAGAGCGCCGGCGAGTATGAACGCAAAACCAGGTAGCAACTGGAGCCTGAGCCCGGGCCCGACCACTGCGGCACCCGCCACAGCCACGCCCGCCAGCGCCGCGGACGCCAGCGACCCGGCCGAAAGTTCGGCCCAAACGCCAAGCGCATTGCCCGCTCCCAACCGCTGGTACTGGCGAAAGGCGTAGCCTTCGGCGAACAACAGACCGGCCGGTAAGGACTGGGCCACGGCATTGCTGGCCGCCGTCACCGGCAGCAGGTCGCGCACCCGGACAGGCAGGTTGCCGACCCGGAGCAACCTCTGTTGCAACCAGGACAGGGCGGCCAGCGAGCAGCACTCGGCCGCCACCGAAACAAACAGCCAATGCCAGTGCAAGTGGTCGAAGGTCGCCCCCACCTGGCCGATGCTGCTGCCGGCGCGATTGATCACGAACAGAGCTGCGGCCGCCAAGACCACGGCCTCCACCGTCCAGCGAACGACCACACGTCGCCGCCGAGACCGAGGTCGGGACTCCGCCGGCATTGTTCTCGCAGGCTAGTGCCCATCTGCGCCCAGTTCGCGCTCCGCTGGGGAACCCTTCCCAGCGTCGCTGCCGGCTTGGCCGCCGCGCGGGTGGGCTAGGCTCCTCCGAACGGTCGTGGGTTGGCGCGGGCTTGACGCCAGAAGCCGCTGCGAGAGGTGCCGCCCACACAGCCGCCGGCCAAGCCACGGACCGCTGGACAAGCAGACCGCTACCAGGCCGTGGTTGCCCCGCTGTCAGAGGCTCGGCAAGTGCAGGCAAAAGGGCAGGCAACACGTGTGCGAGCGTGGTGCAAGAACGAAATAGCAGCAAGGGGAAAGTCGTTGGATGAAAACGAGCAGCACGGCGCTCTTGGCCACGGGCCAGGGGAAAACCTCGCTGCTAGGTCCCCCCGGCTCTCCCGCACCCACGCGATCGCCTCAAGAAAAAAGCCTTTGCGCCGAGCCAATAGTGTGGAGCATCACCTAGAAATACCCCGCCTGCGCGAGCTGGCTCGGCGGGCGGTGCCCCAGGTGATCGAAGCGACTCTCGCGCCCCTCGCCCTCTTTTACGCCGGTCTTGCCGCCCTCGGCCCCCGAGGCGCCATCCTGGCCGCTTTGGCCTGGAACTACCTCGCGCTAGCCCGGCGAGCCGCCCGTAAGGAGCGCCTCCCCGGCCTGCTTGTGATCGCCTCTGTGGGCCTCACAGCGCGTTCGGTCCTCGCGCTCGCCAGCGGCAACAGCCTGTTTGTCTACTTCTTGCAGCCTTCGCTGGCTACGGCCCTGGTAGGCGGCGCCTTCTTGCTGTCGGTGCCAATGGGCCGCCCGCTCGCCGAGAAGCTCGCCCATGACTTCGTGCCGCTGCCGGCATCGTTCGTGAAGCGCCCCAGGGTCCGGCGGTTGTTCGTGCGCATCAGCCTCTTGTGGGCGCTGGTGAGCCTGGTGAACGCCGGGGGGACGGTGGCCCTGCTCCTCAACGTGCCTCTCGCCACCTACCTGGCCGCGAAGACCGGCCTGTCCTCGGCGCTCACCGTGGCCGGCGTGGCCATCTCGTGGTGGCTGTTCCACCGCGGGCTACGCAGGTCTTCGGGTGAGGCGGCTCCGGCGGCTCCGCCCGCGGCCCTTGTCGCGGCCCCCTGAACCGCCGGTCCTCGCCTTCAGCCTGAGTGTGGGCACCCCGCGGGCCGCGGGCTAGCTTTCGGCCCACCACGCCAACCCGGCCAGGCCGGGGCCGGTGTGGGCCACCATGACCGCGCTGAAGGGGGCCAGGAAGCTGCTTGCCAACGGTACACGCCGGCCCAGCTCATCCAGGAGATCCCGAGCGGTGGTGGGGTCGTCAACGTGGAGGGCGGCGACATGAAGCCGGCCCGCATGCCCCGCGGCGGCATCACGCGCGCACGCGCCCACCATCCGCGATAGCGCAGACCTCCTCCCCCGGGCCGGCCGTAGCGGCCAGACCCGGCCGCGCCGGAACTCGAACAGCGGGTGCAGCCCCAGCCAACGAGCGCCCCATGCCGCCGCCCCGGGCACGCGGCCACCGCGGGCGAGGTACTCGAGCGACGGGACCGTCGCCAAGAGCTTGGCCTGGGCAGCCGCCTCGCTAGCCGCGGCTGCCACCTCGGCCAAGGGCGCTCCCGCCCGGCAAGCGGCCGAAGCGGCCAGCACGACAAGCCCTTGAGCACCCGCAGCGGTACCCGTGTCGATGACAGAACAGGCCGTGCCGTCGAGTGACGAAGCGGCCAGCCGAGCAGCGTCGTAGACGGCGCTCATCCGGCGCGAGACCGTCAGCACCACCACTCCGTCACCTTGGTCGGCACGCTCGATGGCCCCGGCAATCTCACCCGGTGCCGGGGCTGACGTACTGACGCCCGGGCCCCAGCGAGCGGTGACTTCGGCGCTCGACAGGTCCCCGTCGCGGTACTGAGTGCCGCCAAGCACGAGCCACATCGGCACGATGGTGACGCCGTTCTGGCGAGCCACATCGGCCGGCAATGAACAGGCGCTGTCGGTCACAATGGCGACGCTCAGCTCGCTGCCTCCTCGGCGTTGCGCCTGGTGTCGCGGTCGAAGAGCAAGCGGTAGAGGTAGACCCGACAACCGGCCTGATCGGGTCGGCGGTTGCCCACGAGGCGCTTGGCCAGCATCGGCGTAAGCACGGCGGCGGCGGCCAGGCCGCCCTTGCAGCCATGCGCCCGCCCGGCCACCGGGACGAGCAAGGCGTCGGCAACAACGCTCCCAAGCGCCGTTTCCCCGGCCAACTTCCCCCCTGCCAGGCCGCCCAGCAGGAGCAACGACCCGGCTGGGGCGGTGACCAAGAGCGCCCCCATGGCCGGTGAGATACCCCGGCCCCCGGCTCCGCCGAGCCAAGGCGACCAGTTGTGCCCGACGACTGCCGCCGCCCCCGCAAGCGCGGCACTGACTGGGTGCTCCCTGCCTGCCACGGCCGGGCCGAGAGCGCCTTTGGCCACCTCGAACAGGCCCGCTGCGACCAGTGGCCCCGTCCCCGCTACCTTGGCCAAGCCAGACCCCGACACGGTGCCCGTGCCCACCCCGCGCAGATCCACACCGCTCTTCCAGCGGGCCATGACGTTCGAGAACGGTATGGCCCCGGCCATGAACCCGATGGCGACGGCGAGGGGCGGCCGTAGACGGCTCGTCGGGGCGCTCATCGGCTCCGCCCCCGCGTCATCGCGGCCGCCCGCTCGCCCGATCGTCGCCGGAGCGAAAAAGGGGGAGGTCCCATGCCAGTCGGAGGCTACTCAGTGCCCGCGGCTGCCGCTCGCTCCCCGGTGCGCCGCTACGGCCCCCCGAGCCCTCGAACGGCAACTGCAAGAGGCAAGAAAATGCACCCAAAGTGGTACGCGCCGGGGCACGGAGCTTGACCCTTCTTCGGCCTGGTCGACCTGAACACGCCGTGTGCGCCGCTCCATCGCGGCGGCCGTCGTGGCGGCATAGCCCAAAAAGGGCCGTCGCTACCGTACTCTTGGGGTGACGGTTGTTGAACCAAGTGAGCATGTAGGACGTTAAGGAGCACAGATGGTCCTCGTGTTGCTCGTGTTCTTGGCGACCGCCTGTGCTTTTGGTTCTGCACTGCACTTCGGGCGGGGCTTCTGGCTTAGGGCGCGCTCGGTCGAGCGCCACCAGCAGGCCTTGGGCACTTTGGCGGACATTACCCAGAACCCCGAGCCGGCCGAGGAGCCGCGGCCTCCCGCCGTGGGCCACCAAGCCCACGTACGCGTGATCGGGCCGTCGGGCTCGACCACGGCTGACCGGGCGGCACTGCCGCCGCCCCGGCTTTTCGCCAGCTCCAGTCAAGGCAGCCCCTCGCCGTTGCGACGCCCGGGCCGCAACACACCATCGGCTGCCGCGATGGACGCGGTAACCAGCTCGGCCGCTAGCGGGCGCTCCTCTAACGCGAGACTGGTCCGCACCCGTCTGCCCCAGGTGCCCGCACCGATGGCAGGACCTCGTGCACCAGGCCCGAGCCGCCTGCTCGCGCCGGGCACCGGCGGCGACCAGGACGCCGGCGGACTGGAGCGCGAGCCCGCCATGGCGCCGGGACCGAGCGAGGAACCTACGCTGCCGGCCGTGCTGCCGCCGCCGCCGGTGGCGGCCGGCGAGCCACCGACGCGACCAGTGCCCATGGTGCGACCGCACGTCTTTTACTTCGACGACATAACCGCTCGGCGCGAGGTCGACGATGCCGTCGCGGGTTTAGTCGCGGATGTGCCCCTACCGGTCCTGAGTAGCGCCGCGAGTGCTGGGGAAGTGCCCGCCTCGCCACCGAGCGGCCTCGGGCCCAACACAGTGGTGGAGCCGACGGGGCACAGTCACGGTGGCAGCCGCGGGCGGCTACACCCGACCGGCCTGCGTTTGGCGGCGGCCGGCGCGGCCGTGGTCGCCGTCGCAGCGGCCGTGACGGTGATCGCCTTGTCCGGTTCGGCGGCACCAAATGGCGCGGGTCAGGCTGTGCCTCCGACAAGACCCAGACCGGCCGGAGCCGCCAGGTCCACGCCCAGCTCGGCGCGCTCACGCACGACCCTGGGGCACCGCCAGCGGCCCTCCAAGTCGGCCGCAGCCACGCTGCCGCCGCGGCGTACGCCAGCGACGACGGCTACGACCGCCAAGCCCGCCGTACTGCTCTCCGCGAGCGCGGGGACTGCCACCTACCAGCTCAAATCTCCCTCGGCTTCGATTGTGGTCAAGGCCAGCGGGCCGTGCTGGATAGAAGTGAAGGCTCGCGGCGCAGCGGGCACTGTCGTGTACGAGGGCACGCTCGAAAAGGGCCAGCAGTCCTCCATCACCGGGCCGGCCTGGATCCGCCTCGGTGACCCGCCCTACGTCGCCGTCACGGTCAACGGCAAACAGATGAGCGTCCCGGGGGCGAGGACGGCCGTCCCGCTCGACCTGCAGTTCACGCTGGGCTGAGACCGCTCGGGCTGGGACCGCTCGGGCTGGGAGCTGCGTCCCAGGTCGCCACCAGGGCCCGAGCGGCGCGTGCCTCGTCTGCCCGGCCGATCGGAGTGCTCGTAGGAGCTGCCGCCAGCTCGGCAGGGCCCTCGGCGGCGATCTCGAGGAGGGCATGCGCCAGCGCGGCTACCGTCTCGGGGCTCTCGGTCTCGGTTGGCTCGATCATCAACGCCTCTGGGACCACCAGGGGGAAATAGACCGTCGGAGCGTGGAAGCCCTTTTCGAGTAGGCGCTTGCCGACATCGAGCGCCCTCGTCGCGGCCGGGAGGCCGGGAGCGTCCCTGGTGGACACGACGATCTCGTGCATCGCGGGACGGTCGAACGGCACGCGGTACGTGCCCCTCAATTGGCCCAGGAGCCAGTTGGCATTGAGCACAGCCGCCTCAGAGACGCGGCGCAGGCCGTCAGAGCCATTGGCAAGGATGTAAGCCCACGCCCGAGCCAGGGCGAGGGCGTTGCCGTGCCAGCCGTGAACGCGGCCTATGGACCGTGCCGGCTCAGCCCATGTAAAGCTCCCGTCGTCACGGCGCTCGGGCCTCGGGCCAGGAAGGAACTCCGCCAGTTGGGCCGTCACGGCGACCGGTCCGGCCCCTGGCCCACCACCGCCGTGGGGTACGGCAAAAGTCTTGTGCAGGTTGAGGTGGACCACATCGAAGCCCATATCGCCGGGCCGGGTCACGCCCATGATGGCATTGAGGTTGGCGCCGTCGTAGTAGAGCAGCCCGCCGGCGTCGTGGACAGCCGCGGCGACGCCCGCGATCTCCTCCTCGAACAAGCCCAGCGTGTTGGGGTTGGTGAGCATCATGCCGGCCACGTCCCGGTCGAGGTAGTGGCTCAGCGTCGCCGGGCTGACCAGGCCGCGCTCGTCTGTGGGCACGCTCTGGGTGATGTACCCGGCCAGGCTGACCGAAGCAGGGTTCGTCCCGTGTGCCGAGTCCGGGATCAGGATCCTCGAGGGCTTGCGGCCGTGCGCCTGATGCCAGGCGCGGATTATCAGGAGGCCGGTCAGCTCACCCGCGGCACCAGCCGGAGGCTGGAGACTGGCCGAGTGCATACCCGTGACACGGCACAGGGCCCCGGCAAGAGACCACAGCAGGGCCAACCAGCCTTGCGCGTAGGCCGGCGGGGTGGCCGGGTGCACGCCGAGCAACCCTGGGAGGGCGGCGGCCTCGTCGCAGACCTTCGGGTTGTACTTCATGGTGCACGACCCGAGAGGGTAAGCACCCAGGTCAACGGCGTACTGGCGGTGCGTGAGGCGGGTGACGTGGGCCACCAGGTCGCGTTCGGAGAGCTCGGCCATGGGCGCTGGCTCCGGCCGGATCTCCTCCGGGGGGATTAGCTCCTCGGCAGACCACTCGGGGATGTCGCTCTTGCGAAAGCTAGCCGAACGCCGCCCCGGGACCGAAAAGTCGAAGATGGTCGGTTCGGCTTCGTGCCCGATGAGCGGCGCGGAACCGGCGCGCCCGCCTGGCGCAGTCATGAGAGCACCTTGCTCATTGCCTCGACATACGCGTCGAGCTCGCCCCGGGTGCGCTTTTCGGTCACGCTCACGAGGATGCCGTCTCGCCCGTCGAGGCACAATGGGACTCCGGCCAGGAAGCCCTCGTCGGCCATCCGCTCCAACACGAGCTCTGAGCTCACCGGCAGGCTGAGCGCGAATTCCCGCACTACCGGCGCCGTGGCCAGCGGCTGCAAGCCCGGCAAGGCAAGCAGCGCGTCTCGCAGGTACCGCGTGCCGCGTGCGCAGCGCAGCGCCAGCTCGCGCAGGCCCTGGGTGCCGAGCCAGGCCAGCTGGACCATGGTGGCCACGGCTACCAGCGTCTGGTTGGTACAGATATTGGAAGACGCCTTTTCACGGCGGATGTCCTGCTCGCGAGCGCGCAAAGTGGTCACATAGGCGGTCCGGCCGGCCGGGTCGACCGTCCGGCCGACCAACCGGCCGGGTAGGCGGCGCACATGCTCGTGGGCGACGGCAAACATCCCGAGGTACGGCCCTCCGAAGGCCATAGGCGTACCCAAAGGCTGGCCCTCGGCCACCGCCACATCGGCACCTTGTTCGCCCGGCGTCCGCAGCAAGCCTGCCGCTACCGGGTCGAAGGCGGCGACCAGCAGGGCACCGGTGCGAGCAGCGACCACTTTGGCTGCCGCGAGCGAGTCGATACAACCGAGGTAATTGGGCGAAGCGATGACAAGCGCGGCTGGGACCTGCGCGGGACCAGCCGGAGCGCCCATTGGCCCAGCGGCCCATGCCGTACGGCCGTCCTCGAGGGGCACATCCAACAGCGAGACGTCCCGGCCTGCGGTCAGGGTCGCCAGCACCTGGCGCCAGCGCGGGTTGAGCCCCGCGCTCAGCCACACGGTGCCCCGGCCCGTTGCCGCCACGGCCAGGTTGACCGCTTCGACGAGCGCCGTCGCCCCGTCGTAGACCGAAGCGTTGGCGATTGGCAGGCCCGCCAACCTGGAAACCAGCGTCTGGTACTCGAACAGGGCCTGCAGTACACCTTGCGCGACCTCGGGCTGGTACGGCGTGTAGGAGGTTACGAACTCGGAGCGGGACGCCAGCGACCGGGTAACGGCCGAGATGTCGTGGTCATAGGCGCCACCTCCCGCGAAGCAGACGAGCTCGCCGGCGGCCCGGTTGGCCGCTGCCAATCGCGCCATCTCAGTGGCGACGTCGGGCTCAGCCAAGCCCACGGGCAACTCGAGCGCACCGGCCAGTCGCAGTGCCGCCGGGACCACGGCGAAGAGCTCTTCCGCGCTGGCCAGGCCGAGGTCGGCCAACATGCGAGCGAAATCTTGCTCCGTGTGGGGGACATAGCCGGCCATGGAGGTGTCAGTCGCCCCCTTTTGGCACGCCGGCCGCCTTGGGCACGAAGGGGAGGCGAGCCACGGTCGCGGCCAGCTCACGGCCCCGGGCGACCACTTCCACGCCCGAGCCGACCTCGACCTCGACCGGGAGGAAGCTCATCCCGACTCCGCAGCCGAGCACCGGCGAGAAGTTGCCGCTCGTCAGTGCCCCAACGGCGGCATCCCCGGACCGGACCACGTACCCCGCACGGAGCGGTTGGCGACCTGCGCCCCTGACGCCGCGCAGGCGCCGGCGCACACCCTCGTGGCGCTGGGCCACCAGGGCGTCCCGGCCCACGAAGCCGCCGGGCTTGTCCCACGCTACGACCCAGCCGAGCCCAGCTTCGAGCGGCGTGATACCCGGCCCGAGCTCATGGCCGTGCAGGGGCAGGCCCGCCTCGAGCCGCAGTGTGTCGCGTGCCCCGAGCCCGGCCGGGGTCACGCCGGCCCGTACCAGCTCCGCCCACAGGGCGGGCGCTCGCTCGGCAGGCACGGAGCATTCGATGCCGTCCTCGCCCGTGTACCCGGTGCCGGCCACCACAACCGGGCAGCCCCGCCAGTCGAGGCGGCGGACCGCGAAGTGGGCCACACCGGCCGCGGCAGGGAAGACCTTGGCTACCGCTGCCCTCGCCTCCGGCCCCTGAACCGCCAGCACGGCACGGCTTTCGGTGACGTCCTGCCCTCCGACGGCTGCCAACACGCGCGCGGTGTTGGAAGCGTTGGGCATCACTTCGTAGCGCTCCTCCTCCACCCACCACACGATGATGTCGTCTTGCACCGAGCCGTCGGGAGCAAGCAAGTGGGTGTACTGCGCCCTGCCCGGGCCGATCTTGGCGAGGTCGTTGGACAGGGCGAGTTGCAGGACCGCGTGGGCCTGCGGGCCCGTGACCCGGACGCTGCCCAGGTGGCTCACATCGAACATGGCGACGCCACGGCGGCAGGCCAAGTGCTCGGCAAGGGTCCCGGTGCCGTACTCGAGAGGCATCTCCCAGCCGCCGAACTCGACCATCCGCGCGCCATTGGCTCGGTGCCAGTCGTGGAGCGGGGTGCGCTTTAGCTGCTGCTCGCCAGCCAAGTCGCCTTGCACCCGAGCAAGCCTACCGGTGACGTGCGACGCAAAAGACTGGCCGGCGCAGCCCGTGCCGGGCTTGTTGCCCGCGAGCGCGATGAGCGAGCTCAGCCCCGCGCAGCCGAGCTACGCGCTGAGGGCCTCTCCGGCAAGGCCGGCCGCGCCGTCACGCGACAGGCGTTGAGCTCGGTGATCGCGGCGTCCACCTCGGAGTAAACCTTCTCCATGCCAAGGATGCTGAGGACGCCCTGGCCACCCCGCAGCAAGTCGAACAGCTCCTCGCCCGAGTGCGCCAGGACCGTACGGTCATCGGCAATGACCAGGCTGGCGCTGGCAACGCTCGCCCCCGAGGCACGTAGGCACTCGATCGCCTTGCGCGTCGAGCGTAGCGAAACCCCGGCATCAAGCAGCTGTTTGATCACCTTCAGCTGCACGAGGTCGGTATAGGCGTAGACCCGCTGGGTACCGCTGCCTTTGGCGTCGCTGATCGAGGGGCGCAACAGGTCGGTACGCGCCCAGTAGTCGAGCTGGCGGTAGGTGATCCCGACCACACTGCAGACCTGTGGCCCCCGGTACCCGGCCGGTCCCGCTCCCTCACGCGTCACCTCGTCGCGCTGGCGCTCCATGTGGCCCTCCTAGGCAATGTCACATCGGGGTAGTTACATCAGTGTGGCTTGCGTGCGCCCGCTCCGCAAGCCCAACCAGGTTATTGCGAGCGCGCCCCGGGGTGCCGCATGCGCGCCTCCCGAAAGGCCGCCGGCGCGCCCGGTGCGCCGCTTGGCTACTTGTCGAAGTCCTCGGGCCGGATGCCTTCGAGGAACTCGTGGAACTGGGCGACGAGCTCTTCACCTTCTGCCGGGCCCTCGCCGTCCTCGCGCTGGGAGATGACTATTCCCTCGGCATCGAGCAGCGCCTCCTCGGCGTAGATGGTCGCCCGGGCGCGCAGGGCAAGAGCGATAGCGTCCGAAGGGCGGGCACTGATGACGTAGTTGGTCCCGCCCCGCCGCAAGCGCAACTCAGCATAAAACGTCTGGTCTTTAAGCTCGGTGATGACGACATGGTCAAGCACCACACCTAATTCATTGAGCACGTCACGCATCAGGTCATGCGTCATCGGCCGCTTGCTGACGATCCCCTGGATCGCCCCGGCGATGGCTTCCGCCTCGGGCCGGCCGATATAAATGGGCAAGGTCCGGTCGCCGCCAGCCTCTTGCA
>DATJST010000036.1:0-3786 GCA_035503975.1 Acidimicrobiales bacterium | reverse complement strand
GCGGCGTGCCCCACCAGTGGATCCGGGCGGCCACTGTGGCGTCCAGGTCGTGATACCGGGGGCTATCCTCAAAGATCCAGTCGCCCATCGGCTCCCATTGTAGAGGTAGTGCCATGAGACACGGACTTCTGGCCGTTGCGGGCGACCGGGTTCTGGCCGTTGTGGGCGACCGGCTTCTGGCCGTTGCGGGCGACCGGCTTCTGGCCGTTGGGGCGGCCCGCCGACCCTTGCGCGCTGGGTGCTCTTATCGTGACCCTACCGCGCACAAGCAGCGCGTATTTGGTGTTGTTTCACTGGTCAAACTTCCGAAGTCGACCGTTACAGCGCCGTAGCTGCGCGGCTGGCGAGGCGCAGAGATAGGACTGCCCGCTCGGGCACTGCGAAATGCCTTGCTGTGGTTTATGCGTCTGTGCAAGTGTCTGCGAGTGCTCGAGGATCACTTCGGCGAGGACGTCGCGGGGCGGTACGACGACAGCTCCAGCGCGATGTTCGACCCTCGGGTGCTCGTCCCGACGGTCGACATTTTGGCCGAGTTAGCTGGTGATGGCGCTGCTCTGGAGTTCGGCGTCGGTACCGGTCGGGTGGCGTTGCCGCTCTCGGCGCGAGGTGTCCCCGTGTCCGGGATCGAGCTGTCCAGCGCCATGGCCGAGAAGCTCAGGGCCAAGGACGAGGCGGAGAGCGTCAAGGTCACGCTCGGGGATATGGCGACGACTCGCGTCAATGGCAGCTTCCGGCTCGTGTACCTGGTGTTCAACACGATCGGGAACCTGACCACACAGGATCAGCAGGTCGCCTGCTTCGCCAATGCGGCCGCCCACCTTGAGCCTGCGGGTTTCTTCGTGATCGAGGTCGGTGTTCCGGACCTGCGCCGCCTGCCACCCGGTGAAGACGCTCGCGTCTTCTCCCACGCCCCCGGCTACGTGGGCTACGACCGCTATGTCGACCTGGTCGCCCAGCAAGCCGTGTCGCACCACTTCATCGCTGACAACTCCGGCGTACGAGAGTTAAGCACGCCCTTCCGCTATGTGTGGCCGTCCGAACTCGACCTGATGGCGAAGCTGGCCGGCATGTCTCTTCGTCACCGCTGGTCCGACTGGAACCGCTCGCCCTTCACCGGCGAGAGCACCTCGCACGTCTCGGTTTGGCAGAAGCTCGCCGACCAAGGTCGGTGAGGAGTACGAGTGCTTCTTTCTGGCCGAGGTCAGGAAGGGCGAAACGCCGTCGGGCCGCCCCCTAAAGGCCTGGGAGGCACGGCTGGCACGCCTTTTGAGCAGTTTGCACGCGCAGTGAGTTGGAGTCGACGTTACCGCCCATCTTGATGCCGTGGGCGGTGGGCGTGTCGATTGGCTGAGGGTCCGAGTAGCCCGGCACGGCGTGGGAGCGCATGCACCCGGCGTAGGCCAGAGTCTCGTGGTACATCCGCTGCAGTTTGACCTCACCGCTGGAAGCGGCCAATAAAGCCGTCGTTATAGTGCCGGACTTGCCCAAGGTGGGCGACGGAGGTGGGGGCGCTGCCTCCACCGCAGGCCGACGCCAACGCCATCATGGCCACAACGGCGCCGGCGACCAGGCCGGCCCGCCCTAGCCTTTTCGGCCAGGACGGTGAGACGGACGATCCTCTTCTGGGCCAGGTTGTCGGGCGCAGAGTGCCCAAAGATTGGACTTAAGAGTATCCGTGTCATTAGTGAGATTCGTCACCCATAACGAAATATAAAATGCAGATCTGGAGCGGGTGGTGATGGCAGGCGGGCTTTTCAACTCCCGCCCGAACCTCCGTCCTAAGTTTGCCCAAGACAGTCGGGAGCGAGGTGGTCCATATGTGCTGACTGTACGGAGGGTTGTATTTAGTCTTACTCATCACGTTGTGGATCTTGTCGATCAGGAAGGGCCATTGGCTACCGGCGTGACCAGGACTTTCAGCCCAATCGCGCACGGGCTCCTGCTCAATTTGACTCAAGAACGCTGACGCATCAGGAAGTCGAGTGTCGCCCGGTTGAAGACCTCGGGGTCCTCGTGCAGGCCGGCGTGCGACAGCCGTTCGAACACGACCAGCTCGCTGTTGACGATCCCGTCATGGAGCGGCCCGGCGAAGCGCGTTGAGCAAACGAGGTCGCGGGCTCCAAAAGTGATCAGCGTTGGAGCGCGTATCTCGGCCAAAGCTGCGCTGGCGTCGTGCCCCACGACGGCGTCGAGTTGAGCCACAAACCCAGCCGCCTGCTGCGCCGGGCGTCCTCGGACGAACTCCACCAGGGAGTCGATGAACTCAGGCCTTTCGTCGTACGTCTCGGGCGTAAAGCACCACGGGAAAATCCCCGTGGTGACGACGTCGGCGATAGTGGGCAGGGACGACGCCAGTATGCGCCACTGCTCGACAACGGTCTTCAGGTAAGCATCGCTTTTGTCCCACCCGCTGTGCAATGACAGCGAGCGCACCAGGCCTGGATGACGTGCGCTCAGGTGCAAAGCGATCGCCGCACCGAGCGACATGCCCACGACATGGGCCTTCTGGACACCAATAGCTTCGATGAACAAGGCGACCTGCTCCGCGTAGCCCTCGGTCGAGTACGGCCCGGGCGGCGTGGAACTCTCGCCTGAGCCGGGCAAGTCGATGGAGACGCATCGGAAATGCTCCGTGTAGGCCGGGAGCTGGAAGGCGTAACAGGCGTGGTCGGCTGAGGTGTAAGGGATCAGCACAACCGTTTCGCCCTCCCCCTGGACGTCGTAGTTGACGCTCAGGCCGTCGATGTCGACCTTTGGCATTGTCATCCCCTTCGTAGCGTTAGGTTGCGCCGATCATAGGCTCACCGCGGACGGGGTCATCCAAGGGTACGGCGCGCCTGGAAATTTTGTTCTGGGCGGGGATAATGAGTGCGTGGCCGGTTCAACGCCTCCGATGCTGCCGGTGGACGACCCTTTGCATCCCCCGATCCGCCGCGGGGTGTTCCGAACCTATGGGCCGTGGCCGCCTTCGTCTTGCTGGTTGCCACCAAGACCACCGCGCCGGTCTACCGCCGCGTCGCGGTCCAGGGCTGCTTTCGGCGTTTCGAAATGCGCCGAGGAGGCTTGACGGGAGGCAATCACGACGCCGCCAACGCGATGCCGGCACCTTCTGACCAGGTTTCAGCGAAGGGAACTTCACCAAACCGGCCGCGGAACTCTTGGCCGAGCGATTTCGCCTGTCAAACGGTCGTACCGGACCGTTCGGCCAGACGCCACATGGCCCGGACCTCCTCCGTGCTCATGTTGGGGTTAGTGCTTTTCCACGCCACTACCGCTCGCAACTGACGGGCGACCTGATTGCGGTCGAAGTGGGCGAGGAAGCCGTTAACCAGCAACGAACGGGCCCAGCCGAGCACCTTGGGCTTAACCCGTCCGCCAGGGATCGCCCCCGCAGCCATGAGAACCCACGCAACGGCCACGTCAGTGCTTGGGTCGCCCACACACGCATTCGTCCAGTCGATCACCACCGGGCCGGTGGGAGCGATGATCACGTTGAGCGGGTGCAAGTCGAGGTGAAGAAGACGGTCCCCCTGACCGAGCGGCGCAGGGCCCAAGAAATCGGGGGGCGCGATGTTGTGGAGATCACAGTGAAGCCGGGCGAGGGCACGGGCCTGTTTGTGGACCGTCCACGGGGCGCGACCAAGCGCCTCGACCATGGACGGTCCGTGAATACGCTCCATGACCAGGTCCGAGCCGTCATCGCTAACCTCTTCGATGGCCGGCACGGGGAACCCCTGGGCCCGGAGGTAGGCCATGGTGCGGGCTTCGGGGGTCATCGATCGCCCA
>DATJST010000035.1:0-3307 GCA_035503975.1 Acidimicrobiales bacterium | reverse complement strand
GCGGCAACGCTCCAGGATTTCTGCGTACTCTTCGTCCCGGGCGCGGTTATAAGCCGATTGGACGTCGGCCCGGCCGGCCACCACTTCGCAGCTCAAAAGGTAGCCCACTCCACCGGAACCGCAGACGTCGTTCTGCAGAGTTCGCCGGTGCTCCCGAGGACAGGCAACGTCGCGCCCTCAACCTGATCGGCGGCGCCTTTGTCGCCCTCGCGCTTTACCTCTCGGTCCAGAGCACGGTGGTCTTGGCGATAGGTTTCCACCCTCGACCTAGCCTTCCCGGGATCGTATGGACCTCGCTGACCGCAGTTGCCATGTTCTTATTGGCGAACGGAAAAGCCCGGACCGGCGCTGCTCTCGACAACCCGGTCTTGTGCAAAGAGGGCCGTGTAACCCTGATAGATGCCGTGCTGGCCAGTGCCGTGCTGGCCGGGCTGGGGCTCAACGCGATCATCGGCTTGTGGTGGGCAGACCCGGCGGCTGGGTATGTCCTCTCTTATTACGGTATGCGCGAGGCATACTCGGTCTTTCACCATTAGCATCGTGGACGTCGTGGCGGCCATGGCGGCGATCGTGGACGGGCATGGTCGACGCCACCCGGACGGTCGGCATGCGCAGAACCGCCTGCTGATATTGGTCGTGCCCGCGTGATCCGTGCCGGAGTCACCACGGTCCGAGGCCGGGGTCGCGGAAAGCACACTTGGCTCTGGGAACGCGGCATATTCGGGACCTTGGGCCCTAATTTCCGGCCAAGCGCGCCGCCACACTGGGAGGAACGGGAGGCGAAAGCCGTGCCCGAGACACTTGGCCGACATTACCGACCTGGGGCCGAGAGGATTGGCGCGACCCTTGTCGAGCGGGCCGGCTCGCCGGCCCCGATAAAGCGCGTCGGTGCTGGCGGCGAGTTGTAACGATGACGACTGGAACCTCCCGGGCGGAGGCCCATCAGATCGCTCCAAGCTCTGGTCCGCCGGCCCACGTGCCGGCTCGACCATGCCAGAAGGAAAGAAAACATGGACAGCGTTGAGAGTCGCAATTATCGCATTGGCCCGCTGGCAAGGCGCCGCCGAGCAGTTGCCGCCTTAGCCTTGGCCGCTACCCTCGTGGCGCTCGCGGCACAGCCGGCAAGCGCTCGCACTCTTGCATCGACAGGTTCTCGACCGGCAGCCACGTCCGGTACAGCCACCACAGCCATGACCGTGGTACTGCCGCCGCACCGGCAATGGCTCAACCTTGCCTACGCAACGCTTTCACCCGCCCAGAAGCTCGACTTGTACGTCCCCATCGGCACCTCCGGCGCCTTGCCGGGACTGGTGGTCTACGTCCACGGCGGGGCATGGCTCGAAGGCGACAAGCAAGACGCAATGTCGCTGGAGTTCGTGAGCTACTTCCTTTCGCAGGGCTTCGCCATCGCATCCGTCAATTACCGCCTGTCGGGAGCGGCGATCTTCCCCGCACAAATCCAGGACGTCAAGGCCGCGGTGCGCTGGCTGCGCGCCAGTGCCTCAACTTATGGCTACAGCGCTCAGCGGTTCGCTGCCTTGGGCGACTCGTCGGGCGGCAACCTCGTCGCCCTCCTCGGTACCTCGGAATCTTCGAGCGTTTTCGACGATCCTGGCCTCGGCAACTCCGGCGTTTCCAGCAGCGTCAAGGCCGTGGTGGACTTATTCGGCGACGTCGACTTGCTGTCCGAAAACAAGTGGCTGGAAGCCAACCCGGCCTGTGTCGGCCAGTTCGCCGACCCCAACGCGCCGACCTCGGCGGCCTCGCGCTATATCGGGGCTCCCATTCAGAGCGTCCCGGCGAGGGCCGAGGCCGCCAACCCGGTCACGTACCTGAGGGCTGGCGAGCTGCTACCCAGGTTCCTCATCGCTCATGGCGACGACGACTGCACCGTCCCCTACCAAGGATCGGTTGACCTCTACCAGGCGATTGTGAAAGTAGCCGGCCCAGGCGCAGCCCGGCTGATGATCGTGAAAGGCTCGGAGCACGAACCGTACTTCGATTACGCGGCCGTCCTCCCCGTCGCTGTCCACCTCCTTGACAGCACCATCGGGCCGCCGGTGCCGCCCCAACCGGCGGGTTCGCCGGCTGGCGGCTCGAGCGCGGCCCCGGCTGGTGCAGTCGCCTCCTTAGCCGGCCCACTTCCGCTCAGCGCCTGTACGGTCGCCGGGCACAACGCCTTGTGCGGCGTGCTGATGGTGCCCGAAAACCGGCTAACCGGGACGGGGCCACAAATACCCATCCGGGTCGTCGTGGTCCCGGCTCCCGGGCCCGGGCGTCTGGCCGACCCTATCGTCTGGACCGTTGGGGGGCCCGGCGACTCGGCCGTAGACACGGTCCAACGTGACCTGCCGCTCTTCTTCTTCAATACTCATCGCGACCTGGTCTTCGTGGACCAGCGCGGCACGGGAGGCGCCAACGAGTTGACCTGCCCGGCCTTCTACTCGGTGTTGCCCGAGCTGGGCGACAAGCCGGCTCTCCGGGCCAGCGTGCAGCAGTGCCTGCAGCACCTGAAGGCCAATCTTGCCTTTTACACGACCGCCATGGCAGCCGACGACCTTAACGAAGTGTTGGGCGACCTGGGCTACGCCAAGGTGAACCTGGTCGGCATCTCGTACGGTACGACGGTCGCACAGGTCTTCCTGATGCGCCACCCGGCCCGAGTGCGGACCATGACGTTGCTCAGCGGGACGCTTCTCACCATTCCCGTTTTCGAGCGGTTCCCCCTGAGCGGGCAAGACGCCCTCGACACCGTGATATCCGAATGCGCCCGCAACGTCTCATGCCATCATGCCTTCCCCCGCCTCAGCTCGGATTGGTCCACGCTGTGGAACGCGCTCCAGAAGGCTCCGATCGTCGCCACGAACGGTCGCCAATCGGTCGCCTTGAGCGCTGACGTCATCGCCTCCGACCTGCACGTGCTGATGACTGAGCCCAATTCGGAGGCGGCGATGCCGCTGATCATCCATACCCTGGCCGTGGCCAAAAACCGCGGGGCGGCGGTGGTCGCAATCGCAGGCGCCTTGGCGAAGGCCGGGATCGTAATAGGCCCCCTAGATACACAAAACATGATCAAGTACCCGATCGAGTGTGGGGAACACTGGGCTCGTGACCAGGCGAGCGGACTGGTGGACAGCACCAGCTTCGAGTACCACGTCGACCTGACGACGGCCGAGTGGTGGCAGTACGTCTGTTCGCTTTTCCCCCACTCGACCCAGGCCGCACAATACGGCACCCCGACGACATCCAAGGTGCCGGTCCTGGCTCTCAACGGGGACGCCGACCCCCAGGACCCGCCGGCGAACAT
>DATJST010000034.1:0-18148 GCA_035503975.1 Acidimicrobiales bacterium | reverse complement strand
TATATCCCGGTAAAAGACGTTGCCTAGGGAGAACAGCAGCGCGAGCCCGAGCCCGAAGACGCCGACGATGCACATGAAGACGAGCACTTCAGGGATGAAAAGGGGCGCCCGCCAGTTGCCGAAGGCGATCACCGACACCAGCAGCAGCCCCATTTCGATCAAATGGGACACGGCCTTGGAGGCGACGGCGGCGGCGGGGATCAGCTCGCGGGGGAAGTAGGTCTTTTGGATCAGGTTCTGCTGGCCCAGCAACGAGCCCATCGACTCCATCACGCTGCCCTGGAAGAAGTTGAACGGCAGCATGGCCGCGAGCAGCATGATGGCGTAGTTGTGGACGCCACTGGGCACGCCCTCGGGAGGGTGGATATTGAGGATCGTGGCGAAAACGATGGTGTAGATGAGCATGTTGGCCAGGGGGTTGATCATCGACCATCCCCACCCGATCACCGAGCGCTTGTATTTTGACCTCAGCTCTCGCAGGGTCAGGTTGTAGAAGAGCTCTTTGTACTGGCCGTACTCGCGCAGGCTGACGCCGGTCTTGGGAGTCGTCGTCGTGGTGGCCGGACCGCGACGGCGCCGGGAGTCACCCTCGTGGGGCCGCCGCGGCGAAGACCGCCGACGCTGGCCGTTGCGCCTGTCTGAGCGAGCGCCCGCTTTGCCCGGTGCCGGCTCTGGCGCGGCCGGCCAGGTCTCTAGCGGAGTGGTCTCCGATGTGGTGCCGCTCACGGCTCTACCCGGAAAAGAAGGCGGTTGCGGTTGAGGTTGGGATTGTAATAGGGGTCGCACGACGAACGCGGCCGCCAGCGCCGATCGAACAACGGCGCGTCATGAGGGTCTTCGACCCGCCCGCGGGTCGAGCCTTCAGCGTGGAACAAAGCTGCGTCTGGTTCGTATACCACCTGGTAACCGGCCTGGTGCAACCGTAAACAGTAATCCACGTCGTTGTAAGCCACTCGGAGGCGTTCATCGTAACCTCCGACGCGCCAGAAAACGCCGGGCCGTGTGGCCATGCACGCGCCCGTGACAGCAGAGACGTCGCGGGGCAGGTCCCCCATACGCCACCAGTTGCCCCATTCGATCGAATTGGCGTGGCCGCGCCACAGGCCGATCATGATCCCCTCGTGCTGGACTTCGCCGTTCGGCAGCAATAGGCGCGGCCCCACGGCTCCGATTTCGGGGCGCATGGCCTGCTCGACCAAGCGGTCGAGCCAGTCCGTGGTCAGGACTTCGGTGTCGTTGTTGAGAAAGACCAGGAGGTCGCTTTGGACCGCGGCTGCCGCCAGGTTGATCTGGCGCGGGAAGTTGAACTGGTGCGGGTAGCGCACGACCTCGCCGGGCAGGGTGGCGAGGTACTCGAGGGTCTCGGGGTCGTCGCTCTGGTTATCGACCACGACCAGCTCATAGTTGCTGTACACCGTCCGGGCGACGACGCTCTCGATGCACCGCCCGAGCAGGTGGCGGGCGTTGCGGGTCGGGATGATGATGCTGACCTTGGGCTCGCCGAGCCGCCGGAAGCGAGTCCGGTGGACGTCAAACCACGCCCCCTCCTCGGTCCAGCCCCCGGCTCCTCCCCGGGCCTCGCGCCGGCGCAGCCAGTCTCCGAGCGCTCGTTGAGCCGCCAGCCAGGCAAAAGGCTTCTTGTCGCCGGCCGCCGCGGTCGACTGGGCGTGCATGCGCCAGCTGTAGAGGCAGTCCGGGATGTGAGCGATGCGGTCAGTCGCATCGGCCACCCGCAGGATGAGGTCGTAGTCCTGGCTGCCGTCGAACTCGGGCCGCAGGCCGCCCAGGCGGTTGACCAGGGCACGCCTGACAACGAGGAAATGGCAGACGTAGTTCTGGCTGAGCAGGAGGTTCGGCGACCAGTCGGGCTTCCAGCGGGCCTCGGTCATCCGGCCCTCGGGGGTGAGCTTGTCCTCGTCGCTGTAGAGCAGGTCGAGGTCGGGGCCCGCGCCCAGCCAGCGCACAACCTGCGCCAGAGCATGCGGCTTGAGCAGGTCGTCGTGGTCGAGGAAGCCCACGAACTCGCCGGTGGCCAACCCCAGGGCGGCGTTGGTGGCGGCGGCGATACCGGAGCGCTCGTCGAGATGTACGAGCTTGACCCGGGGGTCGCGCTCGGCCAGCGACTCGAGTGCGGCCAAAGTCTCGGGGTGCCGCGAGGCGTCGTCGGCCAGGCAGAGCTCCCAGTTGGCGTAGCCCTGGGCGAACACAGAGCCCGCGGCGGCGTCGAGCATCCACGGCTCGGTGTCGCAGACGGGAACGAGGACCGAGATGGTGGGCTGGTAAGCGGCGGACGCGGCTTCCGCGGCGATAGACGCAACCACCTCCGGGTTGCCTGGGCCCCGGCGCTCGTGCCAGAGCTCATAACGGAGGTCCTCGGTCAAGCTGTCCGGGACGAAAATGGCCGGCGGGTCGGCGAGCGCGGCGGGACGTAGGGGCACCCGTGCGGGCGGCGTCGCTGGTCGCGCCACCAGTGGCGGCACGGGCCAAAGCGGGGCACCCGGTACATCGAGGCCTGCCGACACCAGCGCAGCGGCCAAGGCCCGGGAGCGTTCGGCGCCCAGCCGGGCCCGCAATTCGACCAAGGTGCCGGCGAACTCCCGCCACTGGACCTCGTCGGTGAGCAGTGCCCATCCTCGCTGGGAGAGCGTGGCGGTGTCGTCCACGACTGCAGGTGCTGGGCCACCTTCGAGGAAAGTCCCAGCGACTGCCTTGGCCGTGGACAGCCACGGCGTGCCTGCGGCCAGGGCCGCCGGCGCCCAGGACAGGGTACTGCTGCCGTGCTCTACCGGACTGACGGCCAAGCGCACCGCGGACAGCGCGGCCACCAGGTCGCCGCCCGTGCGGACGACCTCTGCTCCCACCTTGGAGGCGGCTTCGACCAAACCTGGGGTTGGCCAGTCGGAGATCACCTTCACCACCAGCCCGATGTCGCGCCTACGCCACGCTGGGACAACCTCGTCGAGCGCCCGCAACACTGCGTCCTCGGCGTCGCTGGCAACGTCGAAGCTGTCCACGGCCACGAGAGCCACGCCGTCACGGTCGGCGAAGCCTTTACCGGGGACACTCAACGCGTGAGGTATAGGGGGACCGAACGTGTGCTGGACACTTATCGAGGTCCCCAACCCAGCCAGCAGGCTGGCGTCGGCGGCGCTGGCACACCAGGCTGCCTCTATCCCGTCGAGCTGGCGGAGCAGGCGGCCGTGGAAGATCTCGGCGACGGTCTCGGCGCCTTCAACGTGGGGGCCCGCCTGGCCGGCGGCCTGGACGCGCCGCAGCGGCAATTGCTCCGAGTAAACGATGGCCATGGCCTGAGGCTGGGTCGAGCGCACGATGGGCCAGAGGCGCGTTGTCAGGCCCTCGTCACTGACGATGACATGGGAGTAGTGGTACCGGCGGTCGGCGCACCAGGCCAACCAGTCCTGCGGGCCGGCGGCTACCTCGACACCATGACGTTGGAAGTGGGCCGCGTGTTCATTGGCCCCGAACCCGTCGGCGCAAGCGAGCGTGACTCGCGCCTGCGGGCACCGGCCCAGGTCCTCGACCAGCGAGGCGAGGCCGTTGGCCCCGACAAGGGTGCCCGGGACGGTACCGGTGACGACCAGGACGCGCACCGGGCAGGCCTCGTCCCGGTCCGCCCAGCGCCGAGGACCGGCGGGCGCCGCGGCCACCGGCGTGCCCGGGATTGCCGGGACGTGCCACGCCGGCTCGTAGACGAGGCGCAAGCCCTGGGCCAGGACGTGCGCGACGACCTTCTGGATGGTCGCCAGGGCCTCGTCCACGCCGCCCACGCCGCCCACGGTGTTCTCACCGCCCACGCTGCCCACGGTGTTCTCACCGCCCACGCCGCCCACAGTGTTCTCGCCGCCACTGGCGCCCCCGGCGCCCTCGGCGCCGCTGGTCCCGGTTAGGTCGAGGCCGGCCAGGGCGAGGCCCGTGACGGCGATGACAGGGGAGCGCGTTCCCGGGATGTCGCGCCGGAAGGCGTGCGCCGGGTCGGCGGGCGAGGTCCCGTGGTCGAACCCAGCGACCCGGCCGCCGCCGGTGTGGTACGTGCCGGCCTCGACCACGCGGCCGTACTCGTCGCGCACCAGCGGTACGACGGCTCCAATGTGGAACGGCCCATCCAGCAGGTCAGCCAGGTCCTGGCCCGGGACATCGCCCACAGGGGGGTTTTGCTCCGGCCGGTCGCCAGCATGCTCAGGAGCTGCGCACAAGACCGCCACCTGTGACGTTGCGAGGCTGTCTCCAGCCTCCAGCCAGCGAGCAAGGGCGGTCGCGAGCGTCGTTGCGCCCTCCGGCCTGAGCACGGTGGGCGGTCGGGCTGCGCTCAGCGGACAGCCTTCCGCAGGCGGCCGTACAGTTGCCGGGCCGGCGTTACCGCCCGCATCATCAGCGAGCTGTGTATGGCTCGCAGCTCAGCTTGCTGCAGCGCGGTTTCCTCTTGCAGCCGGTGCATCTCCCTCTCGGTTTCTTCCAGCTTGCGACGCACGATCACGTCTTGCCCGTGCACCGCCCTTATGGCGGATTCGACCGAGGTGTTGGCCGCCTTCTCGAGCAGCGAGGCGCGTTCCGCAAACCGGCCGCGTTCTGCGGCCAGGCGAAGGCGGAGTGCTTCGTTGACCGCTTCGAGTTCTTGGATGCGCTCGCGCGCCGGCACCACCCGGCGAAAGCCGCGCTCACCGCCGTCGCCGTCACTCGAGCCGGCAGCCACCTCGGCTGCCCTTTTCGCCAAGATCGACGCAGCTTCGTCGAGAGCCTGGTCCAACGTTGCCTCCAGTCGTTTGAGCCCCCGGGGCTTACCCCGGCGAGCGAAGACGTTGCCCATACTGGCCGCCAGTTCGCGAGCGCCTCCGACCACCGCGCTCGGGTCGCCCGTCCAGGCCGTGAAGTCGGCGGCTGCGCTCTGTTCGGGCGCCACGGCGACGTGAGGGATGCCCAGGCCCCAGGCCAGAGCCATCAGGGCGCCGCGGCTGACCACCACGGCCTGGGCTCCGGCCACCGCGGCGGCCATATCGAGCGGGCTGGTCACCCGCAGTGCCAAGCGCGCCCGGTCGCCGTAGCCGGGCCAGTCCTCGGCCAGGTGGCGACCCTCCTCGGCCTCAGCCCGACGCTCCCTCAGGACCGCCTCCACCTCGGGGTCCTCGGGAGACAGGGGGCCCGGAGCGAGCTCGACGACCTCGGCGGGGCGGCCGTCATGGCTGTCCGCGGCCAATTGCGCCAGTTGCCCCAGGGCGAGCTCCAGGTCCGCACCTTCGAGGTCGTCGCCGCCATCGGCCAGGAGCGTCCGCTCGACCAGCACATAACGCCGGGGCAGCCCCTCGGTCACGCGCAGGTAAGCCAGCCGGCCCGCGAGCAGTGGCTCGGCCAGGTGGCGCGCGGCCAGCACTGTCGGCTCTGGCACAGCAAAAGGCGAGCCCACGCTGTAGTGCGGGTCCCACCCCCAGCCCTCCTCGGGGGCGACCGCGACGGTGAGCGTGCCGAGCTCGGCCAGGGCGTGGGAAACCTTGGCGCCGCCCGGTTCGGGTACGCCTGAAGCTACGAACAGGTCCAAGGAAGGCGGCTGAGCAGCGGCAAAGTCCAGATGGAGCAGTGCCGGCTCGCCGGTGAACCCAGGGGCCAGGAACGACGGCGGCGTGTCGTGCACAAGCAGGGTTTGCAAGCCCGGGCAGCGGGCGCGCATCTCGGTTCGCAGGAGCAACCCGGCGAGGGCGCCAAGGGGGTCCGACGGCTCGTGCCCTGCCCACCAACCGACGCGCAAAAGCGAGAGGGCACTTGACACGGCCATCTAGGGCAGGTTACTACCCAGGGCCAGGACCGGTTTCACAAGCGACCGGGCGCGTCCGGGGAGCAGTCGGCGCCAGCGTGCGGGCCCGAGCCCGGCGGCTATCGGGGTTGGGCCCCGGGGGCGCAGCCCGCCAGGGAAGCCGAAGTACGCTTGGCCGAAGATGAGCCCTGACTCCGGCTTCACGGGTGCCGCGCTCGTCGACAGCCAGGGCGAGGTCTCGGGCGCGGCGGCCGGTCCCGGCCACCGGAGCCCTCCGCCGGAGACGATAGGAGCAGCGCCGTCCGGCGGACCGCAAGGGCTTGCCGCACTGCGGCTCCCTCCCAGGCGGCAGCGCCTCGACGCCGTCACGTTGGCGCACGTAGCCACCCTCATCGGAGCGTTGTGCTTCTGGGTGTACGAGGACCGCCATCTGTGGTTCTTCGGCGACGAGTGGGACTTCCTCGTCGTCCGCGGGGTGCTGCACGGCTTGACGAGCTCCCACGGCATCTTTTACCCGCACAACGAGCACTGGTCTACCCTGCCCATCCTGGCGTGGCGGGCGCTGTTCAACGTGTTCCACCTGGGTAGTTACTGGCCCTACCTGCTCCCGGTGCTCGTGGCGCACGTGGCCATCATGCACCTCGTATGGCGCGTTTGCTTGCGCACGGGCGCGGCCCCATGGGTGGCGACGGCCGCGGTCGGGCTGCTCGGGGTCCTCGGCGCAGGAGCTGAGGATCTGGCCTGGGCGTTCCAGTTGGGCTTCGTGGGCTCGGTCTTGTTCGGCCTGCTCGCGATCGACTTGCTCGACCGGCCGGCGGCTCCGCATCGGGGGCACCGGGAACAGGCCGCTACGGCTGCCGTGGTGGCCGCTCTGATGTGCTCGACCCTGGGCGACGCCATGGTGGTCGGGACGGCGATCGTCGCCTTCGCCCGCCTCCCGTGGCGGCGCGCCTGCGTTGTCATCGGCCCACCGGTGGCCCTTTACGCCCTCTGGTTCGCGGTCGTCGGCCATCTCGGCTTGGCCGAGCACTCCGACCGGTTCCCGCTCGCCAGCTTCACGGGCATTCCCGCTTACGTGTGGACAGGGCTGTCGTCGGCCCTGGGCGAGGCGTTCAACTTGGAGGCGGCGGGCGCGGCCATCTTGGTCGGGCTGGTCGCCTGGTTGGGGTGGCATATGCGTCCGCTGTGGGCCGACAACCCCGCCTTGGTGGCGGTCACGGCCAGCGCGGTTGCCTTTTATGCCCTGGCCGCCGTGGGCCGGGACGCCTCCACGGTCAGCCCGACGGTCTCGCGCTACATCTACGTGGCTATCGTGCTCATGCTCCCGCTCATCGCCCGTGTCCTCAGTTCCCTGGGGAGCCGCCCCGCGGCCCAGGTGGCGGTGGCGGGGCTCCTCGCCTTCTGCGCCCTCGGCAACGTCAGCCAGGCACAGGTCTGGACCGGGGCGCGGGCGAAATTGACATCGACAGTCAAGACCCAGCTGGCGGCGACGGGACGGCTACTGGCCGCAGGGGTCACGGACGTGTCGGGGCCATCGGCGGCGCCCGTGTCGTACTCGCCCAACCTTTCGGTGGCGAGGATTGCCCGGCTCGGCCGCGACCGCGAGCTGCCGGAGGTGAGCCTCACGCCGCTTGAGATGGTCGACGCCCGGGCCGTGCTTGCCCTTGGTGCCTGGAACGGCTTGACCTATACCTTGACCCGCGGGCCACTGTTCGCCAGTCGGTTCCGGCTGAGCAAGACCGTCTTGGCCGCGGCCTCTGCTGAGCACGCTGGTTGCCGGCTGTTCAAGCCCCAGACGGCGGACCAGGCCATGCGGGTCTGGCTCGCCCCAGCGGCCGGCGCGGCAACGCCAGGCGCCTCGGTCCGTGTTGCGGCGGCCCCGGCAGCGCCGGGCACGACCGACTACGCCGCGGTCTTCCTGGTACCGCGCCGTCCCCCCGCGGCGTCGGTGCCGGTGGAGCTCGCCGTGCCGGCGGACGGTACGGGTTACCTGAACGACAACTACCTGGGGGCACGGATCGAGATCGTCTGGGACGAAGGCACGCCGCTGATGCTCTGCGGGTTGGCCCGCTCGGCCTGAGCACCGTGCGCCCCAGCCCGCGAGTTGTGGGCGGCCGAACTGGCCCGAGCGGTGGCTCTGCTACGGGGTGGTTGTGGCCCCGCTCCCAGCAGACGCCCATGTTCCCCCGCGCCGTCAGCATCTTCCTGTACGTCACGGGCGTACCGGTGGTGGCTGCGGCGGCCATGCTGCGCCAATCCGGCGTACCCGCTTCGAGCACGGTGTGGGCCGAAGACGGCCGGTTCTTTTATTCCCAGGGCTTACGGCTGGGCTTCTGGCGGGCGCTCTTTACTTTGCATGACGGCTATGACCAATTGTTCCCTCGCTTGGCGGTCGAGGCCACGCGCCTCTTCCCGGTCGTGGATGCCGCCGCGGTGATGGCCTGGACGGGAGCGTTAGCCCTGGGCGGTGTGTCCTGCTTGGTTTTCCACGTCGCCCGGGGCCAGATCGGCTCGCCTGCTTTGCGTGTGCTGCTGGTGGCTTCCATGGTCCTGTTGCCGGTGGCCAACGTCGAGCTCCTCGACAACCTCGTCAATGTGCCGTGGTGGTTGTTTTATGCGACTTTTTGGCTGTTGCTGTGGCGCCCCGCCTCGTCTGGTGGGCGCGCCTGCGCGACGCTGGTATGTTTCGTGGCTGCTGCTTCGGAGCCGCTGGTCGCTATTTTCCTGCCTCTTTCGCTTGCCCGGGCCATTGCTCTGCGCGACCGGCAATGGCGGGCATGGGTGTTGGACCAGGCTCCCACCGTCGGCCTGTGCGGCGGATTGCTATACCAGATCGGTGTTATCGCCACCTCAGGGCCGTCCAGCACGCTCGGGCAGGCCAAATTGTCAGGCCTGGGCGGGTCTTATGCGGTGCGTGCCGGGTTCGCGATGTTGGGCGGAGAACGGTTGACCGATTGGCTGGCGGCGCACGCCAATGCGCTGACAGTGCTGCTCGGTGGCGCGATGGTAGTGGCGACCCTGGTTGCCGGGTTGCTCGGCCGTTCGCCTCGGCGACGCGTTTTCGTTGCCTCGGCGGTCATTTTTTCCATAGTCTGCTACGTCGTGCCGGTGTGGGCCCGGGGGGTCGGGCCGGCTATGGGTGCCGGGCACGTCCAGGTGGCGAGCCGCTATGAGGCGGTGCCCTTGCTGCTCCTGCTGGCCGCGCTTCTCGTCGTCGCCGACAGCCTGGTGGCGTCGGTGCCCGCTCCTGGGCCGCGGCTGGCGGCTCCGGCAGTTGCCCTTGCGTTGCTCCTGCCGGGGTGGGTCATCGATTTTCACGACGTAAACCAGCGCTCTGGAGGGCCGTCCTGGTCGGCGCAGGTGACCCGGGGTGCGGCCATGTGCGCTGCAGATCGGCGCAAAGCGAACGCGGCTGGGCAGTCCGTGGCCTTGGCTATCGACCCAGCGGGGTGGACGGCCGTCGTGCCTTGCCGCACCCTCGGCACCCTCGGCCCCGCACCTCGTGGACCTGGGGCGAAGGTGGCGGCGGGCCTCACCCGAAAGGAGGCGGGGCTCATCCGAAGGAGGCGGGGCTCATCCGAAGGAGGCGGGGCTCATCCGAAGGAGACGGCGTAAAACTTGACAGTTATCCTCCCCTGACCCCGGGCCCAGCCCCCGCCGCTGATCTCGAACCTGGTTATGGGAGGGGGGGTGAAGGCGGGTGAGTAAGCAAGCGAGGCTGGTACGGCAAGCACTTGGAGGTCGGCGGCTGTGCCGGGTATGAACCGGTAGGTCGTGGCCCCGCCCGACCGGCCCCACACGGTTATGTGCAGGTAGGGCGGCTTGCTCAGCACCGCTTCCACCTTCGAGCGCAATGGCAGGGAAAGTGAAAGCGTGGCTGCCACCAGGTGCCCGGGGTACGAGGGCACGGCTACGGGACGGCCGAATGCTGTCCGAGCCTCCTCCATGGCCACAGGCCGGCTGCAGCGGTCTGCGGTCCGGGCCAGCACCTGGTACGGGCCGGCCACGGCCAGTTGGCGGTAGTGGCAGTACATCGATTCGAGCGTGGCCGGTGGGTCGAGCCAGGGGTCCCGGTCATCTATGGCGGCGAGGCGTTGGTACAAGATGCGCTCAGGGGCCTGGGCGGAGGCCAGGTAGGCGGCGTTCAGGCGGTCGAGGTACGGCGTGTACGCGCTGTAACCCTGGAGCACCGGCTCGGGGTCCCAGTCGAGCTCGGGGTAGACGTAGGCAACAGCCGCCTGTACAGGCTCGATGGCGACGGTGTGACCAGCCAGGTCGGCGAGCGTGCCGGGCGGTAAGGCGTCCCCGCTGGCGAGCAGCTGGGACCGCAGGGCGCTTTGTGCACCATGGGAACCCTCGATCCCGGTCGCCACCACGAGGTCGCCGGCAAACCCGGCCGCGCTTGCCCATGGCCGGTACAGCTCCTCGGGAACGCCTCCGGCGGCGGCGCTGTAGGCGATGACAGCTGCGGCGATCGCCGCTCCTTGGACCAGCGCAGCGGTCCTCCCCGAGCGCGCCCGGGCGAGCAGTGCCGGAGGCCCGGCACGCCCCGGGCGAGCCCCAGCCGAGGGGCTGAGCTGGGCGAGCGCGAGGGCAGCCACCGCCAACCCGAAAAAGGTCAAGTCGTGGGCATCATGGCGGACGAAACCCTCTTTCAGTTCCGCCCACACCCAGCCCGCCAGCATTAGGCCGACGGCCACCCGCTCGCGGCGACCGGCGGAGCGGCTCTGGATGGCGAACAGGGAGGCTAACAGCGCGAGTACCACCACGGCATAGATGTCCTCGGGCCGACGGCCCACGCTCACGGCCATCGCCGAGCTGTAGCCGGTCGTGACCGAGATGGAAGCCCGCACGTAACTGGCCACGTTGCCGATGCTTTGCCCGGCGGCCAGCCAGGCGCCCAGCGCCACTGCCACCAGGGGCAACCCGGCCGTTGCCGCGGCCCTGGCTGCGGCCGCCCCAGCATAGCGATGGCCGCCGCGCGGGCGGGGTGAGCCGGCCAGGGCGGGCGAGCTGGCCGGGGCGGGTGAGCTGGCCGGGGCGGGCGAGCGGGCCGGGGCGGGTGAGCTGGCCGGGGCGGGTGAGCTGGCCGGGGCGGGTGAGCGGGGCGGCGGGACGGGCAGGCCGGCGACCGTTGCGGCCACCACGGCCAGGCCAGCGCACACAAGTCCGTCGTTGAGCTTGGTCAGTACCTCGAAGCCCCCCAGTGCGCCGAGAAGGCCGAGCAGGGCGGGCCGGGCGCGCGGGCCGGCCGCAGCGGCACTGGCGCGGGTGTTGGCGCCGGTGGTGGCGCGGGCGGCGGCACCGTTGGTAGCGCCGCTGGTGGCGGCCAAGGCGAGCCCGAGCGCCGTGGCCGCGGCCAGGTCGGCGAAGCCTGTCCGGCTGCTGGCCACGCCGACGGCCACCCAAGCTCCGACCGCCGCTGGGAGCAGTCCCCAGCCGGGCCGCAACGCCCTCACCACGAGGGCAGCCAAGCCCCAGCTCACGGCCAGCCCGAACATAAAAGCCAACGCGGCAGTCGCCCGGTAGAAGGGCAACAGAGTGTCGACAAAGCCGTAAGGCCCGTACGTGAACACCAGCTCGGGCCCCCACTGGAGGTGATGGGTGTACGCCTCGGCCAGCCCCGCCTGCCATGAGGAGTCCAGCCCCGCCTCCACTTTTCGCCAGGTGTAGGGCTGCCACGAAAGGACGGTTGCCGCGAGGCTGGCAGCGGCTGGTAACACCCATGCAGCGCGCCGGGGCTGTGACCGCGCCACCCCGTAGTTCATGCAGGCGGATGCCCGGTGCTGTCCTCGCGCCCGTAAACCGTGCGCCAGTCAAATATCTGCCCCGGGTCGAGCTCGGCCCGGCCGTCGTCGAAATGGAGCATGTCAGGCGGGATAACGAGCCGCTCGGGCCAGGAGCTCATGTTGGCGTAATGGTAATTGGCGCCGCCGCGCCGCAGGCCCGCCCGGTCCTGCTGCAGCCGTCGGGCCATTTGGGCCTCGCTACGCATCGGGTAATGGCGAAGGTTGAACAACTTCGGGTAGCGCTCCCCGAGCGGCGGGTTGTGGTTGAACTCACGGATGTTGGTGCACGAGGCCCGCCAGGCGCGTACCCTCGGCCCGCAGTCACCAAAGAGGCTGTAATGACGGACACGGTCGAGCGCTCGCTCGGTGTTGGGGTCGTCGGCTGGTGTCCACCAGAAGTTGTAATTGTTGAACTGCACCCAGTCGTACGGGGAGGCGATGACTTCCTCCACCCACTCCCGGTAGGGCCGGGCCCGGTCGGGCCCCTCCAGGAACTCGTCTTGGTCGGGCCAGGAAACCCAGTCGTACTTGGCCACGTACTCGTCGATCAGGTGCTGGGACATCATCTGGTACAACCCGTAGAAGTCGACGCTGCGCGGGATGGTGCGCAGTTCCAGGATCTCGGGACGGAGCCGCTTGAGGACCTCGGGTGTGGCGTCGGTCGACCCGTGGTCCCATACGACCACGTCGTGCCCTTCGCCCGCCAGGTAGCCGACCGCGTCCTCCACCAGGTCGCCGTCGTTGTAGCACAGGAGCACGCCGAGAAGCCTGGGGCGGCGCGGGCGGTGCCGGGCCAGCAGGCGCTCGCTGAACCTCTTCATCTGCCTGCCGAGGCTATCTTCCGGTAGCTTCGCTGGTCGTGGCACATCCAGCACGACCAGCCGGGGTAGTGGTACTCGGCATGCACCGCAGCGGGACAAGCGCGGTGGCAGGTTTCCTAGCCAAGTCCGGGTTCTATGCCGGGGAGGACTCTGAACTGCTCCCAGCCGCGGAGGACAACCCGAAGGGCTTCTTCGAGCGCGAGGACGTCAACGCCCTGAACGACGAGCTACTGGCGGAGCTGGGCGGCGCGTGGGACAGGCCGGTGCCGCGTGCCGTGGTCGCCGGGCAGGCGCCGGCCTTCCGCTCCCGGGTCGACGAGCTGCTCGCCCGCTTGGCTGGGCAGGCAGGGGACCGCCTGCTCGTGCTGAAGGACCCACGTATCAGCCTGGTGTGGCCCGCCTGGCAGTCGGCGCTCGAGCACGGCTTCGCGCTGGTGCTGGTCGACCGGAGCCCGCTCGATACCGCCCTCTCGGTGCGGCGCCGAGACCACCGCCCCCTCTACGTGGCCCTCGCTCTGTGGCAGCTGTACTCGACGGAGTTGATGGACGGCCTGGCGGGCCAGCCGGTCCTCACCGTCCACTACGAAGATTTCGTGGCCGACCCTCACCGGCAAGGCCCCGAGCTGCTGGCGAAGCTGGCTGTGCGCGTCCCCGCCCTGGACCAGAGCACCGATGCCGGTCGCGCGCAGGGCTTTGTTTCCTCCGACATGCGCCACCATTCCACTGGCCCCACGGCGGCATCCGGGCACGACCTGCTAACGACGGCTCAGAGCGGCTTGGCCGAATGGCTCGCCCGCCTGCCTTTCGACTGGACCGATCTGCAACCCCCACCCGAGCTGCGAGCCCAGTCGAGCACGGCCCTGGAAACGGCGGCGGAGTATTACGACGCGGTCGCCGACCGGTACGGGATGGAGACCGCATACGACCTCGAGCGGCACAAGGCGCTCCACTTCGAGCAGGCCACCGAGCTCAAAGACCAGCACATCGAGAACCTGGAAGCTGCGATCGGCGGTTTGCGGGCCCAGGCCGAGCGGGACACGGGCCGGCTGGCCGAGCTGGAGGCGGAGCGCGACGAGCTGAGGGCCGCCAGAGACGAGCTGGAGCTGCAGCTGCGCACCCTGCACGAAGACGGGCGGGCGGCGGCGTCGAACTTTGTGGCTGCTGCCAAACGCTCCCTGTCAGGACGCCAGCACCAAGCGTAGCCAAGGGGCCGCCCGGAAGGCGCCTCCCTCGCGCTTTGCCGAATTTCTGACGGTACCGGCCGTTGGTGGGCGAGAACCGACCTGCGACTTTGCCGAGTTTCTGACGTTGGACCTTTTACTTTGCCGAGTTTCTGACGTTTTCCGGCATAAAGTCGGCAAAGCGGAAGAGCGCTCGGGGCGGTTCCTGCGGCAATGCCGAATTTCTGACATTAACTTCACGACGGCTCAGGTCTGACTGGCGGCTGTCTCGGGCGACGCCCGCTCCACCAGCAGGTCGGGGGCACGGCGTGGCTGCAAGCAGAACTCGACGAGGGGCCTGGCGGCGACCTCCCAGGTGTAGCGGCTGGCCAGCGGGCCGAAGCGCTCGGGCGGGGGCGGGTCCGCCAGCATGGCGGCAAGACCATCTTCGAGGCCCTGCACGTCGCCGGGCGCAACGGTGATGCCCAGACCGGCGGCGGCCACTTCGTCGGCGAGCACGTCGCCGCTTGTCAGCACCATCGGGCGCGCCGCCCATAGGTAGTCGAGGACCCGCGAGCGGAACGAGTACCTCGTCTCGAGGTGGTCCAGGTGGGCGCTCACAGCGACGTCGGCGTCGAGGAGGTAGTCGGCCCGGCATTCGTAAGGTACCCAGCCGGCATTGAAGAACACATGCTTGCCGGTGAGGCCCAACTGCTGGGAGAGGGCCTGCAGGTCGGCCGCGGCTCTCATCGCCGGGATGTCAGGGTTCGGGTGGTGCATGCCCAAGAACACCAGGCGAACATCAGGTACCCGATGGCGAAGCCGGTCCACCGCACGCACCACCGATGACGCGTCAAGCCAGTTGTACACCCCGCCCCCCCAAAGGATGACCCGGTCGGCCGCCCCAACGCCGGGTACCGTGCCTCTCACGCCGGGCCCACGACGGACCGGCGGGCCTGCCGGCAAGCCGTAGGGGACAACGGAAATTAGGGTGGACAGCAATGGGTCAGCCTCGTAGGTCAAAGGGTTGACCCGGCCCAGGGCGGCCAAACTGCCCAACCAGAAGTCCCTCTGCCGTTCGCTGGCACAGGTGAAAAAGTCGCCTCTGCGCAGCGCGGCGTTGAGGATGCCGGCCTGGCGGGTCACGGCCAGGTCGTGTTCTGCCTGGCCTGGTCCAGGCACCTCGAGGTTTTCCAGGTGGTAGGGGTCGTAGATGTCCACCGCTACCGGGTGGGGCGTCGTCCTGAGGTCCGGGGCCATGTACACGAGCGCGCTCGGGGCGAAGATGACGTCGGCGGCACCGATCATCTGGCTGAGGGCGGGACCGTGCGCGAGAGCCAGTTCGGCGTTGGGGTGCGTACCACCCACCCTCACCGTGCTGGCCAGCGTCACTTCGGCCCTGGCGGCGAGCACCTGGGCGAGCTGCCAAGCCCGGATCGCCGGCCCTGGCATCTCGGGCCCGATGGGGTCCGTAGTCATAACAAGCACCCGGGGCGGCATGGTCAGCCCGCCCTCGGGTCGCGCTCGGTACGCTTCGTGGCCGTGGCAACGGGCATCGCCGTGAGGCTAGTGGGCGCCCGCCGGGGCGAGCGAGGCCGGCGGTGACCAAGGTTCTAGTGGTGACGGCGGATGTCCTGCGCTCCCAGATGGCAGGGCCAGCCATGCGCGCCTGGCACATGGCGGCCGGCTTGGCCGCCGAGAACGACGTCCAGCTTCTCACGACGTCGCCCTATTGCGAGGTACGGGCAGAGGGTTTCTCGGTCGCGGCCGCCGGGCCAGAGCAACTGGCTGCCGCCGAAGCCTGGAGCGACGTGATGGTTCTCCAGGGCTACGTGACGCTCCACCACGCGGTGCTGGCTCGATCTGAAAAGCTCATCGTCTTCGACGTTTATGACCCGCTCCACCTCGAGACGCTGGCTCTGACCAAGGGCGCCTCGGGACCGGCTCGCGAATGGCACGTGCGCACCTCGCTGGAGACGCTCAATTTCCAGTTGCGGCGGGCGGATTTCCTGATGTGCGCGAGCGAGCGGCAGCGCGACCTGTACATCGGGCAGTTGTGCGCCCTTGGGCGCGTCAACTGGCTGACTTACGACGGTGACCCGACGTTACGCGACCTGATTGACGTAGTCCCCTTCGGCGTGCCCGACGACAATCCCGAGCACCGCCACGCCGTGTTGCGGGGCGTGCTCCCCGGGACCGCGCCGGAGGACGACATCCTCGTGTGGGCGGGCGGTGTCTACGACTGGTTCGACCCGTTGACGCTCGTCCGTGCGGTCGCCCGTCTTGCCTCGCGGCGGCCGTCCGTACGCCTCTATTTCATGGGTATGCAGCACCCGAACCCAGACGTGCCTCCAATGCAAATGGCCATCGATGTGCGGGCGCTGGCGCACGAGCTGGGCGTCGCTGGCCGCAACGTCTTTTTCAACGACGGGTGGGTCGAGTACGCCCAACGCCAGGATTACCTGTTGGAAGCGACCCTCGGGGTCACGATGCACTTCGACAGCGCTGAGACGAGGTTCTCCTTCCGGACGCGTGCCCTCGACTACATCTGGGCGGCCTTGCCGATGGTCACCACCGAAGGCGACAGCTTCGCTCAACTGGTGCGCGACGAGGGGCTCGGGTTGTGCGTGCCCGCCCAGGACGTCGAGGCTTTGGAGGCCGCGCTGGAAAGGCTCCTGTCGGACGACGAGCTCATGGCGTCGTGCCGGCAGGCGGCGGCTGCGGCGCGCGAACGGTTCCGCTGGTCAGCTGTGCTCGAGCCGCTCCTGCGCTTCTGCAAGGACCCACGGAGGGCACCCGATGTCGTCCTGCCGATAGATCTCGCGCGGGTCCCGGCCGGGCCGGACGATAAGGCTGGTCTCGGCGCCACCGGCGAGGGTACGGAGACGCCTGCCGGCCCTCCAGGCGAGCCGGCTCCTCGGGCCCGCAGCCTGCTCGAGGTCGCCCGCCACCACTACCGCGAGGGCGGCTTAGCCCAGGTAGCCAAGCTGGCGGCGAGCAAGGCTGGGCGCATAACCCGGGGTGACAAAGGCCGGGCGGGTTGATTGGGCCGGCGTTGTTGCCGGCGGCGAGGGCTCAGGCCAGCGCAGGCTCAGGCCAGCGCAGGCTCAGGCCAGCGCAGGCTCAGGCCAGCGCAGGCTCTCCCACCTGGCGGGCCTTGGAGATGACCTGGTCGATAAAGCCGTACTCCTTGGCCTCGTCAGCGGTGAACCAGCGGTCCCGGTCGGAGTCCCGCTCGATGCGGTCAACCGCCTGGCCGGTGTGGAAGGCGATGCGCTCGGCCATCATGCGCTTCAGGTAGACGATCTGCTCGGCCTGGATGGCGATGTCGGCGGCTTGGCCCTGCATCTGGCCCGAGGGCTGGTGCATGAGGATGCGAGCGTGGGGCAGCGCGTAGCGCTTGCCTGGGGTGCCGGAGCACAACAGGAACTGGCCCATCGACGCCGCCAGGCCCATGCAGACCGTCGAGACATCACAAGGCACGTACTGCATGGTGTCGTAGATGGCCAAGCCGGCAGTCACCGACCCCCCGGGCGAGTTGATGTACAAGCTGATGTCCCGGTTGGGGTCCTCGGCTGCCAGCAGGAGCAGCTGGGCACAGATGAGGTTGGCCGACCGGTCCTCTACTTCGCTGCCTAGGAACACGATGCGCTCTCGCAGCAAGCGCTGGTATACGTCAGCCATCGGGTCGGGCCCCGCGCCCGGCCCCTGGGCGCGGGGTACACCGGTGATATCGAGCTTTGACATACCCAGAGGGTACTGCCTAGCCGGGCGCTGGTGACAGGCTGGCGAATCGGCGCCAGAGCCGCGCCTCGCCGCAGGGGCCAGCGGCTAAGCTGTCCGCCCGTCGGCCCTGCGGGCGTGGCGAAACTGGCAGACGCGCCAGGTTTAGGTCCTGGTCCTGAGAGGGGTGGAGGTTCGAGTCCTCTCGCCCGCACCAACCAACCAAAGTTGGGAGAGGACCCGTCGCCAATCCTCGCCACGTCCTGTGCGAGACCTGCCAGGCCGGCGCCGGCCACACTGCCGCGCTGCGTCAGAGCCGGGGCCGGGCCATCGCGACCCGCAAGCAAGCGCTCAAGGAGCGGGAGGCTGCCTTCGGCGCCGACGTCGACCCTGCTGCATACCGTGAGCACATCTGGCCCAAGCTGGCTGGCGTGAAGCTCGTCGACATCATGGGAACCACCTGCTACAGCAAGGGCCACTGCTCGATGATCAGGGCCGGGACGTGGGCGCCACAGGTCTCGACCTGGCCGGCGTTTGCCAAACTTGTTGGCGTCGGCGTGCCGGGCCTTTGCTCAAACCCACAGCGCGATAATGGGGAGGCGATGGGGCATCCATGCGCCTGAGCCGGATATGTACGACAGGTCGTCGCGCCGGCAGGGCGAGAGCCCGAGCCCCCCTCTGCAGTCTTGTCCTCGCAGGCCTGCTCAGCGCCTGGGTCCTTGTGGCGCCCACGGCCGCTGAAGGCAGCTCGCACTCCTCGGCCCAAGCGTCGATCGAGTCGGCATCGGCTATCCCGAGCACGCTGCCAGCGAGCGGAGGACTGGTCACCGTGACCGGATGGATCCGGCACGCCACGTCTTGCCAGCTGGAGCTAACCTCCAAGCAGCCGTT
>DATJST010000033.1:0-3093 GCA_035503975.1 Acidimicrobiales bacterium | reverse complement strand
TTTGGTCACCACCGAAGCGTCGTAGGTGCCGACGGCCCCCTCCGCGTGCAGGTCCTTGACGATGTCATAGTCGCTCTCGGCGGCGGCCTTGCTCGGGTAGGTGCCAATGTAGACAAAAACCGGGTCGTTCTTAGCCATAATGCGCCCTCTCTGTTCCGCTACGGCCCCCACGGGCCGTAGCGGTCTGTCCCTATGCCTTACACCTTCTGTCGTCGGCGCCGGCCCGCCCTGGGCCAGAGCGCTCTGGTCCGTAAGCTACGGCCCGACAGGGTGACTGGGTGTCACCTCTCTGGGGGTGACCGTCAAGACATTTGGGGGGCGGCCCGTGTTGGAGTCCTAAGGGCGGTCGCAGAAGCTGCTTGGTGCCCGACCCTGGTCGAGATGCCGACGGGCCTCGACGCCTGGGTTCATTCGACAGCCGGGCCTACGGAGGGGTCGAGAACGATGTCACAGTGTTTCTCGTTTGGGACCCTGCGCGACGAGGAGATGTTTCCTTAGCGGCGCCGATCACCGCGATGGATGTTGTTGGCCGGTCGCCGATTGAGTTTCCTGTGGAGTGGGGTGATGCCGCAGGCGGGACATGATCGTCGGTTTGGCCTCCGAGGCACTCGGGTCTTTCGTCGCCTGCGCCGCGTACCAGCGGCTGTAGACCGCCACCAGCGGGACCGAGGACAGGCCGTGGAGGAAGACGCTCATGAGGATGGTCATCATCACCGTGGTGAGCAGGAGTTGTCGGTCGGGAATGCCGTTCTCGAGCGCGATCAGTGCGAACACGATGGAGGCCAACCCGCGAGGACCGAACCATCCTATGAAGGCGACGGACGGGAGCCGGGCCCCGCTGCCGCGCAGCGCAATCGCCACGGGAACCATGCGGATGAGTGTCAGGCTGAGCGCGGCATAGGCGACGATCTGCCAGGTGACGTGCGGGAGCAGCATGCCGACGGCGAGCGCCCCGAAGCCGACCCAGGTGACGCCCGCGAGTATCCCTCCGACATCCTCGTTGAGGCTGGTGACGGGCAGATCGTGATGTCTGGAGAGATAGCCGAACGTCATCCCTCCCACGAAGGCCGCTATGAAGCCGCTGCCGCCCAGCCGCAGGGCGACCAGATAGGCAAGCAGCGCGGCGAGGAGGGGCAGGATCTGCCGCCATTGCCCCTCCAGCCAGCCGCGCTGGTCGGCCACGCGGAGCAGCAGCCCTGCGAGTGCTCCAGCTCCGATGCCGGCGACGAGGCCCCAGCCGATCTGTTCCGCCATGCGGCGCAGGACCGCAGCGGTGACGCCGGTCGACAGTTGGGCCAGGGAGAGGTCGACAGCTACTAGAAAGAACGGCACCGCGAGGCCGTCGTTCAGCCCGCTTTCGACATCCAGCGCTTGGCGGACCCGGGCCGGTACTGACGGGTCGGTGACGACGCGCTGTCCGAGCGCTGCGTCAGTCGAGCAGACCATCGTCGATAGAACGAAGGCGCTAGCCAGGGCGATGCCGGGAAAGACCAGGACGCCGGCGCCCAGGCCGGCGAGTATCGTCAGCGGCAAGCCGATGAACAGAAGCCGGCTGGGCCAGCTCAGCTGGTGGCGCAGGCCCGCCAGGTCGATGCGCGTCGAGTCGCTGAAGAGTAGAAAGACGAGGGCGAGCTCACAGAACCGTTCCGCGACGATGCTCTCAAGGTGGATGTTCACAAGGTCGAGAGCGGAGGTCCCAACGGCGAGACCTACTGGCGTGAAGATCATGGCTGACGTGACGCCCCGTGCATCGAGCGGTTTGGAGACCGCGCTGTACAGGATGAGGATCACGACGATGGTGATAACAGAAACGATCATCCGCCCTCTCCGAGCAAGCGTGCGAGGGGATTCGTCACCCGGCGGTCGCTGTCGGTTGGAGGGTATTGCTCATGTTCGCAACGGTTCTCCTGGAGCGGTCACCGGCGGCGAGAACCCCCTCCTTTAGTTCTTGGGCGGCATTCGGGTCGGCAACATGGCCGGTGGCTCTGCGCGTCGTGATCGGACCCGGCCAGCGCCGGGACCCCCGCTCCCCTCTCATCCCGGGAGACCCGGCTTCCCTATAGCGTCGGGATGGGCGATGTGGCCAACAAAACGATCGAGATGATAAGGATCGCACTCCCGATGGCGACGAGTCCGATCCGGGCCCGCCGGACCGCGAAATGGCCGCTAATGCCCACAAGGAAGAGGACGCTGGCCAGATATACCGTCGTGCGTACGTAGGCATCGGACGTGGCAGCCGCCTTCGCTCCCGCCGCGTACTCCGCGTCCGCTTTGGCGTCGAGCGCCACGCTCTCAGCCTGGCCGGGCGTGCTGTACTGGGGCATGTAGGTAGGGCCTTTGGGAGCGTTGGGGTTGCTGAAGGGGTCGGTGGCCATCCAGGCTTCGAACGCGACGTTGAACTGGTCACGAAAGCCCCGCTGCGCAATTGCCATCGCCGACTTGTTCCCGGTGAGGTAGGCGGTGACCCAGGTGTTGAATGTGGATGAGTCGAAGTTGCGGGTTTCCATGGAGAGGAAAGCCTCGCGGTTGGCCTCGGTGCGCGCCGCTGACGCCTTGGCAAGACTCAGGGCGGACTCGGTGCCCCACTTCGCGGACGCGTATCCCGACCATGCCGCCAGGATGGCAACAACTGCGAGGAGCACCGCTTCGACCACTGTGAGCGTTTGTGTGGTCTTCCGTGACTGCTCACGCTCGGTGGTGTGTTCCTCCGATTCGTGGGCCCGCTTCTGGTGTTCGGCGATCTCCTTGCCCACTTCGTTCACTGACAGTCCCTCGGCCAACGCGGTCAGCCCCTTCCTCTCCGGTACCGCTCGACGCCCCCGAGTGACACCTCGGGCGGAACTCATCCATCGGGCTCCGAACACACACGAACGCCGGCGGGAACAGGCATCCAATGAGCGCGCCGACCGCGGGACCACCCCCACGCTCCGTGCCGGGTAGTCGTCTCATCCTTTGTTTTCTTGCACAGTGAAGAGGGGATCGGCTGGGCCGAGCGGTCGATCCCCAAGGTGGGCAGCCAGGTCGTCACGCAGAGACAGCCACGTCGACCGGGGCCATCGAGTCTGCTTGAAGAACTGTGGGCATCTTCGCCTT
>DATJST010000032.1:0-21749 GCA_035503975.1 Acidimicrobiales bacterium | reverse complement strand
CATCCCGCGTTCGGCATCACGGGAGGCGACGGACTGCAGGTCGTCTGGGAAGAGGTCGTCGGTGCGGCCCGTGCGAAGTGGCTGCTCTGGAGCGGTGAGACGATCGACGCGAGAACGGCGATGCAGTGGGGCGTTGTCACCGAGGTGCTCCCTCACAACGCGCTGTTGGCACGTGGGTACGAGATCGCGACGATGCTCGCTGGGAAACCCGAGCTCTATCGGAGGCTGCAGAAGCAGACCCTCAACCAGCGCATGCGTCGACGGATCGTCGAAGGCGTGCCGTACGGCATGGCGCTCGAGGGGCTGACGGCCGCGCGCCTGGGGCGATGACGAGCGCGCTGGCCAGACTGCACGCTGCGGTAATCCACGGCCATGTCCTTCGGGCTCTAGGAGCACGACCGGCTCGAGCCCGAAGCGTTCTTCGCCCAGAACGGCACGGCGTGTACGCGACTACGAGCTGGTGTAGTTCGGCTTCAGCGCCTCATGGAAAGACAAGATCTGGCGATGTCGGACCGAGGAAAAGTGACGAGCATAAGCCACGCGTGGCTCGCGAAAGGAACTTGATTTTGCCTAGGGACGGGCGGCAGTGCCCGCTCGGGCCGGCTGCGAATGCGGTCACCTTTTCCATTTGCGGTGGCGAGCGGCTCGTATAAAACGGTGTGACGATGGTAAACGATAGTTAGTGGACGCCCCCGGACAAGGACGGCGAAGGCCGCCCTGCGGCCTGGCTTGGCGTTGCTGGCCGCCTGTGGCCGCGTGCGGGCACGAGGAGGACAATGACAAAATGAGGGATTACCCCGTGATGATCGCACAGGCGAACCACGTGGAACCCGTACCCCGCAGAGTTCGGGCAATCCTGAACGGCGAGACGGTGCTTGATACGACAAAGGCCCTTTATTGTTGGGAATGGCCTTATTACCCCCAGTACTACATACCGCTCGAGGACGTCAAAGATGGGGTGCTGTCACCGCACGGCTACGCCCAGCACAGCCCTCGGGGGAAGGTATCGGTGCACGGGGTACGGGTCGGAGACGTGGAGCGCCCCAATTGCGCGCGGTTGCTCGGCGAGGACGCTCTGGTCGGGGATCTTAAGGGCACGGTACGGTTCGAGTGGGGTGCGGTGGACTCGTGGTTGGAAGAGGACGAACAAGTCTTCGTCCACCCGCGCAACCCTTATGTGCGCGTCGACGCCCTCCGTTCGACCAGGGCTGTTCGAGTCGAGCTCGCCGGCGCCGTACTTGCCAGGTCTTCTTGCCCCGTCCTTGTGTTCGAGACCGGCCTGCCTACCCGCTATTACATCAATCGGACTGAGGTCGACTTCTCCCACCTGGTACCGACGACCACTGTGACGGAGTGCCCGTACAAGGGCCGGACCACCGGCTACTGGTCGGTGCGGGCTGGCGTGGAGCTGCACCCAGATTTGGCCTGGACCTACGACTTCCCGACCCGCCAGTTGCAGCCCATCGCGGGGCTAATCGCCTTTTACAACGAGAAAGTGGACATATTCGTTGACGGCCGGCAGCTCGAACGCCCGAGGACCCATTTCTTCAGCGACAAGAAAGGCGAGTGGTATTCCACTTTTACGTCCACTCGCGGACGCGCCGGATAAAAGATCGCGTACTGGTTTCGAGAACGGCCCGGGAGGGCGGTCCCACCCAGCAGCGCGGGATCAGTTGGCGGACATCGTTCTGGTCTCTCGTCGCCATTTCGACGGCGGCATCCCGTACCGCTTGCTGAAAGCTCGGCTGAAGGCGGCCTCCGAGTCGTAACCGATCTTGGTGGCGACCGCGGCAACCGGTTCAGGCGTTTCGAGCAGGAGCGCGGCTGCGTTCGAAAGCCGTACCTGTGCGATGTACGCGCCTGGTGGCTGCCCGACCCGCCTCGCGAACCGCTCGGCGAAGGCTGACCGAGACAGGTTTGACTTGTGTGCCAACCGTTCTATCGTCCATGGCCGGCCCGGGTTGGAATGGATCGCCGTGATCGCTGTGCCCACCTCGGGGTCCATGGCCCCGGTCAGCCAACCCGGCGTGGCGTCGGGCCCGGTCGCCCATGCTCGCAGCACCTGGATGAACAGCAGGTCGAGGATCCGCGAGACCATCTCTAGTGAACCCTGCGAGGGGGCGGTCGTTTCCTTCACCAGCATCTGCGCGCTCACCTCCAACCAGACGAGAGCCTGGTCTCCCGCCCCTCGGAGCTCGATCAGTGGCGGCAGGCCGTGGAGCAACTGAGCGGCAGGAGAGTCATGGAAAGAGAACGTCCCTGATAGCCAGTGCGTACCCTCGCCGTGACGGGCCGTGTCGAGCTGAACATCACTCGATGCCAGCGCACGGGGACTTACGAGGCGGCCGTGCCGGACGGTGTGCACCCGGCCCGCTGGCAGCAACACCACATCTCCTCGTTTGTAGCAATTTGTGCCCGGTTCGCCATCAAGCTGCAGCTCGAACTGGCCCTGACTGATGATGTGGAGCGTCCCCCCCGGGTGGTCGAACGAGATCGCAAATGGTGAGGCCGGTGCGCAGCAGAAGATCTGCTCACCTCGGAGCCGGACGGCTCTTAGCAAGACTGAGAGCATGTCGGACGGACGCTCGGTGCCGGTCGCCAAGTGTGCCCGGTTCCCACCGTCTGGACGATCTGCAAAGTATTCCGGTGTTTCAGTCATAGATCCTGCCCAATGTTAGCTCTTACCATGATTTGGGAGGGTGGCCGTCGGGAGTGAGACCGGCAAGGGCTGAGCCGGCTGGCGCCGGTTTGGAAGGGCCTGCGCACCACCTGGCACCACTGGTCAGGAGACACGACGAACGGAGCCAAAGGGATGGCCAAAGTACTCATTGCTCTGGCGCGTGCGAAGGTCGGGGACGATGAAGAACGGGACCCCGGGCCCCATCGGGTCCGGGGACAAAGAGCTCGGGGGGTCTTTGGGCGTCAAGGTTGCCCCGTGCACGTCCAGGCCGTGACTGCGACCGGCGAGGTCGTTCCGTGGCCGTGACGCTCGGGCTCGTAAAGGACGCCGGCGGCGGTGTCGTGGGCGCCGTGCCGTGGCGGAGAAGGCTCACCGAGTTGGGCACCTTTGCGTGAGGACCGCCCCCCGTCTGGCCGAGGCAGCTCGTCCGTGCCCCCGGCTTGCGCCTGCCCGTGCCTGACGAGGGCCACCCGGCCGTGCCCAGGAGCCCCCGGCTTTCATGAGCGCGCTGGTCACAGAGCACTTTGCGCTGCAGTCGATATCGAGCGCCACGATCAGCGAAAGCGGTTCGCGGGCCGCTCTGTACCTCTCGGCCCTCAGCAGCGGCCTGGTCGCTATCGGCTTCGCCAGCGCCTCACGACAGGACCTCGAAGCCCTGGCCTTCTCCGTGTTGCCGACGGTGTTCATCCTGGGCTGGTTCACCATCGTCCGTCTCATTGACACCAGCGTCCAGAACATCGTGAGCCGGCGCCGGATCGAGACCATCCGCAAGTACTACGCCGCCATCGACCCCCGGCATGCCCGCCTGTTCGAGCCCGACGCCGTGGCGTTCGGGGTCCTCAGTGTGCGCTACAGCGCGAGATCGGTCCTTTTCACCAGGGCCAGCATGATCCTGCTGGTCAACTCCGTCGTCGCCGGCGCAACCGTAGCCCTCGTCGTCGCACTGGGCGGCGGGGTGCCAGCCCCCGGGTGCCATCGACGTGGGAGCGGTCACCGCCGTCGCCACCCTCGAGCTCGGCCTCTTGTACGAATCACGGCGCTTGGCGGCGCTCATCGGTCGAGACAGTGTGCCAGGAGGTACCGAGGAGCTGGCTTGAAGGTCGAACTGGCAACTCAAGGAGGGACAAATGGCAATGCAATGGCTAGCCGCTGACTTCGGCGGGCCCGAGGTCCTGAAGCAGGCCCCCATTGACCTGGGACCGCCCAAAAGAGGCGAGGTAACCATCGAGGTCCGCGCTGCAGGGATGAACCCGGCCGACTACAAGCACTTCGCCGCCGGCCAAGATCCTTCGCTATTGCCGCTGACTATCGGGTACGAGGCTTCCGGGGTGCTCTTGGCCATAGGCCCTGGGACGGAGATCGCCACCGGAGGCGGAGCGGTTGGCGACGAGGTTGTGGCGTTCCAGGTCACGGGCGCGTACGCCTCCCACCTGACGGTCACGGCATCTGACGTGTTCGCCAAACCGACGAACCTCAGCTTTGCCGAGGCGGCCAACCTGTTGCTGGTCGGCACCACTGCGGCAGAGATGCTCGATGTCACCCGGGTGCGAGGCGGCGACGTCGTCCTCCTCCACGGGGCGGCCGGCGCCGTTGGCACCAGCGCGCTCCAGCAAGCTCGTTTGCTCGGCGCCACCGTCATCGGCACCGCCGCCAAGGCCAACTTCGACGAGGTTGCTCGCTTCGGCGGAGTGCCGGTCCAGTACGGCCCCGGGCTCGAAGAGCGGGTGCGTGCGGCTGCCCCTGGCCCGGTCACGGCCGCGCTGGACACCGTGGGCACTGACGAGGCCATAAACGTCTCCCTGGCGGCAGTGGCCGACCGCCAGCGGATCGTGACCATTGCCGCGCCCAAGCGGGCCAAGTCCGACGGCCTGCAGTGGGTGGGCGGCTCCAACCCGAAGAGCGGGCCCTACCGAGCGTCACAGCGCGCCCGGCTGCTCCAGATGGCCGCACGCGGCGACATCATCGTTCCCATCGCCATGACCTTTTCGATAAATGACGCCCCGTCAGCACTCGCCGCCCTCATGGGAGAGCACCCTTACGGGAAGCTCGCCCTGGTGCTCTGAGCCAGCCGGAACGGATACCCATGCGAGAAAAGGAGCCAGCAATGACAACCATCGGGATCATCGGTAGCGGCCACGTGGGCCAGAACATAGCCAAGGCGGCCATCGCCAATGGCTACGACGTTGTCCTGAGCAACAACCAGGGCCCCGGCTCGCTGGCCGGCGTAGTCAAAGAGCTGGGCCCACACGCCAGGGCGGCGACACCGGCCGAGGCGGCCGCCCGGGGCGACTTCGCCGTCGTCGCCATCCCCATCACCACCATCGACCAGGTGCCCGTGGAGCCCCTCGAGGGCAAAGTGGTCATCTCCACCATCAACTACTTCCCTGAGCGCCTCGGCCATATCCCCGAGATCGACAACGGCAGTACCACCGCCCCTGGGCTCTTACAGGCGCACCTGCCCAAGAGCCGGGTGGTGCGCGCCTTCAGCATGATCGACGCGGCCGACATGTCCGGGGACGGCCACCCCGAAGGCGACCCCAAGCGCCGAGCGCTGGCCCTGTCGGGCGATGACGCCGAGGCCAAGGAACTCGTCGCCCATCTCTACGACCAGTTCGGGTTCGATGCCTTGGATATCGGTGGGCTGGACGAAAGCTGGCGGGTCGACGCCGGGCAGAAAGCGTTCGTCACGCACCAGGACCTGGCCCAGCTAAAAGAGAACGTCGCCAACGCCAAGCGGAATAGCAAGGCGCGCACATAGAGGAGGCCAGGGTGCGAGCGGTCAGGGTCGAACAGTTCGGCATCGACGACGTCCAGGTGCGGGATCTTCCCGACCCGGCACCCGGCACCGGCGAGGTGCTCATCGCCACCGAGGCGGCCACCATCAATCCTTCGGACGCGGCCGTCGTCACCGGTGCCGCCGCCCCTCGGTTCCCGCCCGGGGCGACAGGCCCTTACACCCCGGGCTGGGACTTAGTCGGGACCATCACCGCCTGCGGTGATGGCGTCAGCAGCTCGCTGGTAGGGACGAGGGTGGTCGGGTTCAGCCTGTGGTTCGAGAGCTTCCGGGGGACGCAGGCGTCGGCCGTCGCCCTCCCCATCGGGAACGTCGTCCCCGCGCCCGACGGCTTGCCGGCGACGCAACTCACAACCGTCGGCCTAAACGGCCTTACCGCCTGGCGCGGCCTGGCCGACCTGAGGCTCGGCGGCGGCGATACGGTCGTCGTCACCGGCGCTACAGGCGGCGTGGGCGGGTTCGCCGTCGAACTGGCCGCGTCGCGCGGCTTCTCGGTTATCGGCGTCGTGCACGACGAGGACAAGGAGGAAGCGCTCGCCCTCGGGGCGACCGCCGCCATCAGTGCCCTGGGGGAAGAACTGCGCGCCCGGGTGCGAGAGATTGCGCCCGGCGGCGCTGACGCCCTGCTCGACACGGCCTCTATCGGGGCGCCGGCCCTTGGCGCCGTGCGTGACGGGGGGAAGTACGTGACGGTCACTGAGCTTCCTCGCTCGGAGCGGGGCATAGACGTCTTTCGGTCCGGCGGCCGCATGGACAGCGAAGCCCTCAGCACGCTGGCTGACATGGCGAGCAGCGGACGCCTGACCACACCCGTCGCCAAGGTCTTCGACCTTGACGACGCCGGAGCGGCGTATACGGCCTTCGCTAACCGCAGCGGACGAGGACGGATCGTGCTGGCCTTCCTCAGCCCGTGACGAAAACGGTCCAAACGAGCCATTACTAACAGGACCAGGTTCCCGGCACCCACCACAACCCCAGGAGGAACCGCATGCCGTACCGCACCCTCGGCCGGACCGGCATCAAGGTCAGCCCCTATGGGCTCGGTGCCTTGATGTTCGCCACGTCCGTCGGCAACCCCGACCCCGACGACTCGGTCCGCGTCATTCACAAGGCGCTGGACGCGGGGATCAACCTGCTCGACACCGCCGACAGCTACGGCGACTCCGAGGAGATCGTTGGCCAAGCGCTGAAGGGGCGCCGCGACAGCGTGGTACTGGCGACGAAATTCAGCCGCCCGATGGGCGACGACCCCAACCGGCAGGGCACCTCGCGGCGCTGGATCATGACCGCGGTCGAAGGTTCATTGCGCCGGCTGCAGACCGACCACATCGACCTGTACCAGGTCCACAGACTGGACCCCGAGACCGACATCGAGGAGACGCTGTCGGCCCTGTCGGACCTGGTCCACAGCGGGAAGGTACGTGCCATCGGCTCGTCGACGACTCCCGCCTCCGACATCGTCGAGGCCCAATGGGTGGCCGAGCGCCGCGGTCTGGAGCGCTTCCGTACCGAGCAGCCGCCCTACTCGATGCTCAACCGTGCCATCGAGCGCGAGGTGCTCCCGGTCACCCAGCGCTACGGCATGGGCACGCTGGTATGGGGCCCGTTGGCGCAGGGCCTGCTCACCGGCCGCGTGCGCAAGGGCGAGCACAACGACCTGCGCCGGGCCGGCCTGGTCCGCCATCTCACCGACGAGCACCGCCTCGACGCCGTCGAACAGCTCATCCCGCTCGCCCAAGGGGCGGGCCTGCCGATGACGCACCTCGCCATGGCCTTCGCCATCGCTCACCCGGGTGTGACCAGCGCGCTCCTCGGGCCGCGCACCATGGGGCAACTCGACGACCTGCTCGCCGGCATGGACGTCACGCTCACCGACGAGATCCTCGACCGGATCGACGAGATCGTCCCGCCCGGCACCGACGTCGGGGCCCTTGACCAGGCCTACCTGCCTCCGGCGCTCCAGCGCTTAGAGTTTCGCCGCCGACCCGTCGACGAACGCGCCGCCGTGTGACCCCATCATCGATTGAACCCGGCCGCACTCGCTTCGTCTTCTTACTGACCGCCTCGATGGTCGAGACCGCGCACCTGCCGTCGTCGTCCAGGCTGCCCGCCGTCGGGGTACTGCAGTTGCCGCTCAGACGGCCGCCGGAAAGGGCCCTCGTGCTGGACGTCGGCGTCCCGATAGTGCCAGACGCGCTCCGAGTTCAACCCGTCCGGGTACTGTGCCCGACCTTGGCGCCAATGCCGTGGTCAGGCAGGACGAGGCGACTTGGGCGCCGCAGCCCCAATTTCGTAGCTTCTCTGACCGACGCGCTGCTGGGCACGGCGGCCACTTGGCGGCCGCCGCCATCGGGGCTGCACGCGGCCGCGGCCGCATGTCACCGCGACCTAGGTGCCTCTGCCTGAACGGGGATCGCGGTGACCCGGTATTTCGGCCGCCTGGAGCCCGACGGGCTCACCACCCTGATGCAGATGGCGACCGACGGGCAGTTGCAATTCCAGCCGCCAGGGTCTTCGACCTCGCCGATGCCCCGCCAGCGTATATAGAGTTCAGCCAGCGACGTGGCCGGGGCCGGACCGTGCTCAATTTTCCTCAATAAACCACCGCTGAAGCGGCCCATCCGCCAAAGAAGGACTCGAGAAGGAGAAGCAGGTTTTGCGTGCAGCCTGGTACGAGCACCACGGGAGCGCCCGCGAAAGCCTGGTCGTCGGTGACTTGCCCGACCCCGTTCCCGCCGACGGTGAAGTCCGCATCGCCGTCGCCGTGTCAGGCGTCAGTCCGGGCGACGTCAAGAAACGCAGTGGGTGGCAAGGCTCTCCGATGACGTACCCGCGGGTTGTCCCTCACAGCGACGGCGCCGGGACAGTCGAGATGGTGGGACCGGGCGTGAGCACCGGGCGCCTGGGCCAGCGGGTGTGGTGTTATGGTGCCCAGTCCTACCGTCCCTTCGGGACGGCAGCCGAGTATGTCGTAGTCCCTGAAACCCTAGCTGTGCCCCTCGGGGAACAAAAGGCGAAGAGCGATGGGCGCGACCTCGACGAGCAGGCTTCTTGCCTGGGCATCGCCGGTATCACGGCGCACCGATCGGTCTTCGCGGACGGGCCGGTGGACGGGTTAGTCGTGCTCGTCTACGGTGCCACGGGCGGTGTCGGCTCCATCGCGACGCAGTTGGCCCGGCGCGCCGGCGCCCAGGTATTGGCCGTGGTCCTGAAGGATAACCAGCTCGCCAAGGCTCGACAGTTGGGTGCTCATCACGCCTTCTTGGCTGACGACGAGAAACTGGCCGACCAAGTCCGGGCGGTGGCGCCGGACGGCGTACACCGGGTCGCAGAGGTCGACTTCAATGCCCACATCGACCTCGATGCCGACATCCTCGCTATCGGTGGAGTGGTCTGCTCCTATTTCTCGTCTGCCGACCGGCCCGCGATCCCCTACTGGGCGCTCGGGTTCAAAGACACGACGTTGCGTTTGCTCGGGAGTGACGATTTCCCGCCCGCGGTCAAGGCCGAGGCTGCTCGAGTCCTTACTGAGGCCCTCCTTGACAAGAGCCTCCGTTCCGACATTGCCGCCCGGTTCCCGCTTGAAGAGATTGCCAACGCGCATGAACTGGTAGAAGCGGGGCCGCCCGGTCGCGTCCTGATCGAAATCACATAGATGAGCTCGACCGAGACACCTCGAATCAACGAATAACCGCACGGCCAGCGAAGCACGTTTCAATGCCAAGTGGCTGTTGTCTCAAGGGCGTTTCGATTGCTTCTATGAGGCGATCCCGTCCCTACCCCTTCGGCTGGATGTCGAAGCCGAGCCTCTGGAGCACACGAACCGCACCGCTCTTTCCGCCTTCGAAATCGCCAGGCGCCAGACGTTTCCCTGTGGCAAACTCGTAGGCGGCCCCAAGGAGCGCTTTCGGCGGATAACGGCGCTTTTCCCATATCAGGTCGTAGGTTAGGGTCGGGCCGAAGCCGTGGTCGGCGTAAAACTTTTCTGGGCCGAGCCGGTCGTACTCGTGTATTGCTCGCACTACATGATCGTGAGTGACGTTCTCCCACGTGACCATACGTGTCTTCTCCTCTTTTGTGTCCGAAAGTTGCCGCTGGCTCCTATGGCTCTCAGGTCTCACCCGCACGCATCAGCTGGTCCGCAATGGCATCCAGGTCGTTCCCGACGTAGTCCGGCTGCGGGCCGACATCGAGCGCCGCATTCCACGGGCGCAGTATGAGTGCTGCCTGCCAGCCAGCGGAAAGAGCGCCGACCGTGTCCCACACATGGCAGGCGACGAGGCAGATGTCACCGGGGTCGGCACCCAGCTCCGTGGCGACAAAGTGGTACGCCTCTTGGGCCGGCTTGTGCCGCTTCACCGTCTCGTCAACGCTGAAACTCCTTTCGAAGACGTCTATCACGCCTGCCTTCTCCAACTGGTGCCCCGAGATCCCGAGGGTGTTGTCGGTGAGGGTGAACAGGCGGAACCCGTGGTCGCGTAGACGTCTCAGCGCGTCCGGGACCTCCGGATGAGGCGGCATCGACGCGAACCGGCTTGTGAGCTCTGCCGCGTCCGAGCCTTCAATGGTTTTGCCCATGGTCGAAGCGAGCATTCGCAGGACCGCACCACCGATATCGGTGAACGGCACGTAGACCCCGGCGAGCGTGAGCGCTTCCGAGTAGGTGATCAGGTTGGCGAACCACAGGCGCATTGCCTCAGGTTCTTTGAATATCCGGTCAAAGAATGGACGGATGGAGTCGAGGTCGAGAAGCGTTTCGTTGACGTCGAAGACGATGATCTCGGGTTTGCCCACGAGGGCCTCCGTTCAAGAAATCTAGAGAGAAAGCCGGAGGGCTGAGCCGACGACACCATGCGCTCTGCCCTCGTCCTAACCGTCCAGCTTGGTTGCTCTCAGCTGGCGGCGACCCCTTCCAGCGGCGCCGAGAGCTCTGACACCTGACCGATCTGAGCCAGTGCGCCGGCTGAGGCGACCTGGAACTCGGCGACCGTGCCGATCCCACCCTCTTCCACATAAAGGTAGCGACCGTTGGAGCTGGCGGCCGAATCAGTGGCGCCAGAGCTCAGAGAAGCAGCCACACCGACGAGGTTGGGCACCCCATCCGAGGTCTCTCCGAACTGGCTGACGTTCGCACTACCCGCATTCGACCCGTAAAAGTAACCGTCGACCACAGTGACCCAGCAAAGTGCGGCTTGCCCATCTCCCGCAGACCCGATTTTGGTGACAGTCCCGTTGCTTGCGACGGAGTAAGAGGCGAGATCACTCGAACCAGCTTCTGTGACGATTAAGTTGCCTACGGCGTCGAAGGTAAATGCAAAGGGGACCGGGGCCGCAGCCGCGTTGGCTGTCGGCTGCCCGCTTAGGTAGCCGAACTCACCGACCGAATAGACATCGATGTCGCTCCCACTGTTCTTGGTGGTAACGATCAGTTGTTGGCCGTCAGGTGTAAATCCGACCTGACCAGGCGAGTCCAAGAAGAACGGCGGGCTCATATTTGACAGGCCGAGTGAACGGTTGGATCCCCAGAGCGGAATTAGCCGGCCGCCGAAGAAAGAGAACTCCTGTACGGATCCCGCTCCCCCGGAGTTCAATACGTACACGAGGTCCCCGTGGACGGCGATCGAGGCCGGGAACTCACGGCCCGAGGCCACCACCTGAGACAGAACGAGCCGGCTTCCAAAAACCCGGAACACGGACACGGTATCGCTCCCAGCATCCACGGCTAGAAGAGGCCGGCCACCATTGGCAAGGACGAGAGAGCCCTGAGAAGCGAGCGAGTCAACGGCCGAACCCGATGTGACGGCGCCGTCCCCTCCCGTGTTGTAGGCCTGAGGGTCGCCGAGGACCGCATTTGGAGCCCGCTCGTAGGCCACGATCTGGTTGCCGGCTGGGTTATCTGTCTGTACGAAAACGGCCGCTTGCCCGGGCGGCGGAAAAAGGCTGGGCGCAACCGATGCTGAGAGAGCTGACGCAGCGCCCATACCGACGGCGGAAACCGTGCCGGCCAGTGCAGCACGCGTAACTATGGTCACCAGGCTCTTCAAAGTTGGGCACCCCCATTTGCTCGCGCGTGGTCTTGCTTGGTCAGGAGAATCGTGCCGCACACAGGTGAGGAAAGCATCCCCCAGTGGGTAGCCGAACCGGGCAGTCCGTGGTTATCCGCCGAAACTAAGCGATATCAATCCCTCCATTCCGAGGTCTGGCTCGGATGCTTACTCGGGTGGAGGCCTCTGTGAGAGCTGGCTCCGCGAGGTGATGCCGAGCTTGGCGAATACCTTACGCAAGTGGTAGTGGACCGTATGGGAGCTGATGAAGAGCCGTGTGGAAATCTCGGGGTTGGAGAGCCCATCGCTCGCCAATCGTGCGATCTGGGCCTCCTGGGCAGTCAACTCCGCGTTCGCCATGGCGCTGACTCGCTTTCGAACACCTTCGCCGGCGGCCCGGAGCTCTCCACGAGCTCGATCGGCGAAGGCCTGCATTCCCATTGCCTCGAACATGCGGTAAGCAGTCCGTAGCTGCTCCCGTGAGTCAATCGAGCGGCGTTGGCGACGTAGCCATTCCCCATAGACGAGGTGAGCCCGAGCCAGGTCGGTGCGCATCCTCGTCACCGCGAGAAGCCGAACAGCCTCGCGATAATGGTCCTCGGCTCCCTCGTCTTTGGAGACGAGGGCTTGGCAGCGCGCCAGGAGCCCGAGTGCCCAGCTCGTATTGACGGCCACCATCCTTTCGGAGAGGGCACTTAGAACGGTTTCGGCCGTCTCGATGTCGCCCGCGCGTGTAGCGGCCTCGATGAGCTCGACGCCCGGCCAAATATTCGAACCGATGTCGCCGTCGTAAGCGATGGCCTCTTTAGCGGCAGAAAGCGCCTTGTCGTACTGCCCGAGCCCGTTGTGAAGGACAGCGTCTGCCCATCTGGCAAAGGTTATCCCCACGCCCTCGCCGCGCCTAGTGACCTCCTTGATGGTGGACTCCACGAGGTCAAGAGCCTCGGCTTCGTTGCCGCGCAGTGCGGCGAGGCCGAATGCTCCGTAGGGCGCGAGGTTGCTTCCGATCGCGTCGTTTATGGCACGGGTCTCTTGGCTCAGTGCCTCGGCCGCCGACAGGTCTCCAGAGAAGAGCAGGAGGTAGGTCCGCCCCAGGAGGGCCAGAGGTAGTTGGCTCAACGCGCCAGTCTCGCGAGCGAGTTGGAGGTAGCGATCAGAGAGCCGGTCCCACTCGTCATCGTCCCAGGTCCGCATGGCAGCAACGATGGCGCACCAAAACCAGCGGAACTCTTCGTCAGGAGTCATGTCCTTGCCGAAGTTGGAAAGGGCGGACCGCAATATGGGAGCCCCTATTGCATATCCTTCCGTTCCGAGGGTCGCCAGGCCTTCCAGGAGCAACTCGAGTGGCCCAGAACGGTGGGGATCCTGCGGTGAAGCCGTTGCCAATGCGGCTACGTCCATAAAACCCGCACCGTCATTGGCAAGGCGACCAACGAAGATGGCGGAGGACAACGCATCCAAATAGGTCGCCCGAGAAAGCTTCCAGTCGATGTTTTCCAGCCGTTTCGCAGCTGCGAGCAAGAGGGGCGTTGCGTCGCTTCCCCGGGTAGTCATGGACGCGAGCTGTGCCCGGACTAGGTCCACTTGCGCCTTTTCCATCCCCGTCAACGGCCCGGACTCAGCGAGGGCGAGAAGCGTGGCCGCCTCCTTGAAAGCACCGAGGCGGATCTTTCCCTGAGCCGCGACGAGCGCCCTTCCTCCCCTTTGCGCAGGGTCGTTCGTAAGGTTGGTCGCTCGGTGCAGGTACGCGCCGGCGGCCGCCAAGCAGCCGCGGGCCAGCGCCAGGTCAGCGGCCCGTTCGAGTTCGGCTGCGACGTCATCGTCGGGGCCCTGGGCTGCTTGGGCTCGATGCCAAGCCCGCCGCTCCAGATGGAGCTCGGGGTCCGTTGCTTCTGCCAGGGCTTGATGGACTGCACGCCTCTCGTCCGCCGGCCCGGACCGATAGGCGGCGGACCGCGCCAATGGGTGCCGGAACTGGACGACGGTCGAGAACTCGGCGATCCCGGCGTCGGTCGCAGGCTCCGCCGCTTGCCGACTGATCCCCAAGCGTTCAGCGGCGCGCCAGACAAGCAACGGATCCCCCGTCGGTTCGGCGGCGGCTACCAGAAGTAAGCGTCGCGTCTCAGAAGGGACCGTCATCAGCCTCTGGCGGAAGCTTTCCTCTATGGTGCTTTCGAGGGGCATTAATCCAGGGAGCTCGAACCCGACAGCGAGGTCCGTTGCTGTCAGCCCGCGGGGAAGTTCCAACAGTGCGAGCGGGTTCCCTCTGGTCTCGGCGACAATCTGGTCGCGTACTCGGGGATCCACCTTTGCAGGGAGCACAGAGTCCAGCAGCGCATGAGCATCGGGATCAGGGAGCCCGTCGACTACCAACCCGGGTAGTCCAGCAAGATGCTCGGTCATGACGCGCGTCGCGATGACTACGCCGACCGATTCTGCGCCGAGCCGTCGGCTGGCGAACGAGAGAACAAGAGCTGAGGCGAAGTCAAGCCACTGGTAATCATCGATGATGCATACAAGAGGTTCCTCCGCGGCCACTTCAGACAGCAGGCTAAGGACGGCCAGGGCAACCAGAAATTGGTCGGAAGGTGGGCCCGTGCTAATGCCGAACGCCGTCCGAAGGGCGTTGCTCTGCGGTTCGGGAATTCGTTCGAGCCGGTCCATCATCGATGCACACAGCTGGTGCACGGCCGCGAAGGGCAGCTCCATCTCCGTCGGCACCCCCGATGTCCGCGCCACGCGGCAGCCCGGCGCGTGCTCAGCCAGGTAGTCCAGCAAAGCCGTCTTTCCGATGCCCGGTTCCCCCTGGAGCACAAGCGCACCGCTGTCGCCCGAGAGCAGAGAGGACACCAGTTGGTCGAGCGCCCTCCGTTCGATCTCGCGGTCGCGCAGCTCTGGCGGCGAGGGCCATCTCAGCTGCGTGAAAGACCTCGACATGCCAGGAGCATACCGGGGCGGGGGGCGCCCAGAAGTGGGCGACGATGAGGACCGCCCCCAGCTGGTCAACTACCCCAGCCCGCTGCCCAGTGGGGGATGCTCGGGCCTTTGGAGCCCCATAACTATTGCCGTGATGACTTGGAGGGTTTCAATCCGTGATGCCCGGGCCTCCCGAGGGGGAGCGGTCGTCCGTGAGCGGGGAACGGAATGACGGACGTTCATCACCGGTTCGCCGTCGTTCGTGGTCATCGGTTGTTCTATCGGGAGTCGGGTCCCCCCGGCGGCCACCCGGTCGTACTCTTGCACGGGTTTCCCACCAGCTCGTTCATGTTCCGCAACCTGATCCCGCAGCTTGCCGATCGGTACCGGGTCATCGCGCCTGACCACCTTGGGTTCGGGCTTTCCGACGCACCGTCCGTCAACGACTTCGACTATACGTTCGACGCTCTCGCCGACCTGACAAACCTTCTCTTGGCCGACCTCGGGGTCGAACGGTATGCCATCTACGTCCACGATTATGGGGCTCCCGTTGGCTGGAGATTGGCACTCGCCAGCCCGGAGTCGGTCAGTGCGATCATTACCCAGAACGGCAACGCCTACGAAGCCGGTTTCGAGCAGGACTTCTGGAGACCGGTGCGGCGGTACTGGTACGAGCCGAGCGCGGCCACCGAGGGAGCTCTGCGCCAGGCCCTGACCCTCGACTCGATCAAGTGGCAGTACCTCAACGGCGTAGCTGACCCGAGCTTGGTCAGTCCGGACACCTGGTACCACGACTACGCGTTGATCTCACGCCCGGGCAACGACATGGTGCAGTTACGGCTCTTCGCCGACTACGTGACCAACCTCGCCATCTACCCGAAGGTCCACTCCTACCTCCGAGAAAGCGGAGTGCCCGTCTTGGCCATCTGGGGGAGCAACGATGAGATCTTCGGTCCCGCCGGCGCACTCGCCTTCTGTGACGATGCCGTCGACGCCGAGGTTCAATTGCTCGACGGCGGTCACTTCTTATTGGAAAGCCAGCTCGACGTAGCAGTCGCGTACATTCGGGGGTTCCTCGGAAGGACACTGAAGTGAGGCAGCAGCTCCGAGATGGCGGGCGCCCATGAAGTCATTTCAGCGGCCCTGGCTCGTGCTATTGCGACGACCCAGTTCGTATTTGCCACCGCGAGACGTGATCAGGCAGCAGTCGCGGAGTCACGTGACCCGGGGACAGGTCGAACGGTGAACCAAACTCCCGACGGTCGAGGCCGTCCCAACGAGAGAGGAACTTAGTGATGCAAATAGACTTTTCAGACCAGAAGCTTATCGTCGTGGGTGGCAGTAGCGGAATGGGCCAAGCCGCGGCAATGCAAGTCGCCGCCCTAGGGGGGCGCGTCGTTGTGATCGGCAAGGACAAGCATCGAGTGGATGAGACGGTCAAGATGCTCAGCAACCACAACCCCGCGTACGGGATCGCTGCCGATCTCGCCGACCGGAAGATGGTGGAGGATGTCCGTAAGCAACTCGCGGATGAGCACATGGATGCCAACTTGTTGGTCAATGCCGCGGGCGTCTTCGTGCCCAAGCCGTTCATGGACCACGACGGAGAGCTATACGACTCGTTCCTGGAACTCGATCGAGCGATCTTCTTCATTACGCAAACGGTGGCCCGCGGAATGATCGATCGGGGACGAGGCGGTTCGATCGTCAATATCGGGAGTATGTGGGCCCATCAGGCTATTGCAGCGACCCCTTCGTCGGCGTACTCCCTTGCGAAAGGGGGGTGCACGCGCTTACGCACAATTTGGCGATGGAGCTCGCCCCGTACCAAATCAGGGTTAATGCCGTGGCGCCCGCCGTAGTGGCGACCCCGATCTACGAGCGGTTCGTCCCGAAGGACAAGATTGAGGAGACGATGCGGAGCTTCGACGGGTTCCATCCTCTCGGCCGGGTAGGGACCGCTGACGACGTCGCGAACACAATCAGTTTTCTTTTGTCTTCGGCTGCCGGTTGGGTCACTGGTGCCATCTGGGACGTTGATGGCGGGGTCATGGCTGGGCGTAACTAAGTGGCCGATGGGTGGAGCTGCAACACGGCAATGCCATTAATGTCATCAAAGTCGACAACTACAACTCTTGAGCTCGCAGACCGGCCGGTTTTCGAGGTAAGACTGGCCCCGTCCGTGATGCTCACGTTCCATGACTCGTCGAGGGACACCCGGGAAACACCCGCCATGACTGGCACGACGCTCAGCAGACCCGCCGCATCGCCGCCACCCGAGCCCGGCCGGCAGTGCGCGCTTACGCCCGCCACAGGCCAACCATACCGGCGGAGAGATGCGCCAGCATGTATCCGAGGTGGACATCCTCCTCGGCTACACCGGCATGGCCAGCCCCGGAGGGACAACGTAGCAAAGCGTTCTTCTCACTTATCAGTTACCAATCGCAGGGCGGTGATCCAATCAGACCCCCTCCGGTCGGCGAGGTACTTGATGACCATGACACGGCAAGACCATCTCAACTACTACCCACGTGGCTAGCCACTGAGGGGTAGGACGCCCGACCTCAACTACCCAGTTTGCTAGCCGCTGGGAGATATGACGCGACGACCGTCGCAAGTACGTTTGCCGGACAAGGCACCCAAACCTTCAAGGAGAAAAACATGGACAACCCCGAAATGGAGATGGAAGACCCAAAGATGACGGACGACCCGAAGATGACGGACGACCCGAAGATGACCGACGACCCGAAGATGGGGATGGGCGACGGCTAGATGGCCAGGCACTTCGGCGCGATGTGCACCGCGGCCTGAGAGAGGACCATGTCTCCCATAACGAGAGGGTTCACTGGACGTCCGCACGACGCCTGGAGCTCTCGGCTGCCGCCTGGTCAGCATGAAAGCACCTCCTGGCCAGTGCTTGCGGCGGAGCCGACGCCTAAACTCGACACCGCCACGTGGACCTTCAGGATCGAAGGCTTGGTGGAGAACCCAGTGAGTTGGAACTGGGACGAAATACACACCCTCAGGGAGGCAGTTTTCAACGGGGACATCCACTGCGTGACTACGTGGTCGCGGCTGGGGATGACCTTTAACGGCGTCTCAGTCGAAACGCTGCTAGAGATAGCAAAGCCTCTCGAGTCCGCCAGCCACGTCGTCGCTTTTTCCCATACTGGATACACCACGAACCTACCTATTGCAGATGTGGGCGACGGTAAGGCACTCGTTGTGTGGGACGTGGACGGCCAGCCTCTCCCAAAGGAGCACGGCGGGCCCGCCCGCATGATCGTACCCCACCTCTACTTCTGGAAAAGCGCCAAGTGGGTGGCTGGGATCCGCGTCCTCGACCATGACGAGCCAGGCTTTTGGGAGGTAAGGGGATACAACAATTACGGCGACCCCTGGCGCGAGCAACGTTACGCCGGTGACTGAGGCGGCCGAAGTCCAGACCGCAGATACGGGCTGGCGCACTGCGACCGTGATTTCGATCAGATCCGAAAACCCTACAGCGAAAACCTTCCACCTTCGGTTGCCGGGACCATTCGGGCACTTGGCGGGTCAGCACTGTGTCATCCGGCTGACCGCCCCCGATGGGTACACGGCCGTCCGCTCGTACTCGATAGCCTCGGCTCCTGAGGATTCGCCCGAGATCGAACTCACGATAGAGCTGCTCGTGGGGGGTGAAGTTTCGGAGTTTCTTCATCAAGAGGTCGTGGTGGGCGACATCCTTGAAGTCAGAGGGCCCATCGGCGGTTGGTTCATCTGGCGAGGCGACGTGCCAGCTATGCTCATCGGAGGAGGGTCCGGAGTGGTGCCGCTGATGGCAATGTTGCGGCTCGCTCGCCGCTACGGGCATGCCGACCTTTTGCGGCTCCTTGTCTCTGTGCGCAAGCCAGAAGACTTGTACTACCCGGACGAGCTTCCCGGACCGCAAACCACGGTTATTTACACCGAGCAGTCGCCAGCAAACAGTTCACGTCCGACGGGCCTGATCAATTCCAATGACATCCCCCTCTTGCCCAACTCTGGGCTCGTCTACATCTGTGGTTCAGAGCGATTCGCCGAAGCGGCAGCGGACCTCGTTATCGGATCTGGTGTCGCAGCAAATCGCTTGCGGATCGAGAAGTTTGGTCCGTCTGGCTGAGCTCTTGGCATGCCCAGTCATTTCAACAAGGGTAACACCATCCACCAGTTCAAGAGCGGGCAACAATTCGATGATGTCGCCGGCAACCCGCGCTTTGGATGCGCTGCTTGCTCGGCGAGGCCATGGGAGCCGGGGGCGGTGCCATGTCGCCTCGTGATTCTGGATCAGGGCGTCCGCCAAGGGGCCAAAATCCAACTGGCCTTACTTGAAGCGAAGGCCGCAGAATTTGTCCGTCCCGCTCGTGTCCCGGCCAGGAAGAACCATCCTCAGCAGATCGTCCGCGGCGATGACGCGAACAGCCAGGTCCGCCGAGGAGCGTTCGGCGGGATGCCGAGACACGCCAACTCGGGGCCAGGAAAGGAGGAAGCAGATGACCACAAGCGGGTGTCTGTACGTACAGACGAACGAGGACCAAAATTCCGTCATCCACTTCGCTCGAGGTGAGGATGGCAGGCTCACCGAACTAGAACGACGTCCGACGGGCGGATCGGGGTCTGGCGCCTTCAATTACCGAGCGGATCCCCGAGCGATCATCCTTGAGGGGGCGCAGCGCCTGGTTCTCACGCCTGACCGCGGATTTCTCTTGGCCATAAATAATCGCGACAACTCGGTCTCGAGCTTTCGGGTCGGAAACGAGGGCAAGCTGACCCTCTTGGACGTCAAGCCGACGGGCAACGCCGTCACGGGCCTCTCGGGTACTGCGAAGTCCTTGGCTTATGCGTCGTCAAGCGGAACCCTCTACATACTTCATACCATTGGCCCCGAGCACGTCAGGCTCATGTCTCTCGACAGCGAAGGGACGCTGACGCCTCGGCCTGAGGCTTATACGGCAGTGCCACCGGACAAGCCTGGTCGTATCACGACGATGCTCACGCTCGCACCCGACCAGCGGTTCGTGCTGGTCGGTTCTTCAATCGACGAAGCCCCAACCGCCAACCGAGATGGCAGCCCGAATCTTTTTGTCGAACGAAATGGCAAGCAGCACTCGATCTTCTCCAACGATCCCGATCCGGATGGTCTTGCCGTTTTCTCTGTCGAGGAACACGGCGCACTAGGCGAGCCGATGTTTCAGGGTGCGGGCGGAAGTTCCCCTTGGTGCCCGTTGTTCTTGAAGCATCGGCCAAACCAGTTCGTGATCGCACTAGCTACCGCTGATGCTGTTTCACTGGCTACACTCGAGGCGAATGGGAAGGTGACGCCCGGGCGAGCCGTGCAAGCGGACACGAGCACAGGCAGGGGGTTCCCGTGTTGGATGTCGATGACTCCCGATGACCGGTTGGTGTTCGCGACGATGACCGGTCACAGCTACATCACCAGCTGGCGGCTCGAAGGCAACGCACTTCAGGTTGCAGCGGATCCAGCATGTCGGAACGTCCCAGGAGACGGCACGTTCAGAGATCTCGGAGGCACCGTCGGATCGGGACCAATCGACATGTGGATGACGCCGGATGGCTCTTACCTCTATCAGATCTATCCCAACGCGTCGATGGTCATCGGTTACGCCGTGCAAGCAAACGGCGGGCTCACTGAGGTTACAACAGCAGATATTCCGTACAACAGTGCCCACAGCTTGGCCGGGTTCTGATGCTGAGCATAGGCCGACCGTGCCCGCCAGTGTCGAGGGTACGCGCATGATCACCGGGATAGCAGCGGCTTCGAACATGTCGGGCTCGAGTCGGTGCGCGGGATCGGACCCCTGCAGCGGGGTCTGGCCCTCGACTTAGCCATCCAGCCGCTCCTGTGGGCGCCTCTTTAACTGCTTGGTCAGAGGGAGCGACCCGCACGACGCCAATAGAGCAAACGCGTCGCATGTCGTCACCGTCGATGTCCGGTCCCGGAAAGAGGAGGATATATTAATGACTGAAGATGCGGCCGCTGTTGCGGCCCGGCATCGAACGCTCCCCATTCTCCCACCCAACTTCTTCGGGATCGCCTTCGGCCTGTCGGGGCTCGCCGAAGTCTGGAGGCTGGCTGCTCCCATGGTGGGCCTCACCGAATTGATCGGTGAGTTGCTCGCCATCTTCGCCGCGTGCGTGTGGGCGGCACTCGTCGTAACTTACGCCTCGAAGGGCCTTCATCGGGTACGGCAGGACTGGCGCAACCCCATCCTTTCGCCGTTCCAAGCGCTCATCGTCATCGTGCCGATATTGCTGTCGGGGATCCTATGCGCCGTCTCCCTTGGCGCTGGGCGGGTCCTCGTCATTGTCTTTTCTTCGATGACGGTCGTCATCGGGGGCCTCTCGACGGGTCAGTGGATAATCAACGACCTCTACGACGATTGCATGCACCCGGGGTACCTGCTGCCGACCGCGACCGCGGGCTTGGTCGGGTCGATCTCCGCCTCGGAAGCACATCTGCACCTCTTGGCCGCGGCGTGGTTCGGGGTCGGTATAGTCAGCTGGCTGTTGGTCGCATCAATTATCCTGAACCGGCTTTTCATAAGGCCCCGCCTGTCGCCGGCCCTGACACCGGTGATTGCCCTGGAAGCAGGACCGCCGATGGTGGCGGGGGTCGCGTACCACCTGTTGCACCCCGGGCCGCCGGACGTTCTTGCCGCCGGCCTAGCTGGCTACGCGATCCTCATGGTCTTGTTGCAGTCCCGGCTGGCCTTCGTCTATGCCAAACTGTCCTTCACGCCTGGTTTCTGGTCGTTCACCTTCCCAACCGCGGCGGTGGGCCTGGACGCCATCACGTGGTTGCAGATGACGCGACCCGCGGGCGCCACCTCATGGGCGGTGATCACCGTAGCGTTCGTCACCCTCGTGATTGGGAGCGTTGCCGCAAGGTCAGTCCTCGCGCTCTCCCGGCATCAGTTTTTCCCGCCACCTCCTGTCGAGCCCCTTCCCCCCACCGCTGAGGTAGCTGCCGGTCCCGTACCGGGCTTGGCTTCATAAGCGGTACCCGGACCCAAACTCCCCGGCTCTGGGGCCTTTCTTCTTTCGACGATGAGTCGGCGTCGCGGTTAGGCACTTCGTTCGTCCATCTCAGGGGCAGCCTTTTGCCCGCCTCGAAAGCTCTGCCGGTGGCATCGGCTCCGATGCCCAGGTTACGACCGGTGCCAGCTTCTCATGCGAGCCCGCGTTTCCTGGTCGGTCATTGCTTTGCCTCCACGGTGAAACCTAGATCTCTTAAGACGGTGAGCGCTCCGGCTTACCGCCCTCAAAATCGGCCGAG
>DATJST010000031.1:0-3821 GCA_035503975.1 Acidimicrobiales bacterium | reverse complement strand
GCAGCGCCGCTTTGTGAAAGAGGACCTGACCCAATGAGCGCGCTCAACCCCAGGCGCCCCTGGCGCCGAGCGGTGGGCTATGTCCTGCTGTTCCTGTTCGCCCTCATCTACATCGGCCCGTTCGTTATCACCGTGTTCACGTCGTTCAAGACCGACTACCAAGCGACCGTGCAACCGCTCGACCCCGTCCCGCACCCGGCGAGCCTGTCGGCGTGGGACCAGATCCTCGGGATCGGCGCCGGCGCGTCCGTGACCGACTTCCCCCGGTGGCTGTTCAACAGCGCCTTCGTGGCCTCGATGATCACCGTCGGGCGCGTCTTCCTCGACAGCCTCGCCGGTTTCGCGCTGGCCCGCCTCCAGTTCCGCGGGCGCAAGTTCGTTTTCGCTTTGATTATCGCCACTTTGGCCGTACCCGGGGTCGTGCTGCTCATCCCGCGCTTCCTCATGCTAAAGGAGCTTGGCATGTTCAACTCCTACCCGGGCATGATCATCCCATTGGCCGTGGACGCCACCGGCATTTTCCTGATGCGCCAGTTCTTCTTGCAGGTCCCCGCCAGCCTGGAGGAAGCAGGGCGCGTGGACGGCGCAAGCGTCTGGCAAGTCTACTGGAGGATCGTCCTGCCGGTTGTGAGGCCCGGCCTGATCACCCTGACCATCATCTCGTTCCAGGGCTCGTGGAACGAGTTCCAGTTTTTCCTTATCGCCACCATTTCGCCTAAGTACTACACGCTCACGACGGGTTTGGCTGACATCGTGGGCGGCGGCCTGTCGGCTGGTAACCAGTTCCCGCTCAAGCTTGGCGCGTCGATATTGACTATCGTGCCCGTGGCCGTCATGTTCTTCCTGCTGCAAAAGCACTTGGTGCGAGGGCGGTTGGCGGGCGCCGTCAAGGGCTGAGCCTCGCCCGCGGGCTTACCGGTTAGCCAGCGGGCGGCCGAGCGGGCGCAGCGGTTGCAAGGCGTCCGCAAGCCGGCCGGGTGAGCCTGCGGCGCGCTCGACGACCTGACCGCGCCGCCCGTCGCGGTGGCACGCGCCGCCAGGCACTGGCCCGCTGGCGCTTGGCCCTGGCGATCGGTGTGGTCTCAGCCGGTGGGCCCGAAGCGCTCGACCCGGATATGGTCAGTGGGTACGCCCGCCTGCATGGCGAGCTCGGCGGCGTGGTCGGCGAAGCCGGAGGAGCCGCAGACGTACGCGACCGTTCCCGGCTCGGGGGTGGGCAGGTCCGCGAGCTCCAGGCGCCCGGGCGGGCGCTGGTAGCCGGGGGGTACCTGGCGCGTGTAAACCACGGTCGTCTCGGGGCCGGGGAGCTCGCCTGCGTAGTAGAGATCCTCGGGGCCGCGTACAGATACCGCCAGGTGGACCAGGTCGGCCCGGCCCGCAAGGCGGGCGGACCGCAGCATGGCCATCAGCGGCACCACTCCCGAGCCACCTCCGACGAGCAGAGCGGGCGTAACGCTATCCCAGACAAACCAGCGTCCGACCGGGCCGCGCACCTCGAGCTCGTCGCCCGGCTGCAGGACATCGTGCAGGAAGGTTGACACCTCTCCGCCGGGCAGTCGCTCGACTGTGAGGTCGATGCTGCGGCCGTCCGTCGGCGCCGAGGCGACCGAGTACGAGCGCGCCGCCTGGTAGCCGTCCGGTGCCGTGAGCCGCACGATGAAATGTTGTCCCGGCAGGTGGACGGCGGGCCTTTCCAGCTGCAGCGTGAATGTCTTGGCCGTGTGCGTCTCGTCTTTGACGCCGGTAACGGTCGCCGTCTGCCAGGGCCGGCCCTTGACCCCTAGCGGTGCTACCGGCGCGGGGTCAGTCACCCTGGTAGCGCTGCTCGAGCCAGGGGTCACCGCGGTCGTGGTAGCCGTTCTGCTCCCAGAACCCGGGCTCGTCGTGATCGAGCAGGCGCAACCCGGCCACCCACTTGGCGCTCTTCCAGAAGTACAGGTGGGGGACGAGGAGCCGGGCCGGCCCGCCATGCTCGCGGGCGAGGGGCTGGCCGTCCACCTCCCATGCCACCCAGGCTTTACCGCCGGTGACGTCGGCGAGGGGGAGGTTGGTCGTGTACCCGGTGTGGGTGAACGCGAGCACATAAGACGCCGTGGGCTGAGGCTGGGCCAGATCGAGCAGCGCGTCGACCGACACGCCGCCGAACCCCATGCCCAGCTTGGACCACGTGGTGACGCAGTGGATGTCGCCCTCGTAGCGCGACGGGGGCAACGCGTGGACGTCGTCCCAGTTGAGCGCCAATGGCTTGGCCACCAACCCCTCGATGCGGAAGCTCCAGGCGGCCGTGTCGAGGTGTGGAGTGGGCTCAGCCGTCAGGACCGGCCAATCGCGGCCCGCGTCGTACTGGCCCGGCGGCAGGCGTGGGTCACGCGGCTGCCGGCTGCGCCCGAAAAAGCCCCGTGTGGGGTTGGCCATGTTGCCTCCTCGCTGCCAGTATTACCGCTCGGCTCCGCCACGGAGCTTCGTCGCGCTCGTGGAGGGCGCGGCCCGAGCCGCTGGCTGTGGAGCAGCGGTCAGCTAGCTCGGTTGCGGGACGATGCGGATGTACGGCTTTGGCTCCTTCCACTCGCCGTAGATTTCCTTGGCCTCGTCGTTGCTTACCGAACCGGCGATTATCACGTCCTCGCCCGGCTTCCAGTTGACCGGCGTGGACACACGGTGCTTGGCCGTGAGCTGCAGCGAGTCGAGGACCCGGAGCACCTCGTCGAAGTTGCGCCCGGTAGTCATCGGGTAGACCAGTACGAGCTTGATTTTTTTGTCCGGACCAATCACGAAGACATTGCGTACAGTTGCGTTTTGCGCCGGGGTCCGGCTCTTGGCGTCACCCGAGGTCTCGGCCGGCAGCATCGCGTAGAGCTTCGCCACGTTGAAATCGGCGTCGGCAATGATGGGGTAGTTGGGACGGGCGCCCTGGGTCTCCTCGATGTCCTGTAGCCACGCCTGATGGTCCGCGCCCGAGTCGACGGACAGGCCGATCACTTTTACGCCCCGGCGGTCGAACTCGGGCTTGAGCTTGGCCATGTAACCGAGCTCGGTCGTGCAGACCGGTGTGAAGTCCTTGGGGTGCGAGAAAAGGACTGCCCACGAGTCCCCGATCCATTCATGGAACTTGATCGGGCCTTGGGTCGTCTCTGCCTCGAAGTCCGGCGCTGTATCTCCGATTAGTAGCCCCATCCGATGTCCTCCTTGGTTGAGAAATAGTTGGCCGGGACCGGGGTGGCACTCGCACTCGGCCCTTTGGCAGGCACGGGCCTTGGCAACCCGCCGGGGCGGGGCACCTGGCCACCCGCCGACTGTACCGGGCCCCCGCGCCTTCCCGCCCGGGGGTCGCGCCGCCGCAGGTCTCGCCGCAGGTCTCGGCGCGGGTGCTCACGCCCGAGAACGTCGCCCGGCGGCGCCGCTACGACCCGCTCGAAGCCGCCCGGCGGCGCCGCTACGACCCGCTCGAAGCCGCCCGGCGGCGGCGCTACGACCCGCTCGAAGCCGCCCGGCGGCGGCGCTACGACCCGCTCGAGCGGCGCTCTTCGTCGGTGTAGGTCACGGCTTTAGCTGCTCCTCGGCGCAGGCGCGAGACCGAGGCGGACAGCGAGGACATGGCCCGTTGGGGGGCGCCAGGTGTGGCGGCGTAGGTCATCGCCGCCGCCGCCCCGACGCCCAGCTGGCCCCCCTCGCGTATGGCATCTTGGTTGGCCCCCAAGAACGTGAAGTGCCATCCAGCATCTGAACGCTCCTTGACCGCGGCCATCACCTTGTCGCGGGACCACTCGTGGCTCGAGTTCTCGAGGCCGTCGGTTACGACGGCGAACACGATGTGCTCGGGT